>JAISTX010000060.1 GCA_031272365.1 Eubacteriales Family XIII. Incertae Sedis bacterium
TTGGAAGGTTCAGATGTTCAGTATTTTATTTCCTCATATTCAGACAAAATGGGCATGACTATTGTTGTTGGCGATGGAGATACAGTTTCCCATACACATTTAGATGGGTATCTCGAAAACGTTGCCTGTTTGAAGATTTTGGGGAGGTCGCATGATTTTCGCACAAAGGAACAAAAGCGCGGGTTTCGATTTCGTCTGACGATTGACCCGTGGTTTTCAATCGGATTTGCTGTGTCCATAATTGGAAAGGCCTTTCCCTATGAAATGGTGTTCTCAAGCGGAAACGGGAATGCCAAGCGCGAAGAAACATTCTCTTTTGGGGAAGACGATTTCAGGGTTTTGTTTTCCTGCGTGAAGCCATCGGAACTGATAACGTTTTGCCCTATGAAAAACTATAACGGGCTACTTGGTGTGAGCATGAGCCTCTACCTTGACGGGGAGGAGCACTATACTCATTATCCCCTATACATTGAAAACCTAACAGCGCAAAGCGTCTGTTCTTCAATGATCGATTTTCTTGATTCGACATTGACCACGGATGCTTGTCGGGAGCGACTTCGAGAAGTACAAGAGCGATTTGAGCACGCCGTATACTTCAACTGGTCGCCTGACAGTTGGGTGAAATGCCCTGACTCTGGATATAAAACTACCGTCATCAATCCGCCTGAAATGTCGCTTGGCGAAACCATCGTTGACGAATCAGGGCAGCGATTCCGTATAGTTGAACCCGGGGAAACGAACACCCTGCGCCTGAAGCCTCTCGGCAAACACGGCAAAACAAAACCCAAGCGTTTACACTATATCGCCGGATAGAAAAAAGTAGCCCTCGCGAGCTACTCTCTTTTTACCTCTACCGTGATCGCGAACCCGCCGGAATAGGCGGTGAAAGCGAGTTCGTATGAGGCCGTAATGGTACGCCTGGAGAGATTCGAACTCCCGACCCCTTGGTTCGTAGCCAAGTACTCTGATCCAGCTGAGCTACAGGCGCGCAACGCATAATATGATACCGCACGCCGCGCGCGTTGTCAAAAGCTTTCGCCCCGACCGCAGAAATTCATCCAAACGCAAAATTTCTGTTATACTTTCATGTTACTTGAAACTTTATACTTTCACTGGAGGTGCATTGCTATGCCGATCATGAATCAGAAAAACTGTCTCTCGGGCTTCGGCGTCAAGATGCTTGGCGTCGTGCTCATGGTCTTCGACCACATCCACCAGATGTTCTACATGGCGGGCGCGCCCGTGTGGTTCACGTGGCTCGGCCGGCCCGTCGCCCCGCTCTTCCTCTTCATGAGCGCGGAGGGCTTCCACTACACGCGCAGCAAGCGGCGCTACGTGCTCGGGCTTCTCATCGCCTTCGAGGTGATGAACGCCCTGTCCCAGCTGCTGCAGACCGTCCTGCCCAACGAGCAGGTCGTCCTCATCAACAGCATCTTCGGCACACTGTTCTTCGCCACGCTCTACATGGCCTTCATCGACCTGATCCGGTCCGGGGCCCGCAAGGGCAGCCCGGGGCGCGTCCTCGCCGGCATCGCCCTGCTCACCCTGCCCGTGCTGTGGAGCTTCCTCGCGCTGTCGCTGATGAGCCTCACCGTCATGACGCCCACCCTGGCGCGCGTGCTGATCTACCTCCCGAACATGGCGACCGTCGAAGGCAATTTCACCTGGGTCGCGCTCGGCGCCCTCTTCTACCTCTTCCGGGAGAAACGGCCGCTGCAGTTCATCGCCCTCGCGGCCATCGCCGTCTTCGCGTACGCCACAGGCGACCACGTGCAGGCCTTCATGCTCTTCGCAGCCGTCCCGATGGCGCTGTACGACGGCAGGCGCGGCGGCGAGGGGAGCCCGCTCGCGAGCAAGAACTTTTTCTACATCTTCTACCCTGCGCACATCTACGCGCTGTACATCCTCTCGACGCTGCTCGTGAAGTGAATAATATTGCGCCGGCCGGCCGCGTCGCCTACCGATAGGCCGCGGACCCGCTCACGGCCACCTTGAGCACGAGCCCCGCGACCTCCGCGGGGCTTTCGCGCAGCCCCCCGGCCACCCACCGCTGGATGACCTCGACCGCGCCGCCGATCACGAAATGCAGGATGTACTCCGCCTCCCGCTTCGTCGCGCGCGTACCGGCGAACCAGTCCTTCAGAGAATGCAGGCGGATGATCTCCTTCGCCTTGTCCAGGAAGCGCGCGTCGCCGTTCTGCCCGAAGAGCACTATGCATAGCGGCGCGTTTTGCTTGACGTACTCGCAGATGCGCGTCGCCGCCGCGAGCGACGCCTCCTCCTCGACGCCCGTGAAGTCCGTGTCCGCCAGGTACCTGCTGATGTCCTCGACGAAGCCGTCCTCGATCTGGTGCAGCAGGTCGAACGGGTCCCGGTAGTGCGCGTAGAACGTCGCGCGGTTGACGTCCGCCCGTAGGCAGATCTCCTTCACCGTGATCTTCGCGACCGCCCGCTCGGCGAGCAGCCCGATGAACGCGTCCCGTATGACCATCTTCGTATACCGCACGCGGCGGTCCAATTTCTTTCCTTCCATGCCACAGACCCCCATAAACTTGCCAAATAATCGACATTTCGCCGCCGTTTGTCGCGAAGCCGACAGGAGCGGCGCGATTGACGGTTGATTCCGAACATGGTGTTATTATACAATACAAGAGAAAGATAAACAACATAGTGTATATTATTGCCAATGACGCTTAGTAGTATTTTGAAACACAAGAAACTCGTCACGGCCGTCTTCTTCGCAAGTGCGGCCGTTTGCGCGATTCTGTCCACGCGCGTCGCCGTCAACTACAACGTGGCGGACTACCTGCCCGAGCACGCGCCGTCCACGCAGGCGATCCGCGTCATGGACGAGGAGTTCACCTCGTCCGTCCCGAACACGCGCGTCATGGTGCCGGGCGTGACGATCCCCGGGGCGCTCGCCGTGAAGGCGGAGCTGGAGGCGGTGCCGCACGTCTCCGGCGTGACGTGGCTCGACGACGCCGTCAATGTGGCGGTGCCGCTCGAAGCGGAGGACCCGGACCTCGTCGAGTCGTACTACAAGGACGGCAACGCCCTGTTTTCGCTGACCGTGCAGAAAGGCGAGGAGATCCCGGCCTTCGAGCGCATCTTCGAGATCATCGGGGACGAGGGCGCGGTGACGGGCCAGTCGGCCACCGCCTACACGGCGCAGACCGCGAGCAGCGGCGAGGTGATGAACGCCTCGCTCATCCTCGTGCCCCTCATCCTCGTCATCCTCCTGCTCGCGACGGGTGCCTGGGCGGAGCCGATCCTGTTCCTGCTCGCCATCGGCGTCGCCATCGTGCTGAACATGGGCACGAACGCCTTCTCCGGCGAGGTGTCCTTCATCACGAACTCGGTCAGCCCGATCCTGCAGCTGGCGGTCTCGCTCGACTACGCGATCTTCCTGCTGCACAGCTTCCAGACGTACCGGGAGGAGACGGACGACGTGGCAGAAGCCATGCGCCGCGCCGTGAAGCGCTCCTTCCCCGTCATCTTCGCGAGCGCGCTCACGACGATGTTCGGCTTCGGCGCGCTGTGCTTCATGGAGTTCCGCGTCGGCTCGGACATGGGCCTGAGCCTCATGAAAGGCGTCGCGCTGTCGCTGCTGTGCGCCTCCGTGCTCCTGCCCGCCGTCACGCTCTGCTTTTACAAGCTCATCGACAAGACGAAGCACCGCAGGCTCATGCCGGCGTTTTCCGGCGTCGGCAAGCCGCTGCTCAAAATCGGCGGCCCGGTGGCTGTCCTCGTCTGCCTCGCCTGCGCGCCGGCCTTCCTCGCGCAGTCGCACACGGACTTCATATACGGCATGGGCGCCATGGCCGACGGCACGCGCCTCGCCGCCGACAGCGCGAAGATCGAGGAGGCGTTCGGCAAGTCCGTGCCCGTCGCGATCCTCGTGCCGCGCGGGGAGCCCGCGAAGGAGCTCGCGCTCTCCGACGCCCTGCTGGACCTGCCCGGGACCGACTCGGTGATCTCCTACGCCAAAACCGTCGGCACGGGCATCCCGGCCGATTTCGCCGGGGGGAAGGTGGAGGAGCAATTTTACTCCGAAAAATACGCGCGCATCGTCGCCTACGCGGACACGCCCGACGAGGGCGCCGTCGCCTTCGCCTACGTGCAGAGCCTGCGCGACACGGTGCAGGGCTTCTACGGGGACGCCTACTACGCGACCGGCGAGAGCCTCACGCTCTACGACATGAAGAACGTCGTGACGGGCGACAACCGCCTCGTCACCCTGCTCTCGATCCTCGCGATCGGCATCGTGCTCATCTTCACCTTCCGCTCGATCGCGCTGCCCATCATCCTGCTGCTCGCGATCGAGTCCGCCATCTGGATCAACATGTCGCTCGCCTATTTCATGGGCTCGACGCTCAGCTACATCGGCTACCTAATCATCAGCGCCGTCCAGCTCGGCGCGACCGTCGACTACGCCATCCTCGCGACCGACCACTACATGTCGAGCCGCCGCCTCATGCCCCGGAAGGAGGCGGCGCGCGCGGCGCTCGGCGGCGCGTTCCGCTCCGTGCTCATCAGCGCGGGCATCCTCTCGCTCGCCGGCTTCACGCTCTGGGGCACCTCGTCCAACAGCATCGTCCAGGCCCTCGGCTTCCTCGTCGGCCGCGGCGGCCTGCTCTCGCTCGCCTCCGTCGCCCTCTTCCTGCCGACGCTCTTGATCTGGCTCGACCCCTTCGTGCGCGCCACCACGCGCAACGCGGGATTTTATAAAGGAGAAACCACATGAAACGAAAGACCACCCGTATTGCAATAATATTCCTGCTTGCCGGCCTCATGACGGCGAGCTTCGCCCTGACGGGCAACGCCTCTGCAAACCCGCAGGGAGCCCAAGGCCTGCGCCCGGAAGCCGCTGCGGCCGCGCCCGGCGGCGCGGCCTCTGCGCCGGCGCCCGCAGAGGCCGCGAAGACCCGCGAGGAAGTGGTCTACGCAAACCTTTCGGCGACCGGCGGGGCTGAGAAGATCTACGCCGTCACGCTGCTCCACCCGGGCGGCGTGAAGCTCTACGACTACGGCGACTTCGAAAACGTCGTCAACCTGACGGACATGACGGAGATCGAGGGCGCCCCCAGCGGCATCGCCGTGGACTCGGACGCGGAAGCGTTCTATTACCAGGCGGACCTGGTAGGCGCGCAGCTGCCGTGGGCGGTGGACGTCACCTACACCCTGGATGGCGCGCCCGTCCAGCCAGACCGCCTCGCGGGCGCCGCCGGCGCGCTTGGCGTCAGCATCCGCACCGCGCCCGCAGCGCGCGAGAACGTCTTCTCGAAAAACTACATGCTCACGATCTCCGTCACGCTCGACGCGATACACTGCCAGAACATCGC
>JAISTX010000058.1 GCA_031272365.1 Eubacteriales Family XIII. Incertae Sedis bacterium
CGCCGGCCCCCGTTCACGACACGGCGACGACCCCTCTTGCCCTACACGACGCTCGTCCGATCGGGCGCCGCCCGCCGCTACGCCGACGCGGAGAAGATCTTCCGCGACATAGGCGCAAACCTCGGGCTGGCGAATACGCTGTTAGAGCTAGGGGACCTGGGCATGAGGAGAGCCGACCTCGACGGCGCCGCCCGCCTCTACGCCGACGCGGAGAAGATATACCGCGACATAGGCGCAAACCTCGGGCTGGCGAACACGCTGGTAGAGCTCGGGGACCTGGCCATGCGGAGAGCCGACCTCGACGGCGCCGCCCGCCACTACGCCGACGCGGAGAAAATATACCGCGACATAGGCGAAAACCTCGGGCTGGCGAACACGCTGAAAGCGCACGGGGACCTGGGCATGCGGAGAGCCGACCTCGACGGCGCCGCCCGCCGCTACGCCGACGCGGAGAAGATATACCGCGACATAGGCGAAAACCTCGGGCTGGCGGACACGCTACGAGCACTCGGGAACTTGGCCATGCGGAGAGACGACCTCGACGGCGCCGCCCGCCGCTACGCCGACGCGGAGAAGATCTTCCGCGACATAGGCGCAAACCTCGGGCTGGCGAATACGCTGGTAGAGCTAGGGGACCTGGCCAAGCGGAGAAACGACCTCGACGGCGCCGCCCGCCACTACGCCGACGCGGAGAAAATATACCGCGACATAGGCGAAAACCTCGGGCTGGCGAACACGCTGCATTCGCTCGGGGAGCTAGACATTCGGAATAGAAACCTCGAAGGCGCGGATCGTCATCTTGCCGAAGCGGAAGAGATTTGCCGCAGGATAAACTATCCGCAAGGTTTGGCTCTCGTGCAGGAGGCGCAAAGCCGCTTGCAGTCCATGCTTTCTTCGAAAGGCGGTGACTGACCCCCATTTCATATCGGCTCATATCGGCGGGTGTTTCCGCATTCCCCCAGGAGCGGAATGTCTGGAAACTGCGTCGGATGTGGGAGTTGTTGCACGCAGTGCCCTTCTTTTTGGGGGAAACGAGGGGGGTTCTTGCAACAAGTCCTACACGCGGCGTTTCCGGGCGGCGCCAGGGCCTAAATGTGGCATCGACCTCCCGCACCCATCCGACCTCCGCGTTGCGCCAAGTATGGCACCCCCACAATTATTGCGGGGAAGGCGCTTGGACAAATTTCGCTTATTTCAGTGGATTTCGTCGCCTCGCATCCCCGCGCATGGCAACCTGCGAAAGTGCCTATAACACACTGGACGATTTCGGCCCATTTGGAGAGTGACGGGCACAGAAATAAGCGAAATTTGTCCACACGCGCACCGAAAATGTCGTGGCCAGGAATGACAACTGTCCGCCCCTACGATCCTTGTTCCAGCGGCTTCGCGTGCTCCAGCAGGTATTTCTCTGCCTCCGCGCTCCACAGGCCGCCCGTCTTGGCCGTGATCTCCGCGAGCGCCGCGAAGAGCGGGTCGCCCTTCCCGAGCTCGGCGAAGTCCGCGATCGCCGTCAGGGGCATCGAGATGTGGTTGTAGATGAGCTTCTTGCCGCCCGGGATGTGGGGCAGGTTCAGCGTCGCCTCGGCCGCGCTGTCGAGGCCGCCGATGTGCGTGACGAGGATGGACGGGTCGATGCGCCCCTGCGTCGCGAGGTCGAGCGACTCGACCATGTCGTCCGTGTTGCCGCCGCTCGTGCCCGCGATATGCGTCGCGTTGTAGTGCACGTCGTAGAAATTGAACGGCGCCGAGAACGCCGTGTCGGACGGGCCCGCAAAGAAATTGAGGCAGCCGTCGTAGGCGAGGATGGCGTCGCCCTGCCCGATCACGGCGGGCACGGGGGCGAAGACGAAGACGTCGTCGTAGCCGTCGCCGCCAGAGAGCTCCCGCAGCTTCGCGGCGGGGTCCTCGAGCGCGCCCGTGTTGACGTAGACGAGCTCGACGCCCTGCGCCTTCGCCTCGGCGGGGGGGAGGATCTCCTCGGCGCGCGCGAGCCGCGCCTCGTCGATGTCCGTGACGACGAGGAGGGAGGGCTTCCGATCCCGGTGGATCAGGTAGTCGAGCATCGCGAGCCCCATCGGGCCCACCGCCGCGAGCGCGGCCGCCTTGCCGCCCTCCTTGATGTCCATGAGGTGGTTGTAGTCGCCCTGCCGCGTGTGGTAGTTGGCGTGCGCCGCGCCCGTCACGCAGGACAGGGGCTCCACGAGCGCGCCGTGGAAGAAAGCGTCTCCGCGATACGGCAGCACGTTGCCCGCCTCTATGTAGGCGGCCGGGATGATGCCGTAGGTCATGTCGCCGCCCATCGCCCCATAGCTGTAGCCGACGGCGTCGTAAGTGCCCTTCTGCGCCGGCTGGATCACGAAGCGGTCGCCGGGCGCGAACCGCCCCTGCCATTTCGCGCCGACCTCCACGACCTCGCCGCAAAACTCGTGGCCGACCACGGTCGGGTGCTCCGCGACGTCCGCGGGCACGCGTTTGTGCTTCGCGCCCTGCGCGGCCGCCTTGTAGGAGCTCATGCACAGGCTGTCGCAGACGAGCTTCACGAGGATCTCGTCGTCACCCATCGGCGGGAGCTCGAACGTCTCGAGCCGCAGGTCGTTTTCGCCGTAAAGGCGGAGGGCAGTTGTTTTCATGGTCATCATTCCTTTCTGGCTGACTCTTCTTCTGTGCGCAAGCGCAGCAATTCGGCGTAAGCGGCGCCCGTGGCCACCGCGATGTGGCTGTGCGGAAGGCCCCGCGAGGCGCAGTAGTCCGCCGCGCCCACGAGGCGGTCTCCCGGCGCGAGCTTCCGCGCGGGGTCGGCCGCGACCCTGGCGCATGTGTCGCCGAGCGCCCGGTTCGCGAAGCGCGCAAGCAGGTCCTGGATATGCGCCTCGAGCGCCGCGGGCGAGGCGTCCGCCATGTCCCCGTAGCCCTCGTCGCGCGACGCCGTCCCCGCCACCACGCCGCCGTACTCGTCCGACAGCGCGCGGGCGCTTTCCCGCATCGCCCCTGCCGCTGCGTCCCGGATCGCCGCGTCGCCCACGGCCCCCGCGATCGTCCGGTGGCCGGCGAGCAGCCCGAGGTAGGCGCAAGCCGCATGGCCGAGGTTGTGCACAAAGAGTTTGCGTTTGTGATAATAAATAAAATCGCCTTGCGGGGACAGCCCGCGTATTTGCGGGATCTCCCCCTTGAACCCGTCCCGGTCGACGAGGAGCACGTCGTAGGGCTCGACGCAGACGCGCAGCGGGTCGCCGTCCTTCATCGCCTCCGTCTGCACCGGCACCATCCGGCCGATGGAGGTCTCGACGAACCCGGCGGAAGCGAGGACGCCGTCCGCGTCCGCGCCCCGCTCGGCAAGGCTTGCCCGCACCATGCGCCGCAGGCCCTCCGCCGCGTCGATCTTGTTCTCGCAGACGATGACGTCGATCGGGCCCGCCTCCCGCCGCAGCAGGCCATCCGCGATCACGCCGGCGATGTGGGGCAGCGCGCGGACGCCCACGGCCGTCGCCACGGCATCCGCCCCCGCGACCTCCCGCGAGGCAGCGGCCCCGTCCGAAGCGTCCACGGCGCGCACACCCGTGATGATTTCATCCAAGGAGCACTCGCTGGAAACGACCCGCACGGGGTAGGAGCCGCGCGCGTTCAGCGCGTCCACGAGGGGCGCGTCGACGTCCACGAACACGGTCTCGTAGCCCGAGGCGGCGAACGCCGCGCCGACGAAGCCGCGCCCGATGCCGCCCGCACCGAAGACGACGGCCTTCTTCATAGCAGCGCGTTGCCCCCATAGGGCGCCATCTCGTCGAGCACGTCACCGAGTGGCTTCAGCGCCACGCTCGCGCCCGCGGACGAGAGGCTGACCGCCGCCGCCGCGTTGCCGTAGCGCAGCGCCTCCGGCAAGGGCTCGCCCCGGTAGAGGCCGAGCAGCAGCCCCGCCGCGAAGGCGTCGCCCGCGCCGACGGAGGACCTTACGTAGCCCTCGGGCAACTGCACCGACGAGCGCCGGTAGAAGGCGCCGGCGGCCACGTCGAGGCCGCAGGACAGTTCCGGCATGTGGATGCAGGCCCATTTCGCCACGCCGCACGCGGCCAGCTCCCGGGCGCACGGCTCGAGGTTCCCCTCCAGCAGCCGCCCGCCGTCGCGCAGCGGGACGCCCGTCACGGCCGCCGCCTCGGTCTCGTTGATCGAGAGCACGTCCGTGTAGGCCAGCGCCGGGCGCACGAGCTTCTGGAAGCGGTCGCCCGCCTCCGTGACCACGTCCACCGAGGTCAGGATGCCGGCCTTCCTGGCGCCGTCGAGGACGCGGCACATCGCCGTCTCGTATTCGCCGCCCGGGTCGGGCCCGTCCAGCGCGTCCAGCAGCAGGATGTACCCGATGTGCAGGATGCCCGCGCGCAGCACAGAGAAGTCGAAGTCGTCCGGCGACAGGCGCGCGTTCGCGCCGCGGAAGACGAAGAAGGTGCGCCGCCCGTCCGGCGCGGTCATGACGTCCGTGTAGGAGGTCTCACCGCAGCGCTTGACGAGGGAGGCGTCGATCCCGGGGTGCTGCGCGAAGCCCGCGAGCACGGCGTCGCCAAGGTCGTCCTCGCCGACGATCCCGACCACAGAGACTGGCAGCGCGGGGTCGAGCTTCGCGATGTCGATCGCGCACGTGCAGGCGAGCCCGCCGAGCGCGTTCTCCTGCCGCAGGATCGTCGTCAGCTCCGTCTCGCAGGGCCACCGCTCGATGAACTTCAAGCGGTCGACGATCAGGTTCCCTGCCAGGCAGATCCCGCCGTCCATGGCCGGGTCAGACCCCTTCCTTCGCGCGCCGCAGCTGGTCGACGTCCGTGAAGACGCCCGTGGCCGGCGTGTAGCCCGCGAGCGGGAAGAGCCGCTCGTGGATCGCGTCGAGGATCCAGCTCGCCTGCGGGAAGAAGAACTCGTCGTACTCGAACGGCGGCGTGATCCAGTTCTGCGCCCCGACGACGACCGGCGGCGCGTCGAGGTCGTCGAAGCAAAGCTCCGTGATGTTGCGCGCCACGTCGTTCATGAACGAGCCGCGCGCGCACGCGTCGCCCGCGAGCACGACGAAGCCCGTCTTCTTCACGGACTCGAGGATGGCCGTGTAGTCGAGCGGCACGAGGCTGTGGAGGTTGATGACCTCCGCCTCGACGCCGTATTGGGTGGAGAGGGCCTGCGCCGCCTCGACCGCGCGGTAGAGCGTCGCGCCGATCGTGAGGATCGTGACGTCGCCCCCCCGGCGCACGGTGTTGGTGTCGCCGATGCGGATCTCGTACGGCTCGGCGGGCACGCCGCCCTCGCGGAACAGCTCGCCCACGTCGTAGATGCGCTGGCTCTCGAAGAACACGACGGGGTCCGTGCCGTTCAGGGCCGTCGTCATGAGGCCCTTCGCCTCCCACGGCGTCGCCGGGAAGACGACCTTGAGCCCCGGGATGTGCGCGCAGAGCGCCGTCCAGTCCTGGCTGTGCTGCGCCCCGTACTTGGCGCCGACGGACACGCGCAGCACGACCGGCATCTTCAGAATGCCCGCGCTCATCGCCTGCCATTTCGACAGCTGGTTGAACACCTCGTCGCCCGCGCGGCCGATGAAGTCGCAGTACATCAGCTCGGGGATGCAGCGGCCGCCCATGAGGCCGTAGCCGACCGCCGTGCCGACGATGGCGGCTTCGGAGATCGGCGAGTTGAACAGCCGCATGTACGGCAGCACCTCCGCCATGCCGCGGTAGACGGCGAACGCGCCGCCCCAGTCGCGCACGTCCTCGCCGTAGGCGATGGTCGTCGGGTCCTCCTTGAATTTGTCCATGATCGGCTCGAACAGCGCGTCGCGGATGTTGATCATCTTCAGCTTGCTGACCGCCTTGCCCTCCGCGTCGAACGCGGTGCGGCTCTTCTCGCGGACCTGCTGCACGCGGCTGCACTCGTCGGGGTTCTTGAGGAATTTCGGCGGCCGGTCCTCCATGCGCGGCATGCTCTGGTTGGAGAACATCGTCCGCTCGATGATGTGGAAGTCCTTCTTGAAGTCCGCGTACGGCGAGATCCCCTGGTCCGAGGCCCAGCCGCAGATCTTCGTCATGCGCTCGACCGTCTCGGCATTGATCGCCTCCAGGTCCTGTGCCGACGCCACGCCCGCCTCCGCGAGCTGCTGCGGGAAGACCGTCAGCGGGTCGACCGCCGCCCACGCCTCCAGCTCCTCCTTGGAGCGGTACGCGTTCTGGTCGGACGTCGAGTGCCCGGACAGCCGGTAGGTGAGCACGTCCAGCAGGATCGGCCCGCCGCCCGCCGCGATCACGTCCATCTTGCGCCGGTACGCGTCGATGACCGCCAGCGGGTTGTGCCCCCAGACACGCTCCGCGTGCATCTGCCGCGGCTCCACCCCGGCCCCGACGCGGGCAAGCATGTCGTACGCCATCGTCTCGCCGCGCGTCTGCCCGCCCATGCCATAGCTGTTATTGAAAATATTGAAGACGATCGGCAGGCCGCCGCCTTTGCGGTCTTCCCAGAGCGAGCGCAGCTGGTCCATCGCCGCGAAATTGAGCGATTCCAGAACGGGCCCGCAGCCCAGGGATCCGTCCCCGATATTGCAAATAACAAAGCCCGGCTTCTCGTTGATGCGCTTGAACAGCGCCGCGCCCGTGGCGATGGCCGCGCTGCCGCCGACGATCGCGTTGTTGGGGTAGACGCCGAACGGCAGGAAGAAGGCGTGCATCGAGCCGCCCATGCCGCGGTGGAAGCCGTTTTCGCGGGCGAAGAGCTCGCACAGCGCGCCGTAGAGGATGAAGTGGATGGCGAGATCCTTCACGTCCTTCGCCTGGTAGATCTTCTCGAGCGTGCGGATGATGCGGCCGCCCTGGAAGGTCTCCATGATGCCCATCAGCGCTTCGTCGGACAGCTTGTGGATCGCCGACAGCGACTTCGCGAGGATCTCGCTGTGGCTGCGGTGGCTGCCGAAGATGATGTCGTCGATCGTCAGGAGGTAGGCCTCGCCGACGGCCGCGCTCTCCTGCCCGAGCGACAGGTGCGCGGGGCCCGGGTACGTCGTCTCGACGCCGTTGTAATTGCTCTGCGTCTTGATCTTGTTGAGCATGTCCTCGAAGGCGCGCAGCACCGTCATGTCGCGGTAGATGCGCACGAGGTCCTCGTCCGGGAATTGGTCGCGCTCCTGCGCCAGCGTCCGGTCATACTCGTTGACGGGGATGTTGTGGAACACGATCTCCGTCTTCTGGCTGAGTTCCTTCGGGTCTACAAACAAAGCTTTCGTCATGATTCTCCTCCTATACTGAATACAGGGCGTCCCGCAGGATTTCGCCCACCGTCGGGTGCGGATATACGATCTTCTTCAGCGACTCCTTCGGCCACGTGCTGCCGACCATGAACGCCGCCGAGAGGATGATCTCCGATGCGTAGGTGCCGATCAGGTGCGCCCCGAGCAGCCGCCCGGTGCCCTTCTCGACGAGGATCTTCGCGATGCCGTCGCCCGACGCGTTCTCAGCCACGTAACGCCCGGAATACTGCATCGGCAGCTTGGCGACCTGAAACTCGAGGCCCTTTTCCGCCGCGCCCTGCTCCGTTTCGCCGACGCACGCCGCCTCCGGCGTGCTGTATATGATCTGCGGGATCGCGTCGTAGCGCATCTGGTCCTTGACGCCCGTCATGTCGTTCACGGCCACCGCCGCCTCCCGGTAGGCCGTATGCGCGAGCATGACCTTCCCGTTCACGTCGCCAGCCGCCCAGACGCCCGGCACGTTCGTGCGCATCCGCGCGTCCGTGAGCACGGCGCCCCGCTCGATGGCCACGCCGATCTCCTCGAGGCCGACCCCCTGCACCGAGGCCTTGCGCCCGATGGAGAGGAGCACCTTGTCGGCGGGGATCTCCTCCCGGCCGCCCGCGCCCTCCACCACGATGCCGCCCGGCGTGACCGCCGACGCGCGCGTGCCGAGCTTGAACGCGATGCCGCGCTTCGCGAGGTTGCCGCGCAGGATTTTCGCGATGTCCGCGTCGATGGCGCCCCCGACCTCGTCGAGCATCTCCACGACCGTCACCTCGCTGCCCGCAATAATGAAATAATTCGCCATCTCCAGCCCGATGACGCCGCCGCCGACGATCACGAGCCTTGCCGGGATCTCCTGGAGGTCGAGGATCTCGCGGCTCGTTAGCACGAACCCGGACTCCAGCCCCTCCTTCAGCCCCTCGATCGGTGGGACGACCACCTCGGACCCGGTCGCGACCAAAAGCTTCGCCGCCTGGTAGGCCTCGCCGCCGGCCTCGACCACGAAGCCGCCCTCCGCCTTGCCCGCGATCCGCGCGCGCTCGCGCACGACCGTGACCCCCCGGGATTTGAGCGAGGAGCCGACGCCGTTCACGAGGAAGCTGACGACCTGCGCCTTCCGCTCCACGACCTTCGCGTGGTCGATGCGCACATCAGACGCCGTCACGCCGTAGGCCTCGCCGTGCCGCGCCGCGTCCGCGGTCTTCGCGGAGTACAAAAGCGACTTCGTCGGGATGCAGCCCTCGTTCAGGCAGACGCCGCCCAGGCTGCGCGCCTCGAAAACGAGCGTGCTGAGCCCGGCCTCCGCGGCGCGCTCCGCGGCGTAGTAGCCGGCGGGGCCGCCGCCCAAAATGATCAAGTCCCGTGTTTCCATTCTTCATTGTCCTCCCAAAGTTACCATGTCTTTGAATAGCTGCTCCCAGGTAAACCCATCCAGTCGCGCGCAGAGCTCCTGCATGAAGCGGGACGCAGGCGCGCCGTCCACCACGCGGTGGTCGTAGGTGAGCGACAGGCCGATCGAGGAGTAGACCTCCGGACCCGCCTTGCCCTGCCGCACGCGCGGCACCGTGCCGCAGACGCCGAGGATGCCCACCTGCGGCGGGTTCAGGATCGGCGTGAACACCTCCACCCCCGTCGCGCCGAGGTTGGATACCGTGAACGTCCCGCCGGTCAGTTTGTCGGGGCTGATGTTGCCCGCGCGGCACCGCGCGGCCAGCTCCTTGACCTCGGCGGAGATCTCCATGATCGACTTCTGCTCGGCGCCGAAGACCGTCGGGACCATCAAGCCGCGCGGCGTGTCGACCGCGACGCCGAGGTTGACCGCGCCGTACTTCCGCAGCGTCTTGCCCTCGAGGAAGAGCATGTTGACCTCCGGGTGCTCGGCCAGCGTGCGCGACACGACGAACAGGATGATGTCGCCGACGGAGACGCCCGTCATGCCGAGCGCGGGGTCCGAGGCCTTGAACGCCTGGCGCATCGCCAGCACGTTCGTGGCGTCGAACGAATGGTGGTTCGTGAGCTGCGCGCTCCCCTGCAAGGACGCCATCATCGAAGCCGCGATCACGCTGCGGATCTTCGTGAGGGGCTCGTCTGTGTAGGGCGCGGGGGCGGCCTCCTTTGCAGGCCGCGAAGCCGGGGCCTGGGCCGGGATGGGCACGGGGGCCGGCGCCGGGGCAGCCGGGGGGGCTGGCGCCACAGGGGCCGCAGAGGCGGCTTTCGCCGCTGGGGCAGCCGGTGCCTCCGGGGCTGGTGCCTCCGGGGCCGGAGCCGCCGGGGCTGGTGCCGGGGCCGGGGCCTCTGGCACGGCCGGCGCGAACGGCGCCGCCTGCGCCTTGGGGGCGGCCTGCGCCGCCGGGGCCGCCGCCACCGGGATCCCGGGGATGGCCTGCGCGGCCGGGGCCTCCGGCACGGCCGGCGCCGCCGCTGCGGGCTCCGCCGCCGCAGGCGCCGGCAGCATATCCCCCAGGGGCCTGTCCAGCACGGCCGCCGCCGCCTTCACCACGTCCCGGGACAAAACGCGCCCTTTCGGCCCGCTCCCGGGCAAACCTTGCAGATCCACGCCTTGCGCGACCGCCACGACGCGCGCCTTCGGGCTCACGCGCCCGGGCGCGCCTGCGGCCTTGTCCGGGCCCGCGCCCTCGAAAGCCGGGGGCTCCGGCTGTGCCACAGGGGCAGGCTGCGCCACCGGCGCCGGCGGGGCCACAGGGGCCGGCTGCGGCGCCTCGGGGGCAGCCGGCTGTGCCGCCGGGGCCGCCTCCGCCGGAGCCGCCGCCTCCCCTTTATTCAAAAATCCAGAGATGTCCTCCCCGGCGTCGCCGACGACCGCCACCGGCGTCAGCACCGGCACCTCGTCGCCGTTCCCGTAGAACCGGTGCAAAAGCACCCCCGCCGCCGTCGAGCGGCATTCGAACGCCGCCGTGTCCGTCTCATACTCAAACAGCACATCATCCAGCGCCACCTGGTCCCCGACATCCTTCAGCCATTTGCCGATCAAGCACTCCTCGACCGTGATCCCTTCCTTCGGCATCAATACTTCCTGCGCCATCTTGACCTCCTACATCACCTGAGCATGACCTGCCCGCCCGTCACGGGCACGGCCTGGCCGGTTTCATACGGCTGCTCAATCACATACTTCACCGCGCGGACCACATCGTCCACGCGGCATCCACGCCCGAGCGGCACCTTCGATTCGTAGTAGGCGCGCACGTCTTCGACCGTCTTCGCGCCCGGCACCTTGCCCGCCTCGAGGTACTGCCGGAACAGCCCCTTCTCCGGGTCGCTCCAAAGCGGCCCGTCGAGCAAATTGCCCGGGCAGATCGCGTTGACCTTGATCCCGAACGGCGCCAGCTCGAGCGCAAAACTCTGCGTCAGCCCGATGCCGCCGAATTTGCTGCCCGCGTACGCAAAATTTGCCTTGCTGCCCTCCAGTCCGCTCTTTGAATTGATTTCTATAATATCATGCATGCGCGCCGGGTCCAACCCGCGTTGCAGCTTCATGACCGCGCTCGCGTATTTGGCGCACAAAAAAAACCCGGTGTAGTTCACCGCGTTCACCCGGGAGAAGTCCTCCGCCGTCAGGTCCTCGAGGCTGCCCGCCTTCAGGATGCCGGCGCAGCTGACCATCACGTCCAGCCCGCCGAAATGCCGGACCGTGTCCGCGACCATCTGCGCCACCTGGCCCTCGTCCGCCACGTTCGCCGCAAGCCCGATGCAGTCCGACTGGTATTCGGAAGCAAGCACCTTGGCCGCGTCCTTCGCGCCGCGCTCGTTCATGTCCGCGAGCGCCACGCGCGCGCCCATCGCGGCGAAGGCCTGCGCGATGCCGTAGCCGAAGCCCTGCGCCGCGCCCGTCACGATGAAGATCTTGTCCGCGATCACGGCGTCCCTGCCGGACTGGGAAAAAATGCGCTCGCCGTCAATGCATTTGCTGATTTCTTTTGTCCACGAATCCATATTATTCTACCTCGCTTTGCCCCCTTATCCTAAGCTGGATTGCGCCGGGATGCAAGCCATTGGCGCAAAGATTGCGCACAGCGAACAAAACTCGGCGCGTCCGCGCAAATCTTGATCATTATTGCGCAAGACCCCGGGATTTCGCGGTCCAGGCGAACCCGCCCAATGCGATGGCGGCGAGCACGAGGAACACGAGGGGGAAATGCCCGCCGGACCGCTCCAGCACCGCGCCCGTCACCGCCGGGCCCGCCGTCATGCCGATGCTGTACAGGCTCTGGAACACCCCCATCGCGAGCAGCTGCTGGTCCTTCGACAGCTCGCGGCCCGCGCTCGCAAGCAGCAGGACGTTCAGCAGGCTGTAGGCGACGCCGCAGACGATCTGCAGGAGCAGGAGCGGCGCCAAGGCGCTGTATGGCTGCAGCGCGCAGTACAGCGCGAACAGCGCGAAGCCCGCCAGGAGCAGCCGTTTTTCCGGCAGCGCCCCCTTGGCGCGCCCGATGGCGAACGAGGTGCCGAAGGCCGCCAGTTGGCAAATGATCGTGATGAGCCCGAGCGGCAGTGCGCCGGCGCCGAGGCGCTCCTGCGCGTAGACGCCCGTGAAGCTGTAGTTGGTCGAGAAGAGGATCCACATCAGGATGCTGGCGAGCATCGAGCACCGCCACAGGTGCCAGTTTTTCAGGACCTCGAAGAAGCTCTGCTTCGTGAAGGCCGCCCGCGCCTCCCCCTCCGCCCGTCTGCGGAACGGCGTCGCCAGCAACAAGGCAAACCCTGCGAGCGAGGTGAAGACGGCCGCGAGAAAGATCGCGCGCATCCCCTCCATCTCGCCGAGCTGCCGGTAAAAGGCCGTACCGGCGGCCTGCGCCGAGCAGACGCCGACCGCGTACGCCGCCATCAGGTAGCCCATGCTGCGGCTCGCGCCCTCCCCGCCGGCCTCCAGCAGATAGGCCGAATACGACACCCACGTCGCCGAGGCGATGCCCGCCAGCATGCGCATCAGCAGGAAAAACACCCACGACTGCGAAAGCAGCGGCAGGACGCAGGACGCCGCCACCGCGACCAGGCCCGCACCGATGTAAAATTTGTGGTTGCCCCGGATGCTGCCGCCCACGGCCAAGGGGATCCGGAGCGCCATCTGCGTGAAGCCGTACGACCCGGCCACGATCCCGACAATCGAGGCGGGGATCCCGAGCAGCACGAGGTAGGGGGAGAGGAACGGCACGTAGATGTACTGCGCAAACCAAAATACCGCGACGATGACGTAGAATCTCTTCATAATGCCCTATCCTACCGCACCCCGGCGCAGAAATGCAATCATTTGCGCAAAACTTGCTCGTTATTGAACAAAATGGTATGCTACCGCTATGGCTACGAAAGAACGCAAAGAACTCATCCTCGAGCTGTTGCGCAACGAGAGCCGCTTCGTGACCGTCGAGCAGCTCAGCGAGCGCCTCTTCGTGAGCGGCGCGACCATCCGGCGCGACCTCGCGGAGCTCGAGAAATCCAAGCTCATCCAGCGCACGCGCGGCGGCGCGATCCTGCTCGAGAGCATCGCGGCCGAGGCGCCGATGGTGCTGCGCGAGACGCGCAACGAGACGCAGAAGCAGATCATCGCCGTGGTCGCGCGCGAATACATCAAGGACGGCATGACGGTCTTCATGGACAGCTCCTCGACCGTCTTCACCCTCGCGCGCAGCCTCCCCGCCTTCGGCAACCTCCAGGTCATCACCAACAACCTCAAGATCGCCTGGCTGCTCTCCGGCCGCAAAGGCATCACCCTCGTCATGGCGGGCGGCTGGCTCAAGGAGCGGTCCATGTCCTTCTTCGGGCACAGCACCGTGCAGTTCCTCAGCCGCTTCAACGCGGACGCCGCCTTCCTCTCCGCGATGGGCTTCTCCTTCGAAAACGGCTCCTCCGAGGCCACGGAGGAGGAATACTTCGTCAAGCGCGCCTACCTCTCGAACGCGAAGAAAAAATACCTCCTCGTGGACACGTCCAAGCAGGACCGCGACTTCCTCTACCGGACCTCCCCCCTGTCGGCCTACACAGGGGTCATCACCGAGAGCCGCCCCCTAAACGAAACCCTGTCCCAGCTCCGCGCGAAATAACGACGCATTCGCTCAGGAGCCGCATCTCGCTCGTCTTCGTCCATCCGATGGACGGCTCGATGCCGCTGCCCATGTAGGCCTCGATCCGCTCCTCGAAGCTGCCCGCGCATCTAAATCGGTCGACAATTGTTATATTTATTAATATAATAATTGTCAACCAATAAATTTTGGCGCCGCCCGGGCGCTCAGGACACGTCGACGATTTTGTTGGAGTAGGTCACGAGGTCGACCGCCTTCGTGTACTGCCCCAGGTTGCAGGAGGTGTACGCCTTGAAATCCCGCAGCATATGCGAGTGGTCGTAGTAGCCGGCGACGCTGATCGAGCCCGAAAACGGCTTGCCCCAATGCCGGTGGATGTCGCCGAGCAGGGTCTGGAAGCGGATGAATTTGCAATAAGACTTCGGGCTGACGCCCATATACCGATTGAATAAATAATTGATATTCCTTGCCGTATACCCCGTCTCCCGCTCGAGCTCCTGGATGCGCACATCCCCGCATTTCTCCACGATGAGCTTGAGGACCGTGCTCAGGAGCCGCATCTCGCTCGTCTTCGTCCACCCGATGGACTGCTCGATGCCGCTGCCCATGTAGGCCTCGATCCGCTCCTCGAAGCTGCCCGCCTCGGTGACCGCCGCGATCAACGCCCGCCCGCCCGGCAGCTCCTCGAGGGGCACCCGCCTGTCCGTCAGGTCGATCCCCAGCAGCCCCAGCCGGTGCGGGAAAACGCCCGGGTGGTAGCGGACGCCGAAATACGTCACGCCCGGTTCCACGAAGAACGGCTTGCCCGTCGTGACCGTGCCGCAGATGAACGCCTCCGGCCGCTCCGGGCTGCAGTGGAACTCGAAGTCCACGCAGCCGTCCGGGACGGCCCACGTCTGGCGGCAGTCGCTGTTCGCCGTGAACGAATAGAAATGCGCGATGGGAGAATCGAGCACCGTCTTCTTGTAGTACTTGTCCGCGCATTGAACCAAAAACGGCTGAATGGCGAAAAACTTTGTAAACACCTCTGTTGAAACCACCACAGCATTTACCTCGTATTCTATTATAAAAAGCTATAAATCCTACATCCTCAAGACTCTAAAGCTCCATGCTCGTTATCTTATACCGTGCGAAGGCAAAAATCCAGTGGAATATATCAATTTTCCGATTTTTCCGACTTTTTCTGTTTCTGCTGCCCCCGCCCCCGCCCCACGCCATCCGGGCAAGAGCCGCCCCTTGCGGGAGCGGCTCCATTGCCCCATTTCGATACCTGTAGGATAAGGCAAATGCAAATGCTAAGCGGTCTTCTCCGCGATGTCCGCCGTGGTCTTCTCGAGGGAGTCCATCGCGTAGTCGATCTCGTCCTTCGTGACCGTGAGCGGCGGCAGGAAGCGGAACACGGCGGCGTTGTTGAACGTGTGCGAGAACTGCACGTGGTATTTCATCACGCAATCGTGGTTGATCGCCTCCGCGTAGTACGTGCCCATCTCGCCCTGGCATTTCTCCGGGAGCGCAAAGGTCTCCAGCCCGATCATCAGGCCCATGCCGCGCACTTCCTTGATGATCTCAGGGTACTTCTTCCACAGGTCGTTCAGCCGCCCGATGAAATAGTCGCCCATCTTCGCCGCGTTCTCGATGAGGTTGTTTTCCAGGATGTACTGCAGCGTCGCCAGGCCGGCCGCCGCGCACAGGGCGTTCTCCTGGTAGGTCGCGCTGTGGTGGAAGCACGTCTCCGGGCTGTCGTACGCCGCCTCGAACAGCTCCTCCGTCGTGATGTAGCCGCCCGTCGGCACGATGCCGCCCGAGAAGCCCTTCGCGAACGCGATGACGTCCGGGATCACGTCCTCGTGCTGGCAGACCCACATCTTGCCCGAGCGCCCGCAGCCGCACTGGATCTCGTCCGCGACCATGTACGCGTCGTACTTCGTGCACAGCTCGCGCACCTTCTTCAGATACCCCTTGGGCGGCGTCTTGACACCGGCCTCGCCCTGGATCGGTTCCACGAAGAACGCCTTGTACTGCCCGGTCGCAAGCGCCTTCTCGAGCGCCTCCGCGTCGCCGAACGGGATATGGTCGACGCACTCCATGAGCGGGTGCTGGAACTTGCGCCACTGCTCCTTGCCGCCGACCGACACCGCGCCCGTCGTCTTGCCGTGGAACGCGTTCTCGCAGGCAAGGATGCGGGTCTTGTCCTTTTTATTCCTTGACGCGATCTTCACGAGCTTGATGCAGCCCTCGATCGCTTCCGCGCCGCCCGTGGCCGTGCCCATCTTCGTGAGCTTGCCGCCCGGCGAGAGGAGGCCCATGTCGTGCGCAAACGCCGCCGCGACGTTGTGGTACATGATCGCGCCGATGATATGCTGCTTGCTCTCCACGACTTTCTTGATCTTCTCCCACACGAAGGGGTTGTTGCTCCCGACCGTCGTCACGCCGACGCCCGTGTTGAAGTCCAGATGCACGTTGCCGGCCTCGTCCCAAAACTTGCTCCCCTCCGCCTTCGTGAAGAAGAAGCTGTCGGAGAGCTGGTTGCGCACCTTGTTGAGGTGCTTGTGCTGCAGCTCCTTCACCGTCTTCTCATCGAACGCCATCGCGTCTTCGACCGTATAAAAATCCTTTACGATGTCCTTTACGTTTGCCATTTGAGAACCTTCCTTTCTATTTTTTGCAATAATAATGATAGCTACGGGCTTCAACCCTTTGATTCGTATACGACCTTGCCGTTCAATACCGTCGCCAGCACCTTCGTGCCGGGGATATCCTCTGCCGGGCATTCCACGACGTCGCGGTCGAGCAGGACGTAGTCCGCGTAGTTGCCCACCTCGATGGAGCCCATGACGTCTTCGTCGTGAGAGAAGTAGGCTGAGGCCTTCGTCCACATGATCAGGGCGTCCTTCGCAGTGATCCGGTCCTCGGCGTTGTACACCTTGCCGTCCACCTTGCTGAGGCGGGTGACGGCGCCGTAGAAACCGTCAAAGGGGCTCGGCCCCACGACCGGGCAGTCCGTGCTGCCGCCGACGAGCACGCCGCCGCGCAGCAGGTGCCCCGCGACCATGTACCGGTTGCCGATGTCCTCTCCGCAGATCGCCTGCTCGCCGCAGAGCAGCGCGATGGACGGCTGGGACGCGACCGGGATGTCCCATTTGGCCAGCCGCGGCACCTGGTCCTCGTCGTAGACGCAGAGGTGGATGATGTAGTGCCGCAGCTCCTTCTCCCGGCCGGGGTACGCCTCGTAGGCCGCCTCGATCGCGTCGATCGCCTGGTCCGCGCCGAGGTCGCCCGTCGTGTGGATGCCCACCTGCCAGTTGTACTTGGTGGAGAGCAGGCATATCTCTTTCAGCTCCTCCGCCGTGATCGTGCTGTAGCCGCAAGTCTCCGGCATATGCTCATAAGGCTTGCGCATCAGGCCCGTCCCCGCAGAATTGTTGCCGTCATACGTCACCTTCACGCCGTTCATCTTCAGCATGTCGCTTCCGAAGCCCGTCACGCAGACCATCTCCTCGATGCGCTTCAGGTGGTAGGCGACGTCGCCCCAGGCCTTGTCCGTGTAAAACATCATGTTCTCGCGGTACGTGAGCTTGCCCTGCTTCAGCGCCTGCAGATACGCGCGCATCTGCGGGAAGGTCATATTGGCGTCGATGCAGCTCGTCAGGCCGTAGGAGTTCATGACGCGCCCCCAAGCCTCGATTGCCGCGACGAGCTCCTCCTCCGTCGGGAGGGGGATGACCTCGTCGATCAGGCCCATCGCGGAGTTTTCAAACATCAGGCCATTGGGCTCGCCGCCGGGGTAGCGCCCGATTTCCCCGCCCGGCGGATCCGGCGTGTCCCTCGTGACCCCAGCCATTTCGAGCGCTTTTGAATTTGCCACATATCGATGGAAACAGAAGCGGCTGCACATGATCGGGTGCTCCGTGCTGACGCTGTCGAGGTCTTCGGCCGTCGGGGGCTCCGGGACGTCCCAAAGCAGCTCATTCCATTTGGAGCCCTTGATCCATTTGCCCTTCGGCGTCTCCTCCGCCCGCTCCCGCAGGCGCGAAAGGAAGTCCTCTTTCGTCTTGCATGTCTCCAGATCCACGGTCATCAGCCCGTTGGCCGCCCACATCGCGTGCATATGGCAGTCCATCAGCCCCGGCACGAGCGCCCGCCCGCCGGCGTCGATGACCCGCGTGCCCGGGCCGATGAGCGCCGAGGGGGCCTCTGCGCCTACGAAGACAGTCTTCCCGTCTTTCGCCGCGACGCAGCCGTTTTCGAGGACCGTGAAGTCGTTTTTCCCGGCCTTGATGTCATCGACCGTCAAATCCACCGTGTAGATCTTCGCGTTTTGGATCACCAGATCCGCGGCCGGGGACCATGCTTTCCTGCCCATTTCGTTCTCCTCGTCACATACTGTATTTCGCGATCTCCTGCTTGTCTTCCGTGCCGTCCCCAAGATAGTCGCCATCCTCACTATACAGCCTCAGGGAATCCCACATGCCCTTGACATGCGCCTGCGGGCCCTTGGCCAAGGCGAAGACGACATAGATCACGAAGTTGACAAACAGGCCGACGCAGCCGGCGGAGAAGCCCCCCGCCCATGTAAAGGGCGCAGACCCCGCGAAGAAGCCGACCAGCGCGACGCATACGCCGGCGATCATCCCGGTGAAGGCGCCGTAGATATTGCCGCGCTTCCACAGGATGCCCATGAACAGCGGCACGAAGGCCTGTATGATGAACTCATACAGCGCGAGCGCGACGTTGTTCAGGTTCGGGAAGTTGAGCGTCGAGATGAGGATCGCAATGATGCCGACGGCGAGCGTGGCGTACTGCTGGTTCTTCACCTTCCGGATCGGATCCGTGTCCTTCCTCGAGATGAAGTCCGCGCCGACCATGACGCCGATCGCGTGCGAGATCGCGGAGATCGTTGACATGCTCGCGGAGAGCGCGAAGATCGCAATGAGCGCGAGCACGACCGGCCCGCCATACTGGTTCGCAATCCAGAAGACGCCCTGCTGGTGGTCCGCCGGGAAGCCCGGGAGCAGGTTGCCGCCGAGGCCGATCCACAGGAGGCCGCAGGTCACGAGCACGACGATGAACGGCGCGACAAACACCGCCTTCTTGCTGTCTGAGGGGATCTTCGTCATGAACATGCGGTTGAAGATCTGCGGCCAGCAGTACGCGCCGAAGATGCCCGTCAGCACGCTGCTCATCCACAGCCCCTCATAGCCCGACACGGACAGGTGCTCGGGCATATTGTCCCGCACCATCTCGAACAGGGGCGTGGGCCCGCCGTACGTTTTGTAGATCAGCACAAAGAACACGATCGTCCCGACGACCCCGAAGGCAAGGCCTTGCACGAGGTTGCCGATCGCCGTCGCGCGCGCGCCGCCGAGGTAGCTGTAGATGATGACGAAGGCGCTGGCGATGACCGTCCCGAGCCGGAAGTCGATCACCGAGTTCGTCGCGACCTGGACGCAGTAGCCGATGGTGATCATCTCAAGGCAGAGCCAGAAGAAGTTCACGCAGACGACGACCCCCGAGAAAAACTTGCTGTACACGCGGTTCTGGTACCGGAGCCGGATGAAGTCCGTGATGGTCGTCAGCCGGTAGACCTTCCCCCAGATCCACACGTTCGTGGCCATGAAGTACATGGTGATCATGCCGCCGATGGAGTAGATGCCCAGATAGAGCACGAAAATCCCCATATCCACGGCGTTGGCGACCCATCCGGTATAGATGGCGCCGGCGTACCAGGCACCGATGTAAGAGAAGCAGACGAGGATCCACCCGAGGTTGCGCCCGCCGACCGCGTACTGCTCCACGCTGTCCTGCGAGATATGGAACCTGCGGATGATGATGCCGTTGATCACAAAGAAGGCAACAATGATGCCGATGACGAGAGGCACATTAGTAGACATTCGATTCACCCCTTTCCCGCTGCTCTTTCTCCACCTTTGCAAGCCGTCTGTCCATCGAGTACATGAGGCAAAGGCCCAGGCAAATCAAGATCTGAATCAGGATTATATTGAATACGGAAAATGGCATCCCAAACCACGGGTCGATCCTGTCCCAGACCGGCTGGATCGAGACGCCCGTGATATAGATGATCAGGGCGGCAAAGTAGATCGCCCACTTGAGGTACAACTGTTTTCGTTTCTTCGTCATTTGGCTGCTCTCCTCTCTACAAGAATGAAGTGATACCTACCCTCTCATACTCATCATTTTAAAGAAACTCGCCGCATATCAATAGTAGAAATCAGAAAGATTCGCAGGAATAATCGGAAAATTATGAAAATACCGCATCTGCCCTCTTTTCCAGCCAGGCGGAGACGGCTTCGTCCCAGCCTTCGATGTATTCGGACCGCTCCCGGATGTCCTTGACCATGTCCTCGAGCGGGATGATTTCGCCGAGGCGGATGCCCTTCGCCTTCATCCAGATGATGCAGTAGGCGGCGATCACGCCGTCGCAGATGATGGCGTTGAGCCAGTAGTCCGACAGCGTGTAGATGGTGAATACCAGGCCGGCGATGCCGATGGGCATCGTCACCCACACGGCGGGCGCTTTCCACAGGCGCGGGAAGTCCGGGTATTTCTTGCGCAGCACCAGCACGTCCAGCAGCGCGATCGTGTAGGTGACCATCCACGCGACGCAGGCGGTCATGATGAAGGTCAGCACGAGGTCCACGTTGGCGCCGTTGACCGTGATGTATACGACGGCGATCAGCATCAGGCAGGTCGTGAAGATCAAGCCGGGGACCGGCGTCCGGTATTTCGGGTGGATCTTGCCGAAGATGAGGGGCACGAGGTGCTCGCGGGAAAGCCCGTACAGCATGCGCGGCAGCGCCGCGTATTCCGCGTTCGCCGACGTGAAGGCCGCGAGGATCGTGATCACGCTCATCGTGATGCCGCCCGCCGTGCCCAGCATATAGACGGACGCGTCCACGTGCGGGATCGCCGAAGTCGCCATGACATCCAACGGCGTGTACTGCGTCGCGCCGACCAGGAACAGCGTGTCGCACGCATAGATCGTGAGCAGCCCAATGATGAGCGCCCAGGGGATATGCCGGTAGGGCTTCCTGTTTTCCTCCGCCAGCGGGCACGTAAACTCAAAGCCGATGTAAAACCAGACCGCCGTCCCGATCGTCCCGAAGATGGCCGCCCAGCCGCCGGCCGGCATTTCGCCGAAGCTCCCGCCGACCGAGGGATCCGCGCCGCCCGCCTCGCCTGCCCCCGCCGCGCCGAGCGCGCCGAGCACCACATAGATGACCATCATGATGATCGTGAGGACGGCCTCGGACCGCCCGTAAAACTCCACGCCGAACATATTGATCAGAAACAGGATGATCAGGATGGCGAAGGTGACGATCGGCTGCGGGACGCCGACAAGCGATTCCATTGACAGCCCGCCCATGACCAGCTGGGTGCCACCGTCGCAGGCGATCAGCAGCACATAGCCGGACAATAGCGCAAACATGGACCAAAACCGCCCGAACGCCGGAAGCGTGTAGTCCGACACCATCCCGCCGCCCGGCATCATGGCCGTCAGCTCCCCGTAGGCAAACGCCGCGCACATCATCGGCACCAGGCCGATCAGGCCGGCCAGCCACGCCCAGTCCCCGGCGATGGCGCCCACGTTCCCGACCGAGAACATCGCCGTGCCGGAAACGACCAGCCCGACCGTCGCGCCAAACGTCGGAAGGAACCCCAGCGTGCGCTTCAGCTTCTGATGGTCCCCCCGGTACTCAAATCCGCTCATCGTATTTCCCTCTCTTCCCAGTTCCCTCATGCCACGCAAGACGCGGCCAGTTCAAAAAATTCCATGAGCTTCACACACTCGCCGTCCCTCGGCTTGATCAGCTGCATGAGCGGCGGGATCAGGTTCCACGTGGTGGAGCCGATGTTGCTGCGGCACCGGATGGCCCATATATCCTGTGCCGGGTCATAGCTGATGACGATGTCCGCCAGGTCGAGCGCCAGTATCCGGTCGCGGATCAGATCGCTGCCAAGCAGCGACAGGATCTCATCCGCGCGCTCGATATCATCCTCCCCGCAGCGGCACAGGAGGAACTCCGCGCCGGTCACAAACATTTTCCCCTTCAGCTCCACCTCGAACCGCATCGCCCCTTGCGGCGCCCGGCCCTTCCCCGGGGCCACGGTTGTTTCCAGCAGCAAGTCAAAGAGCATCGCGAAGAAGCGGTTCTCCACCCTGTAGCGCAGTCTCAGACAGTGAATGAATACAAACCCTTCCAGCATCAGCGTCTTGTCCAGAAACCGGTCGACGCGGCTTTCCAGCCGCCCCCCTATGGCACAGGAAATCCTGTCCGCGACAAAGCCAAGCTTCCCATCCGCCTTGCGCGTGATGAAGTTGGAGGATGCCGCTACCCCTACCGGCCCGTGTGGCGTAAACGCTTTTTCAAAAAATGACGCACCCATCTCCCTCTCAGATTTTCAGTACACTCATTATTGTCGCGGATTTTCTCTTTGTATTGTACAAACAGGAAACCCCCCGCGTACAAATCGGAATTCACCATTTCTTTTCCTCTGTTCTCGCTCGTGATATAATTTCGCTGTAACAAAGGAGTGGCATATGGCGGCACTGGAATACAAATTCACATCGGTGAGTGAAATGGCACAGGCGATTGCGGCTTACAAGAAGATCACAAAGATGACAAAATTTCAACAACTCGAACGATCACTATCGAAAGCACGCCACGACGAGGCGCAAGCGCTGACGAATGCGAGGCGGCAGGAAAAGATCGAGACTGCAAAAAAGGCATTGGCCAAGCATCTTCCGATAGAGGTCATACAAGAGTTGACGGATTTGTCTCGCGCAGACATCGAAGCACTGCAATAAACCGTGAATTGGCAGCAGTCGCGCCCGCGAGCGGGCGCGACCGGACTTTCCCCGAACCCCAACTTACTTCACACCCATCCAGCCGGAGATGACCATCTTTTGCACTTCGCTTGTGCCTTCGTAGATCTCCGTGATCTTTGCGTCGCGCATCATGCGCTCGACCGGGTAGTCCCGCGTGTAGCCGTAGCCGCCGTAGATCTGCACGCACCGCCGCGTCACGTCGCTCGCCGCCTCCGAGGCGAAGAGCTTCGCCATCGCCGCCATGTGGGAATACGGCAGGCCCTGGTCCTTGGCCCAGGCGGCGCGGTAGACGAGCAGCCGGGCCGCGTCGACCTTCGTCTGCATGTCCGCCAGCTGGAACTGCGTGTTTTGGAACTGGCTGATGCGCTTCCCGAACTGGACGCGGCTGCCCGCGTAGGCCACGGTCTCGTCGATGGCGCCCTGCGCGATGCCCAGGGCCTGCGCGGCGATGCCGATCCGGCCGCCGTCCAGCGTCATCATCGCGATCTTGAACCCCTCGCCCACCTTGCCAAGCAAGTTTTCCTTGGGCAGCTTCAGATCCTGGAAAATCAGCTCCTGCGTCGCAGAGCCGCGGATGCCCATCTTCTTCTCGTGCGCCCCGAAGGAAAAGCCGTCCATGCCCCTCTCCACGATGAACGCGCTGATGCCTTTCGTGCCAAGCGACTTGTCCGTCATCGCGAAGACGACGAACGTACCCGCTTCGTCCCCGTTGGTGATGAACGCCTTTGTGCCGTTGATCAGCCAATGGCCGCCTGCGTCCTCCGCGGTCGTCTGCTGCGACGCCGCGTCCGTGCCGGCGGCCGGTTCCGTCAAACCGAACGCGCCGATCGTCCGCCCCGATGCCAGGTCCGGCACATACTTCGCCACCTGCTCCTCCGTACCGAAATGCTGGATCGGCCAGGTGCAAAGCGACGTGTGCGCCGAAACGATCACGCCCGTCGTGGCGCACACCTTCGACAGCTCCTCTACCGCAACCGCGTACTCCAGATGGCCAAGGCCCGCGCCCTCCAGTTCCTCTGGCACAGGCAGGCCCATCATGCCCATCTCCGCCAGCAGCGGGATGTGCTCAACAGGGTAGCGCTCCTCTTCGTCGATCTCCGCCGCCAAAGGCTTCACCTGCTTCTGCGCGAAGTCGCGGAACATCTCCCGCAGGGATTCCTGCTCGCCGGACAATGCAAAATCCATCTAACCGCCCTCCCTTCTAATATTCAATAATCGTTCAGCGTATAACGCGCGATGACCATCTTGCAGATCTCCGTCGTGCCCTCGCCGATCGTGTTCAGCCTTGCGTCGCGGTAGAAACGCTCCACCTCGTACTCTTCGCTGAGCCCGTTGCCGCCCAGCACCTGCATCGCCTTGTAGCAGACTTCGTTGCACATCTCGCCGGCGGCGTTCTTCAGCATTGCCGCTTCCTTGGAATACGGGATGCCCGCGTCATTCATCTTCGCGACCGTGTAGCACAGCGCGCGGCATGCCGCGATCTGCGTCTCCATCTCCGCGAGCATGAAGGATACGCCCTGGTAAGCCGTGATCGGCTGCCCGAAAGCATAGCGGTCCTTCGCGTAGCGGACGGCGCGCTCCAGCACGCCCTGCGCCAACCCGATCGAAAGCGCGGAGATCGCGATGCGCCCCTCGTCGAGGCCCTTCATGAAGAGCGGGAAGCCGCGGTTGATCTCCCCGATGAGGTTTTCCTTCGGCACGCGGCAGTCGTTGAAGAACAACTGCGCCGTGTTGGACCCGCGGACGCACAGCTTCGTCTCCGGCTTGCCGATCTCGAAGCCGGGCGTGCCGCCGCGCACGAGGATCAGGCTGAGCCCCTTGCTGCCGGAAGCGGACGGGTCCGTCTTGCAGCAGACGTTGTAGGAGGAGGCGACGCCCGTATTCGTGATCCAGCTCTTGGACCCGTTGATCACAAACTCGTCCCCGTCGAGCACCGCTGTCGTCTTCGCGCCGCCCGCGTCGGAACCCGAGTGCGGCTCGGTCAGGCCGAACGCGAAGATCTCGTGGCCCTGCGCCGCCGGCGTGAGGTACTGCTGCTTCTGCTCCTCGGAGCCCCCGAACAGCACCGGCATCATGCCGAGCGAGGTATGGGCGTCGATGGCGAGGCCGAGCGTGCCGCTGTTGCGCGAGATCTCCTCGATCACGAGCGAATGCGCCAGCACGCCGAGCTCCGAGCCCCCGTACGCCTCGGGGATGCAGCAGCCGAGCAGCCCGAGCTCGCCGAGCTCCTTCATCAGGTCGAGCGGGTATTCGTGCTTTTGGTCGAGCTCCAGCGCCGTCGGCGCCACCTTCTCGTCCGAAAACTTCCGCGCCATATCACGGATCCCCTGCAGATCTTCATCCAGCATGGAATTTGCCATTACATCGTTCATAATAACCTCCTTATAGATAACCGTTGATACGATAACGACGACTGCGTCAGATGATCCCCTTTCCCCGGAGATCGTCAATCCTTTCGCTTGACAGCTGCAATACATCTTTGTAGATATACTCGTTGTAATCGCCCAGCACAGGGCCCGGGCCATCCTCGCGGACCGGCGTCCGCGAAAATTTCAGCGGCGTGCGCACCAGCGGAATCTCCGTGCCCTTCTCCGCGTGCCGGTATTTCACGATCAGGCCGCGCTGCGCCACGTGCGGGTCGTGGTAGACGTCCGCAATGCTGTTCACGGGGCCGTTGGGGATCCCCACGGCGTCAAACGCCTGCGCGATCTGCTCCCGCGTCCTGCGGCAGGTCCAGTCGTTGATGATGGGGTCGATGAAATCGCGGTATTCCACGCGGCTCCCGTTCGTGGCGTAGCGCGGGTCCTCCTTCAGCTCGGGGTGCCCGATCGCGTCCGCGATCTTGTGCGCAATGCCGTCCGAGGAGCACGAGATATAGACCGTGCCCGGCCCGTCGAGCGTGTCGAAGGAATTGGTGCAGCCCACGGCCGAATGGCCGTTGCCGATCCTATGCATGGGCTTCCCGGAAAACGCGTAGGCGGGGATGAAATGCTCGAAGCTCGCGATCATGCAGTCCATCATCGCCGCGTCAATATGCTGCCCCTTGCCGGAAACCGTGCGCTCGTACAGCGCCGCCAGGATGCCCATCGCGCCAAAATACCCCGTGATGATGTCGGCGAGCGCGGGGCCCGCCTTCACGCCCGCCTGCTCGGGGTAGCCGGTCACGGACATCATGCCGCTCATCGCCTGCACCATCCCGTCGAACGCGGCCTTGTTCGTATACGGCGAGTCCTTCTGCCCGAAGCCGGAGATCGACGCCATGATCAGCGCCGGGTTGATTTCCCGTAGCGTGTCGTAGGCGATGCCGTAGCGCTCCAGCACGCCGGCGACGGTGTTCTCCACGACGACGTCCACCTTCGCCGCGAGCGACAGAAAGATTTCGCGCCCCTCCGGCTTCGTGTAGTTGAGCGTGAAGCTGTGCTTGTTCGCGTTCATCGCGTGGAAATAGCTCGACTCCCCGTCGCGGGTCGGCTCGTACGTCCGCGTTTCGTCCCCAGAGCCCGGCCGCTCCGCCTTCCAGACGTCCGCCCCGAACCCGGCGAGGTGCATGGTGCACGTCGGCCCGGACGCGTAGCGCGTGATGTCGAGCACGCGGACCCCTTTCAAACATGTATTGTCAAACATAGGCAACTCCTTCCCTCTCGCCGTACCGGCTCACGATTCTGATTGCGCCCAAGCGCACCTTGTTGCTCAGGTGATTCCTATTCGCAATTCGCGTGCCATCCTTTCCAGCGGAAAACGCACCCCTACGGCGGCAGAAAAACGTCTCAACCTGTCCGGGCTTCCGGCCGGGGTTTCGGATTGACCGACCGCTTTTCCGAATTATCCAACGCCCCGGGGGCGGAAATCGGCGCGTTTTGTCTTGCCCGCAAAACGCCGCGCTTCTATAATGGAGACGGACAGGACTACGCAGCAGTTCTTTGGGAGAGAGGGCATGGAAAGCCAAACGAGGATCGCCAGGCTGAAAAACAAATTGCTTGACACAGGCCGGGGCCGGCCTGCGCCGAAAAACCTCGGCGAGCTCGACATGGCGCTGGCGCAATCCTGGAAGCGCTCCGCGGGGCACGGCGTGGACCGGGGAATGGAGCGCCTCCCGCATGAGGCCATTGACTTCGCGACGAAGGACAGGCTGAACGAATTCCTGCTCTACGAATGGGACCAGCGCATGGATTTCTACAACGCCAAGCACGCCCTGCTCGCCGACCACGGCGCGGCCATCTTCTACCTCGACCGCTTCGGCGCCGTGTTTTCCAAGGGGGGCAACCAGGAGCTGATCCGGGAGCTGCGCGGCCTGGGCGTCAAATTCGGCGCACGCCTCACGGAGGGCTTCGCGGGCACCACCGCCCTCTCCTTCCTGACGCCGGACGCCCCGTACGTTTTCGCCGCCGGGGAAATGCACTACGCGAAGATGTTCGTGCCCTATGTGACCGTGGCGATGAATTTCGAGTTCAAGTCCAGCAAAAACATGGCGCAGCTCGTCTTCGTGCCGATGGGGCTCTTCTCGGAGCATTTCATCACCGTCCTGGACGCCGCCTACTACATGGAGGACTACCACAGCAAGATGCTCAGCGCGGAGGCGGTCCGCATCAAGGACACGGCGATGGAGATCGCGCAGAAGAGCGCGGTGATCCTCATCGACCGGCACGGGCACGTGATCGACTGCAACAACGCCCTGTGCGAGCTCTTCCATTTCCATAACAACGACATCGTCGGCAAGCTGCTTACCTCGTTCATGCCGCAGATGGAGGGCGCTTTGCAATTGATGGAGGACGGCAAGAGCGCGAAGCTGAACCTCCTCGCGCAGGGCCGCGAATGCTCCGTGCGTTGCAATACCGTCACGCAGTCCGGGAAGGTGATGGGGATGGTGCTGATGTTCGACCAGCTGCAGCAGCCCGGGAAGGCCCCAGCCCCCCCGCAGGGGCTGATGCACTCCTTCGACTCGATGCTCGGCGAAGACCCGTCGTTCCTCCGGGCGAAAACCAAGGCCATGCTCGTGGCGCAGAGCCCGAGCAATGTGCTGATCTGCGGGGAAAGCGGCACCGGCAAGGAACTGTTCGCGCAGTCGATACACGGCGCAAGCCCCCGGCGCCACCGCCCGTTCGTCGCGGTGAACTGCGCCGCCATCCCCAAGGATCTGATCGCAAGCGAGCTGTTCGGCTACGAGGAAGGCGCGTTCACCGGCGCGAAGAAAAGCGGCCTCCCCGGGAAATTCGAGCAGGCGGACGGCGGCACGCTCTTCCTCGACGAGATCACGGAGATGCCGATCGAGATGCAAGCGGTGCTCCTGCGCGTGCTCGAATCCGGCGCCGTCACGCGGCTCGGAAGCACCCGTTCCACCGAGATCGACGTGCGCATCATCTCCGCATGCAACCGGAACATCGAGGAGTGCATCGGCAAAGGGTCATTCCGTAGCGATTTGTATTATCGCCTGAACATCATCCGTCTGGATTTGCCTTCCCTGCGCGAGCGGCCGGGCGACATCCCGCTCGCCGCGGCGCAATTTCTCAAGGCCATCTCAAAAAAACTCGACCGCGACGTCCACGCTATTTCGGAGGATGCGATGCAAATCCTGACCGCCTGCCCCTGGCCGGGCAATATGCGGCAGCTGCGCAACGCGATCGAAGCCGCCGCGAATGTGGCGCAGAACGGCGTGATCGCGGCGGCCGACATCCCCGAGCAGATCGTGCAAAGCTGCCGGGGGGACGCCATCCGGAGCCCGGGCGAAAGCCCCAGCCCACAGCCGGTATGCGCGGCTTTCACAGACCCTATCGCCTCCGGGATGATGGAGATCCCGCGCGAAGGCGTTGCCATGGGCGGCATCCTGGGCCTCATGGCCAAGCACAAAGGCAACAAGACGAAGGTCGCACGGGAGCTCGGCGTCGCGCGGAGCACCCTGTACAAGATGCTCGAGTCCGGCCACGGCGAAGGCTACGGCGGCTACGAGGAGCAGCGCATCCGGGAGCTCTACACCCTCTACGGGGGCAACAAGACCAGGGTCGCGCGCGAGATGGGCATCGCAAAAAGCACCCTGTACCGGAAGCTCGAAAAGATCAACCTCGAATAGCGTCCGCGCCCATCTCCAAAAGCCAGGCACGAGCCGTGCTTGGCATTATTATTGCGTAATACCTGTACATCGGACGTTTTCGAACGAACCAACCACAGGAAGGGGTGAAGAAAATGAACATACTTGTTTGCGTCAAACAAGTGCCGGACACGACGGAGATCCAGATCGACCCGGTGAAAAACACATTGATCCGCGAGGGGGTGCCGAGCATCCTCAACCCGTTCGACGGGTACGCGCTGGAGGCGGCGGCCCGGATCAAGGATGCCGACCCCGGCACGACGATCCACGTACTCTCCATGGGCCCGGAGCAGGCGAAGGCGGCGCTCAAGGACGCCCTGGCCATCGCGGCGGACACGGCGTGGCTCGTATCCGACCGCGTCTTCGGCGGGTCGGACACCCTGGCCACAAGCTATATCCTCTCCGAGACGATCAAAAAGATCGAGGAGGAGGCGGGCCCCTTCGATGCGATCTTCTGCGGCAAGCAGGCCATCGACGGCGACACGGCGCAGGTCGGGCCCGAAATCGCCGAGCACCTCGGCTACCCGCAGGTCACGTACGGCCTGTCGGCGGAGGTAGACGGGGGGCGCCTGAAAGTCACGAAGGAGACAGACGACGGGCAGGAGATCGTCGGCATCCCGCTGCCCTGCCTCGTGACGTTCACGAAGCCGTCCTACGACCCGCGCTTCCCGACGGTCAAGCGGAAGATGGCCGCCAACCGCGCGGAGATCGCCGTCATCACGGCGGAGGGCCTCCCGGGCATCAACACGGAGCACATCGGGCTCAAGGGCTCGCCCACGAAGGTCCGCAAGACCTTCGTCCCGCAAAAAAAGACCGGCGGGGTGAAGATCAAAGAAGACACCGGCGAAGCGTCCGCGAAGAAGCTGTTCGCGCTTTTGAGCGACGCCAATATTGTTTAGGAGGTGCGAGATGGAAGCGCTTACGAAAGACCTTTGGGTATTTGTTGAAACGAACGAGAAGGGCTCGGCGAGGAACGTCGGCATCGAGCTGCTGACGCCCGGCCGCATGCTGGCCGACAAGCAAGGCGGCGCGCTCGTCGCCGTCGTGATCGGGCACCAGGTGGCGGACGCTGTGCGCGAGGCGACCGAGCACGGCGCGGACAAGGTGATCGTCGTGGACAGCGAAGTGTTCCAGAAGTACACGACGGACGCCTACACGATCGCGCTGAGCACGCTGGCGGTCAAGTACGGGCCGACGAGCATGTTGATCGGCGCGACGAACAACGGGCGCGACCTCGGCCCGCGCGTGTCCTGCCGGCTGAAGACGGGGCTGACCGCGGATTGCACGGGGCTGGACATCGACGAGGAAAGCGGCAACGTCGCGTGGACGCGGCCGGCCTTCGGCGGCAACCTGATGGCGACGATCCTGTGCCCGGACCACCGCCCGCAGATCGGCACCGTGCGGCCGGGCGTCTTCAAGAAAAGCGAGCCCGACGCCTCCCGCAAAGCGGAGATCACCCAAGTGGACATCCCGGTTGACAAGGCGGACATCCGCACGCAGGTGCTGGAGGTCATCCGCGACCTGGAGAGCGAATTCGTCGACCTGGAAGGCGCGGAGATCATCGTCTCTGGCGGGCGCGGCGTCGGAGGGCCGGAGGGATTCGCGCCGGTGAAGGCGCTGGCGGACGCGCTGAAGGCGACGCTGGGCGCCTCCCGCGCGACGGTGGACGCGGGCTGGATATCCCACTCCCACCAGGTCGGCCAGACCGGCAAGACCGTGGCCCCGAAGCTCTACATCGCCTGCGGCATATCCGGGGCGATCCAGCACCTGGCCGGCATGAGCGGCTCAGACTGCATCGTGGCCATCAACAAGGACCCCGACGCGCCGATCTTCGACGTGGCGGACTACGGCGTGGTCGGCAACCTCTTCGAGGTGCTGCCGGTGCTGACGGAGGAGATACAGAAGGCGCGGGGCTGAAGGCGGGAGGGCTATTTGTCCTCGAGGGATTTTTCGATGAGCAAGATCCGGCTCTTGATGAGCTCCTCCGATAGGTAGACCTGCCCGCAGACCGGGCATCGGGGCACCTCGGCGTGCATCTCCCGCTCCATATAGGCAAACTTCCCCTTGGCGTTCGTCAAGGGGACGCCGCATTTCACACAGGAAAGCGGCAAGGCGGGGCTTCCCGCTTCGCCCCCACCGCCCGTGCCGCCTTTCCATTCTTCCAGGATGCGCACGCGGTGCGCGTAGGCATTCACCGGTAGGTAGCGGCCGCCCGAGGCGCGCCAGGATACCCAGTAGGTTGCGAGGCCGATCGCGAGGTGCCCGGTATAGACGCCCGGCTCCGGCCCCTCCACCTTCAGCTTCGTCTCTTCGCAAAACCGGATGACGCGGCAGGCCTCGTCTTCGAGGATGAGCCCCGTGCGCAGCTGGTCTTTTATTGCATCCGAAAACACGACGCGCGCGTCGAACGGATCCTGGGCGGGAGCCTCCGCCTCTTCCCCAAAAAATTCTTGGAGCGCCAGGGCCTTTGCCGCCCTTTTGTTTGCGCGCCTCTCCCCGGGCGACGGCAGCCTGCCGCAAAATGCCTCAAGGCCAAACACCGCGTCCAGGATATGGATGCACGCTTTCCCGTGCGCGGCAAAAGTATCCCTGCAGTTCGTGCAGTAATTGATGAAGGGCCGGTCGCTTTCCCGGATGCGGCTCTCGGTCATGATGCCGCTAAACTCCGGGTTCGCCCCGAGCGTGAGGCCGCCGGTCCCGCAGCAGCGCGCCAACGCGCGGCTGTAGGGCAATTCCTCCAGCTGCCAGCCGAGGGCGCGCGCGACCTTGCGCACGGCCTCTTGCGCTTCCGGGAACCCCCGGCTTGCGCACGGGTCAAAGACGCAGGCCACAGCCGCCATGGCTTCCGGCGCGGTGGAGCTCTCGTTTCGCAACATGCCCGCGCCATGCGGCAGCCCGTGTTCCGCGAGCACCTCGTACAAGGACAGCACCGGCGCCCCAGGCAGGAATTCCGCCAAATGCCGCATGCAGGTCGGGCAGGCGCATACGAACGCGGGGCGGCCCAGCGCCTCCCACTCATCCTTCAGCGCGTGGAGCGCGTCCTCGCTGCGCCGCGCGTCGCCGCTCCAATCCGCCGGCGCGCCGCAGCAGCGGAGCTGGATGGCCGTGTCCCCCCACAGGCCCAGCAGATAGCGGTAGGCCTCCGCCACATAGGCCGGGTTGGCCGCGCCGAGCTGGCACCCCGGGAAAAACACATGCTCCGCCCTGCCGTCGCCGCCGGGCGCGGGGCGGCACAGGGCCGCCTCCCCGTTGCTGAAATCCATGTCGCGCAGGAAAAAATCGCTGTACGCGACCGGGTACTGGTTGTGCTCCGTCTTGAACTGCCGGAAGTCGTGCGCCATCCGGCCGATGTCGATGCCCTTCGGGCAGACCTCGCCGCAGAGCCCGCACAGGGTGCACGAAGAGATCAGGTTCGTCGTGTCCTGCTTCGTGATGCCGCCGCGCCCCGCGCCGAGGGACGTATAGGCCGCGTTGATCATGCGCCTCGGCTTCTGCCCGAACAGCCCGAAGAGCTCGCAGGCGTCCATGCAGAGCGTGCAGTCGCATTCGAGGCAGCGGCCCGCCTCGCGCAAGGCGTCCTCTTTTGCGTAGCGCCCGGTGCCCACAGGCACCGGCACGGCGGGCGCCGTGGCCACGCCGGCAAGTCCTTTCTCGAAAAGGCACTCCGTCTGCAGGAACGTTTCCGGTATCCCGTCCATCAGAGAAACCTGTATGTATTTTTCGATGGAATGCGCCGCGACGAGCCCCTGGCCGATCGCGCCGACCGGCGTTGCGCCGAGGACGCTTCCCGCTATGAAGACCCCCGGATGCCGCGATCCAAACGAGTGCGCATCATAGCCTTCCAGGCAATCGAAAGCCGCGCCGCCGCCCCCCGTCGCGATCAGGCAGGCGTCATAGGGCTCCATATCCGCCAGCGCTTCGATCCGCGCGTTCAAACGCAGCGAGACCCCCGCGCCCCCCATCTGCCTTTCGATCTCTGCCTGGAGGCGCGCCTCGTCCATCAGCCCCCGCGCCTGCCCGCCCAGCGCCCCGCCCTGCTCATAGAGCACCACCTCATAGCGCTTCGAACCGAGCCGCACCGCGCAGGCAAGCCCGCAGAGCCCGCCGCCGACCACGGCCACCTTTTGCGGCTTTGCCGGCAGATTGAATTTTGGCGGCGGCGCCTGGCCGCATACGTCGCATAGCGCCCTTTCGAGGTCGCCGATGCGGACGCCCGCATCCTTCCCGGACCGGACGCACGCCGCAACACAGGGCGCGTCGCAGATCTCCGAGACGATCAACGGAAAAACCGCGGCGTCCCGGAAATGCCGGTACGCCGCTTTGAAATTGCCCTTTTTCAGGTTCCCGAGGATGCCCCGGACGTCGATGTTCAAAGGGCAGGAGCAACTGCAAGCGGGCAGGCTCCCCGCGAGGCAGTCGCTCCCGTACAGTTCGTAGTCCTTCAGACGCCCCACATATACCTTCTGTTCACCTCTTCCGGCACCGGGTCGGCGTCCAGCCGGTCGACGGCGTCGTACAGGTCGTCGCCGAGATAGTATTTATCCGGCTTGAGGTCCTCCCCGGCAAGCCCGCGCAGGATGGTCTCCGGCGAAGCGGGCAATTCATAGACGCGCACGCCGGTCGCGTCGGCGATGGCGTTCACGACCGCGCAGTGGATGGAGCTCTGGAAGCTCTCCGAGCAGCCCGAAGACCCGTGCGGCCCGTTGTCGCGGTAGCTGTCGTGCCAGATCAGCTCGATGTCGTCCGTGATCTCCTTGATCTGCGGGAAGCCTGCGCCGAGCGGGCTTGCATGTTTCTGCACGTCGCTGTAATCCTCCTGCAGCGCGAAGCCGATCCCGTGCATGATGCCGCTGTACGCCTGCCCCTCCACGCCGAGCAGGTTCCCGATCTTGCCGACGTCCGCGATGCAGACGACGCGGTTGACCTTCGTCTTGCCCGTCTGCGTATCCACCTCCGCCTCCACGAGGAAGATGTCGTACATCATGCTGTGGTAGGAGTAGCCCGTCCCCGTGTTGGCGCAAATCTCGCTCTGCTGCCCCTGCAGCGACGTATAGACGCCTTCATAATAAGTCGGGATGCCCGCCTCGACCATTTCCACATACGTCCGGATGGTGCCGTCGTCTTTCGTCATGGCCGGTATCAGCTTGCCCGCCGCGTCGAGCAGCGCGTTGCCGGCATAGAAATGGCAGCGGCTGCCGCCGGCGATGCCCGTGTTCGGGCAGGAGGCTGTGTCGTTCATCTCCAGCTTGATCTTGTCGAGCGGCACATCCAACGGGCGCAACGCCGTGTAGGTGTGGAGCAGCATGCCCGCCTCGGCGTGCTGCCCCACATCCTGCCAGGTGCTATAGGCCTTGAAGGTGTCGTCCGGCAAGAGCTCGATCGCCACTTGCGCGTTATCGATCGGCAGGCCGACGAGGTAGCCGCCCCAGGCGATGCCTACGCCGTGCTTGACCGTGTCCGTCGACTGCGCCTTCGCTTTTTTCTTTGCTTCCTCGTAATGCGGGCGCATCATATCCATCATCTCTTCCATCGGCGCCTCGTTGTAGGGCACGTTCGTCGGAAGCAGGTCTCCCGCCCGCGCCACGTTCTTGTAGCGGAACTCGAACGGATCCATGCCGGCCTGCTCCGCGAGGACATCCATGAGGGACTCGTGCGGGAAGAAGATCTGGATCGAGCTATACGAGCGGTACGGCGTGTCATAGCCGAAATTCGAGAACGCCGCAAAGGACACGCCGAGCTCGTTCGGCACGTTGTACGGGAACCCGGCCAGCACGTGCGACTTCGTCAGGCACGACTGCTGGAATTCCGTGTAGCCGCCCGCGTCGTAGCCGATGTGGTACTCGATCGCCTGGAGCTTGCCGTCTTTGTCCGCGCCGATGCGCACATTGGAATGCGACAGGCCGCGCTTGCCGCTCATATGCTGGTGCTCCGCGTAGCTGAGCGTGATGCTGACCATGCGCCCTTCCATCGCCACCGTACAGGCCGCCGCGATGACCGGCAGCTGCGGCGAGACGGAATACCCGAAGGACCCTCCGGACTCGTTTTCGATCACGCGCACCTTGTCCTCGGGCCAACCGACCCCGGCCGCGATGATGCCGAGCGCCATGTACAGGAACTGGCTCTTGTACTGGACCGTCAGCACCCCGTCCGCGTCGATGAACGCGTTGGCGCAATCCGGCTCGATCGGCAGATGGGGCTGGCGCTGCGTATAGAAGCTGCCCTCGGCGACATACGCGCAGCCCGGCATGACATCGCGCGTGTCTGCCCCCTTGTGCTTCGGCCATTCCATGAAGAGGTTCGGGACGCCGTCATGGATCGGAACGGAGTCGGGCAGGATCGCTTCGAGCTGCGTCGGGTACACCGGCAGGGGCTCGTACTGCACATCCACCACTTTGGCCGCCGCGCGGGCGTGCTCGAGCGTATCCGCCACGACCATCGCGATGAGGTCGCCGTACTTCGACACCTTGTCCTCCGCGAAGATCTTCTTCTCGGAACCCGTTGCGAGGGCGCGCGGGAAGCCAACGCCGACGGAGATCCGGTTGGATCCCGTGACGTCCTTGGCGGTCAAGATCCGCACGACGCCCGGCATCCGGAGCGCTTGCTCCATGTCAATGCCGAGGATTTTCGCATGCCCGACGGTGGCGATGACGGGCGCCGCCTCCAATGCGTCTTTCGGCAGCTGGAGCCGGATGTCGTCGCCGTAGTTGGCGAGGCCCGTGACCCGCGCGATGCCGCTCTCCCTCCTCGGGAAGCGGGTCCCGTAGGCATTGCCGTCCGCAGGGATCTTGTAGGTGATGTCGTCCACCGTCCATTCCCCGCGCAGCACCTTCGCCGCCGCCATGACCGCGTCCACGATCGGACGGTAGCCTGTGCAGCGGCAGAGGTTGTGGTGCTTCTGGAACCAATCGCGCACATCCTCACGCGACGGGTCCGCGTTCTCCCTCAGAAGCTGGTAGGCGGACACGATGAAGCCCGGCGTGCAAAACCCGCACTGCACGGCACCGTACGTGTTCCACGCAATCTGCAGCGGGTGCAGGCAGGCCGGCGTCCCGATCCCCTCGATGGTCGTGATTTCGTCGTAGTCCTTCAGCGTGCTCACTTTGCGCACGCAGGAGCGGATCACCTTCCCGTTGAGGATCACGGAGCACGCCCCGCACTGCCCGGTGCCGCAGCCGACCTTCGTCCCTGTCAGCCCGAGCTGCCTCCGGAGGAGCTCCGCGAGCGTGGTGTTTTCCGGGTCGCACGTCACCATGCGCTGCGCGCCATTGATGGTAAACCAAAATTTTTTGTATGCCATATTCCTATACCTCTCTTCCTATTCCACCTCTCGCGTCCATTCTATCCAGCGACGCCCCGCTTTGATTGCACAAAACGGCAATCAAGGCAGGAAAAATCGGAAACGGGGTTTCCGAAACCAAGGAAAAGGAATATAGGGCGCCCTTTAGGGCATGCTGGCGAATATCTCGGGCTCCGCCCGCCTGGCGTACCGCGCCTCCAGATCCTGCTTGTGGTACAGATACCCGGCGTCGTCGTAGTACCGCGCGCCCACGGGGCAGCGCTTTTCGCAGGCGCCGCATTTGATGCAGATCCCCGTATAGGCCGTCACGTCGGAGGCGTCGATGGACCCCATCGGGCAGATGCGGGCGCAGAGGCCGCAACGGGTGCACGCATCGCTGACCTTCGGCTTGACCTTCAGGATGCTCACAGGCTCCCCGTTCGTGTCAAAGACCTTGTAGTACGGGCGCAGCGGTTCGTGGCCGCTTACGGAAACCGGCCCGGACGGGGCTTCTTGCATCGCGTCCACACGTGACGCAACCGCAGCCGCGAACGCCTCCGCAACGGCGAGGTCCTTTTCGTCGGGGCGCCCGGCGGCCAATGTGCGCGAAAAAGAGTGCTCCCCGACGAACGCGGCCGCGGCCACCGTCCGGAAGCCTGCCTGCTCCAGCAGATCCCGCAGCTCGATCAGGGCGTCGTCAAATGCCCGGTTCCCAAACATCGCCACCGGGACCGCCAAGGCGCCGTCGGCGCGTATCTTCTCCTGTATATAGGGCAGGAGGACGTTCGGCACGCGCCCCGCGTACGTGGGGACGCCAATGACAGCCAAGGAGCCCCGACCGAAAAACAGCCCCTCCCCCCTGGCGGCGGGGAGCGTGAAATCGTGCGCCTGCAATGGCACGGACCACGCATCCGAAAGATGGCCGGAAATGGCCCGCACGATTTTCTCCGTCGTCCCGGTCGGGCTGAAAAAAGCAGCATAGATATTATTGATCTTCATCATCTCCACCTCACAGCAATTCTACCATGAATCACGGGCGCCGAAGCAGTAGTGGCTCATGCATACTACGCTCTTGTTTCGCGGCGCAAAAAGCGGTACATTATCAGGTGGTTGTTATTCCAAGATACAGTTTAGGGAGGACTTGCGATGTCTGAGATTTTCAAGGGGTTGCCGAAGGTAGGATATGAGGGTGCGCAGAGCAAAAACCCGCTGGCGTTCAAGTATTACGACGCGGACGCGGCGGTGCTCGGCAAGCCGATGAAGGAGCACCTCAAATTTGCGATGGCGTGGTGGCACAACCTCTGCGCGACGGGGACGGACATGTTCGGGCCCGGGACGGCGGACAAGCTGTTCGGCGCGGCGGCGTACGGGACGATGGAGCACGCGCACGCGAAGGTGGAGGCGGGCTTCGAGTTCATGGAGAAGCTCGGCATCGAGTATTTCTGCTTCCACGACGTGGATCTCGTGCCGGAGGCGCAGGACATCAAGGAGACCAACGCGCGCATCGACGAGATCACGGACCACATCAAGGAGAAGCAGGCGGCCACCGGGAAGAAGGTGCTGTGGGTCACGGCGAACATGTTCTCCAACCCCAGATATATGAACGGCGCGGGCTCCTCGAACTCGGCGGAGGTCTTCTGCTTCGCGGCGGCGCAGGTGAAGAAGATGCTCGACGTGGCCGTGAAGCTCGGGGCGGACGGCTACACGTTCTGGGGCGGCCGCGAGGGCTACGAGACCCTGCTCAACACGGATGTCGGCCTGGAACAGGAGAACATCGCGCAGTTGATGCGCATGGCGGTGCAGTACGGGCGGCAGATCGGGTTCGACGGCGACTTCTACATCGAGCCAAAGCCGAAAGAGCCGATGAAGCACCAGTACGATTTCGATGCGGCCTCGGCGGCGGGCTTCCTGAAGAAATTCGGCCTCGCCGGGGATTTCAAGCTGAACGTCGAGGCAAACCACGCGACGCTCGCGGGGCATTCGTTCCAGCACGACCTGCGCATCGCGCGCGTCGAGGGCGTGTTCGGCAGCGTCGACGCGAACCAGGGCGACCTGCTCCTCGGGTGGGACACGGACGAGTTCCCGTGGAGCGTCTACGAGACGACGTTCGCGATGTACGAGATCCTGCAGGCGGGCGGGTTCACGAAAGGCGGGCTCAATTTCGACAGCAAGAACCGCCGCCCGTCCTATACTTACGACGATATGTTCAAGGGCTTCATCCTTGGCATGGACGCCTTCGCCCTCGGGCTCGTGAAGGCGGCGGCGCTCATCGAGGACGGGCGCATCGACGCCTTCGTGAAGGAGCGCTATGCGAGCTACGGCAGCGGCTACGGCGCGAAGATCCGCGACGGTTCCGCCACGCTGGAGGAGCTCTCCGCCATCGCCGAAGGCCTGGGCGCGCCCTCCCTGCCCGGCTCCGGGCGGCAGGAGGAGCTCCAGAGCATCGTCAATCAGGTGCTGTTCGGATGAGGGCGCTGCTGGGGATCGATGTCGGCACGTCCGGCACAAAGACCGTCCTTTACTCCGTGGACGGCGCGCCGCTGGCCTCGCACACGGCGGAATACCCGATGGCCCAGCCGAAAAACGGCTGGGCGGAGCAGGACCCCTGCGACTGGTGGCGCGCGGCCGTGGAGGGCATCGGCGCCGTCCTGGCCAAGGGTTCGGCCGCCGACGCGGTGGAAATCGCCGGCATCGGCCTGTCCGGGCAGATGCACGGGCTCGTGATGCTCGACGCCGACGGCGCCGTGCTCCGGCCCTCGATCATCTGGTGCGACCAGCGCACGGAGGCCGAGATCGAGGATATGAAGCGCATCCTCGGTGAAAAGCGCATCATCGAAATCACGGCGAACCCGCCGATGACCGGCTTCACGGCGGCCAAGATCCTGTGGGTGAAGAAGAACGAACCGGAGGTCTACGCGAAATGCGCGCACATCCTCCTCCCGAAGGATTACATCCGCTACCGCCTGACCGGGGAGTTCGCGACGGAGGTGTCCGACGCCTCGGGCATGCAGCTCATGGACGTCGCGGGGCGCAAATGGTCGGACGAGGTGCTCGGCGCCTTCGGCATCGACAAGGCGCTGCTGGCCAAGATGCACGAGTCGCAGGACGTCACGGGCGTCACGAGCGCCGCCTGCGCCAAGGAGACGGGGCTCGCGGAGGGCATCCCCGTCGTCGGTGGTGCCGGCGACAACCCGGCGGCGGCGGTCGGCACCGGCGTCGTCGCGCACGGGAAGGCCTTCACGACGATCGGCACATCCGCCGTCGTCTACGCGGTGTCCGACGAGGTGCGCATCGACCTCGCCGGCCGCGTGCACAGCCTCTGCGCGAGCGTGCCGGGCAAATGGACCGTGATGAGCTGCACGCAGGGCGCGGGCCTGTCGCTGCAATGGCTTAGAAATAATGTATGCACGGAAGAAATGCGCCAGGCGGACGCCGAGGGCGTCGACCCCTACATCCTTATGGACAAGCTCGCGGACGGGGTGCCCATCGGCGCCGACCGGCTGCTCTTCCTGCCCTACCTGATGGGCGAGCGCAGCCCGCACCCGGACCCGGATTGCCGCGGCGTGTTCTGCGGCCTCTCCGGCGTGCACACGCGGGCCAACCTCATCCGCGCCGTGCTCGAGGGCGTCGCTTATTCGCAGCGGGAATGCGTGGAGGTCTTCCGCGAGATGGGCGTCCCGGCCGACGACATGATGATCACGGGCGGCGGCGCGAAATCGCGCATATGGCGGCAGATGCTCGCGGACCTCTACGGCTGCGCGGTCAGCGTGCCGAAGCCCGACGAGGGCGCGGCGCTCGGCGCGGCCATCCTCGCCGGCGTCGGCACCGGCGTCTGGGGCAGCCTCGGGGAGGCCTGCGGCGCGCTCATCGGCAAAGGGGAGACCATCCAGCCCGACCCCGCGCGAGGCGCGGCGTACGAGCCATACTACGAGCTCTACAAAAAGCTCTACCGGGATCTAAAGGAGGACTTCAAAACGCTCGCGAGGATTTGAGCCAGATCCGAAGGGTTTTGCCACATCAGGGGCGCAGGTAGCGGTCGCGCGGCTTGCGCCCTTTCTTCTGCGCCATCACGTCGTCCTTCACGGCATTGAGGCCGAGGAAGATGATGTTCTCCAGGATGGGGCGGAAATGCCCCAGCGGCAGGGTATGCATCCCGTTCGACACCTGCGCGAGGTCAAGCTGGAGCGTCGCGTCGAGCGCCCCCTTCACGGGCTGGAAGGCGCGCGTCTGCTGCAGCGTGATCCCCTCCGCCTCGAAGCCCGCGCCCACCAAGAGCGGGTTGTACTGGTTTTTCGCGCGGTCCCGCTCGCGGTCGTCCACCGCGTCCATGATATAGACGAAACGCCCGAGGTGGTAGCCGATGGTGCGCAGCGTGGCCGGGATCGCCGAGTCCGCGGACAGTGCCTCCTCCCCAAGCAGCACCGGGGGGAATTCGGTCACCTCGGCCATGATGCGGCCGAAGGGGTCCGCGATGCGGTCGATCTGCCCGCAGTTTTCCTTCTCCAGCGCGGCGATTTCCGCAAGGCACGCCGCGATCCGCTCCGCCTTCTCGGGGTAGCGTTTCGCCGCCTTCTTCCCGGCGCCGCGCAGCAGCGTCTCCCCCGCGCCGTTCAGAAACCCGCCGTCGTCCTGCTTGTCGTCCTTCAGGTTCTGGTAGGCGAGCAGCACGAGCATGTCCGCCGCGTAGTCGATCTGCGGGGAGGCCAGCGCCTCGTTGCGCCTCTTCCCGGGCGAGACGAAGCACCGGAATTCCTTGAAAGCCGGCGCGCCGCCCTCCGGCTCCGCCCCCCGCTGCCGAAGCCCCGATTCGATCGAGGTGGCGAGCAGCGCGAGGAACACCGCGTCGTAGCTGAGCAGCAGCCGCGGCAGCTGCCCGTAGCGCTTCCTGACCGCATGGCAAATCGCGCAGTAGAATGCGGTGTACACTTCAAATTCCCGGATTTTGAGCTCGCTCTTCAGCGGCATCACATAGCCAAACATTACTTCATTGTAACATTAAATATATGCCCGGGCAACCGTTCAAAAGAAACGTATGCCCCATTTGTTCACGTACCCCCGCCCGGGCTCGAACTCCACTTCAGATCTGTTGTCAAGAGATTTTAAAAATCTTTCCGAAAAAAAGCCCGGGCAAAACCCGGGCTCAACATAGCAGTGTTCCGTGATCAATTTTCCCCGGGCATCTCCTGCTCCTGGTCTTTGTCCGGGTCGAATTCCTGCGTCGAGGGATCGCCAGGCTGCGCCGCCGCCTCCGGCACCGCGTCGATGCCGTCCGGGTCGGGCATCTCCAGCTCCTGGTCCTTGTCCGGGTCCGCCAGCTGGTCCGAAGGGCCAAACTCGGGCGCGGGGGGCTCCCCGCTGCCGCCGGCCGCGTCGATGCCATCGGGGTCCGGAATCTCCTGCTCGGGGTCCTTGTCCGGGTCGAACGCCTGCGTCGAGGGGTCGCCGGGCTCCGCCAGCGCCGCCACGTCGTCGACAGGCTCTTCTACGGAGACGACCTCCGCCGCTTCGATCTCCACCGCGACCGCGTCCGGCACGTCGGCTTCCGCCACCGCCACCGGCTCGACTTCCACGACCGTCTCCTCCGGCGCGGCCTCAGGCGCGGCCTCAGCCGCAGCCTCGGGTTCCGGCGCAGGCTCCGGCGCAGGCTCTGGCGCGGGCGCCGCCTTCGGCGCGTTGGTCTTCGCCAGGTCCTCGTCGCGGTCGAGCGTCTCGCGGATCGAGAGTGAGATCCGCTTGCGGTCCTGGTCGATCTCGAGGATCTTCGCGGAGACTTCCTGCCCGACTTCGAGCTCGTCCGCGATGTCCGTCACGCGGCGGTACGCGATCTCCGAGATGTGCACGAGCCCGTCGAGGCCCGGTTCGATCTCGACGAACACGCCGTAGTCCTTCAGCTGGACCGCCTTGCCGTGGATGACCTGGCCGACGTGGTATTTCTCGCCGATCACGGTCCAGGGCTCCGGCTGGTTCTGCTTGTAGCCGAGGGAGATCTTCTCCTTTTCTTTGTTCATCGACAGGATCTTCACCTTGATCTCCTGGCCGATGGAGAGCATGTCCGACGGATGCCGGAGCTTGCCCCACGAAATCTCCGAGATGTGCAGCAGCCCGTCCACGCCGCCGATGTCGACGAACGCGCCGTACTCCGTGAAACGCATCACCTTGCCGTCGATCACGTCGCCGACCGAGAGCGAGTCCCAGATCTCCTGCATCCTCTTCTGGCGCTCCTCGTTGAGCACCGCCTTGTGCGAGAAGACCACCTTGTTGCGCTTCTGGTCCACGCGGATGACCTTCACCGTCAGCTCCTGGCCCACGAACTCGTCCGCCTTCTCGACATAGCGGTCGGACAGCTGCGACAGCGGGATGAAGCCGCTCACTTCGCTGTACGTCGCGATGACGCCGCCGTTGACCTCCCGCAGCACCTTGACCTGCAGCGGCACCTTGTCCTCGCAGGCCTGGTTGATCGCTTCCCAATGTTCACTGACAATCACGCGCTTTTTCGATAGAAGAATGTTCCCTTCACCGTCGTCGTTCTTCAGCACCTTGGCCTGGACCTCTTCCCCCTCTTGAAATACATCTTGCAGTGTCTGCCCTTCCTCGAGGCCTACCTCGCTCTTGGGGATGACGCCGTCCTTTTTGCAACCCAGGTTGACAGTGACATCACTGTCCGTCACCTGGATGACCGTTCCCGTCACGACCTCTCCGTTCCTGGGTAGCCGAGTCGACTTGTCGATCTCGTCCATGAACTCGTGCATGGGATTGGACTCATAGTTCTCGCTTCTGAATTCGCTCATCGATGAAATAACCTCCTCTACAACGCGCGAGGGCGTGGATGCGCCCACAGTACCCCCAATTTTATTACAATCCTTGAAATGTTGCAAGAATATTTCAATTTTATTTTCATTTTCAAAGAAATAAGTTTCAGCAACAATCGCAGCACGCGTCCGCGCAGCAATAGCACTGGAGGCCGTAGCAAAACGCCCGCTCCGTGTCCGAATACCCCCGGCTCGCCGCCCCATAGCGGTACCCCTGCATCTGCGCCGTCACGGAATTGAGCGCGCTGCGGTACTCGAAGTTGTCCGGCGCCATGTCCACCGCCGTCTGGAGCCCCTGCATCCCCTCGTGGTACCAGCCGCGCCGGATGTTGAGCGCCCCGAACAGGAAATGCCACTCGGCGTTCCGCGTCTTCACGCGGCCCAGGCGCTGCTCGGCGTCCGTGATGTTGCCGAGGTCGATCGAGCGCCGGATCTCGCGGAATGCCGCCACATCGTCCGCGTCCGCGTCCTCGTCCGCGCCGCCGTAGCCGCCGCCATAATACCGGGAGCTGCCTGGCCCGTACGCCGAGGAAGACCCGCCGCCGCGCCCGCCCGAAGCGCCGCTCGACAGCGTGTCGTACGCCTCGTTGATCTCGCGCATCTTCTCCTCCGCGAGGTCCGAGAGCGGGTTGTCCTGGTAGCGGTCCGGGTGGTATTTTTTCACAAGGTCGCGGTACGCCGCCTTGATCTCCTCCTCGGTCGCGCCCGGCTTCAGCCCGAGCACCTCATACGGATCCTTCGCCACCCTGCCTCACCTTCCGCCGGCGCTTCAGGCCGTCAGACGCCTTCCTTCGCGCGCCGCAGCTGGTCCACGGACACGAACCGGTTCGTCCGGGGCGTATAGCCGGAGAGCGGCACGATCTTCTCGTGGATCGCGTCGAGGATCGTCTCCGCCTGCGGGAAAAACTCCCGCTCGTACTCGTACTGCGGCACGACCCAGTCCATCGCGCCCACGACGACCACCGGCCCGTCCAGGCGGTCGAAGATGAACTCCGACAGCACGCTGGCGACCTCCCGCATGAAGGAGCCGCGCGCGCAGGCGTCGCCGACGATGACGACGCGCCCCGTCTTGTCCGCCGAGGCGATGATCTTCGTGTAGTCCAGCGGCACGAGGCTGTGGAGATTGATGACCTCCGCCTCGACCTTGTAGCGCTCGGAGAGGACCTCGGCCGCCTCCATCGCGCGGTAGAGCGCGGGGCCTATGGTCAGGATCGTGACGTCCATGCCCGTGCGCACGAGGTTGACGTCCCCGATCTCGATCTCGTAGGCGCCCGCCGGCACCCCGCCCTCGCGGAAGACCTCGTGCTGCGCGTACAGCCGCTGGCTCTCAAAAAACAGAACCGGGTCCGTGCCGTTCAGCGCCGAGGCGAGCAGCCCCTTCGCCTCCCACGGCGTCGCCGGGTAGCAGACCTTGAGCCCGGGGATGTGCGTGCAGAGCCCCGACCAGTCCTGGCTGAGCATCGCGCCGTCCGTCGCGCCGACGGAGACCCGCACCACGACCGGCATCTTGAGCGCGCCGCCGCTCATCGCCTGCCATTTGGCCAGCTGGTTGAACACCTCGTCGCCCGCGCGCCCGAGGAAGTCCGCGTACATGATCTCCGGTATCGCGCGCCCGCCCATCATGCCGTAGCCGACGGCCGTGCCGACGATCGCGCTCTCCGAGACGGGGGTGTTGAACAGGCGGATATAGGGCACGACCTCGTCGAGCCCCTTGTAGACGCTGAACGCGCCGCCCGCGTTGCGCACGTCCTCGCCGTAGGTGATCGCCGAGGAGTCCTCCTTGAACTTGGCCAGGATCGCCTCGAAAATCCCGTCGGCGTACGTGACCATCGTCCGGTCCGTGGCCGCCAGCTCGCGCGCGCGGCTGCTCGTCTCCGGGTTCGAGAGGAATTTCGGCCGCCCGTCGCCCATCTGCGGCACCTTCTTGTTCGAGAAGACCGCGCTCTCTATGTATTTGGCGTTCGTTTCGAAATTGACGTAGGGGGAGATCGCCGGGTCCGCCGCCCACGAGCAGACCAGCTCCATGCGCTCCTGCGCCTCCACGAGGAGGTTCTCCAGCTCGGGGTCCAACGCCACGCCCGCCGCCACGAGGTCGGCGCGGTAGATCTTCAGCGAGTCCACCGCCTCCCAGGCCTCGATCTCGTCCCGCGTGCGGTACGTGCCCGGGTCGTCCGTCGTATGCCCCGAGAGCCGGTACGTGAGCACGTCCAGCAGGATCGGGCCGCCGCCCGCCGCGATGATGTCCCGCTTGCGCCGGTAGGCGTCGATGACGGCCAGGGGGTCGTGCCCCCAGATGCGCTCCGCGTGCAGCTGCTTCGGCTCGATGCCGGCGCCGATGCGCGCGAGCATGTCGTACGCCATCGTCTCGCCGCGCGTCTGCCCGCCCATGCCGTAGTTGTTGTTGAAAACGTTGAACAGCACCGGCAGGCCGCCTTTCCGGCGGTCCTCCCACAGCGTGTGGAACTGGTCCATGGCCGCGAAATTGAGCGCTTCCCAGACGGGGCCGCAGCCGATCGCCGCGTCGCCGATGTTGCAGACGACGAAGCCGGGTTTTTCGTTGATGCGCTTGAACAGCGCCGCGCCCGCCGCGATGCAGGCCGAGCCGCCGACGATCGCGTTGTTGGGGAAGGCGCCGAACGGCGGGAAGAACACGTGCGCCCCGCCGACGATGCCCCCCTGGAAGCCCGTCTCCCGCCCGAGCACCTCGCAGAGCATCCCGTAGAGCACGAAATGGATCGCGAGGTCCTTCACGTTCTTCGGCTTGAAGATCGGCTCCAGCGCCAGCAGCACCCGCCCGCCGGCGTACGTCTCCATGATCTCCATGAGCTTTTCGTCCGAGAGCTGCCAGATCGCGGACAGGGACTTGGCGAGGACCTCGCCGTGGCTCCGGTGGCTGCCGAAGATCACGTCCTCCGGCGTGAGCAGGTAGGCCTGCCCGACCGCCGACGCCTCCTGCCCGACCGCCAGGTAGGCATTGCCCAGAAACGACGCCCGGACGCTCTTGTACTCGCCCGTCTGCTTGATCTGCTGTATCGCTTCCTCGAAGGCGCGGAGGATCGCCATGTCGCGGTAGATGCGCACGAGGTCGGCATCCGCGAAATGCTCGCGCTCCTGCGTCACCGTCTTGTCATATTGATTGACGGGTATCCGCCGGAACACGATCTCCGTCTTCCGCTCGAGTGCCTTTGGGTCGACCAAAAGTGACTTCGTCATTGTACTTCTCGCTTTCTATCCATTATGATTCCACTCCATACAAAGCGTCCCGCAGCGTCTCGCTCTCCGTCGGGTGCGGGTAGGCAAACCGCAAGAGCGTGTCCATCTTCCAGGCGCTCCCGATCATGAAGGCCGCCGTGAGGATCACCTCCGTCGCGTGGCTGCCGGTCAGGTGCGCCCCCAGCAAACGCCCGCTCCCTTTTTCCAATAATAATTGATAAACGCCCTCGCTTTCAAATCCTGGTTTGTGCATGGAAGGATGCTGGACGGCAATCCTTTTGACTTCCACGGAAAGCCCCTTCACGCCGGCCGTGATCTCCGTCTCGCCCACCCAGGCCGCCTCGGGGGCCGTCCGGATGATCTGCGGGATGGACTCGTAGCGCACGAGGTCCTTGACGCCGGTCATGTCGCTGATGGCCGCCCGCGCCTCCCGCACCGCCGTGTGCTCCGCCATGAGCTTGCCGTTGACGTCGCCCGCGGCCCAGACGCCCGCGACGTTCGTCCGCATCTGCGCGTCCGTGACCACCGCGCCGAACTCCGTCTGGATCCCGAGCTTCTCGATCCCGAAGCCGCTTGCCGACGGGGCCTTGCCCATGGAAATCAGGACCTTGTCCGCGAACACGAAGGACTCGCCGTCCTCCGAGCGCGTCCGGATGCCGTCCTCGTTCACCAGCGTCGGCGTCGTGTCGAGGCAAAACCGCATGCCCCGCCGCTCGAGCCCCTCGCGCAGCTCCGCCGCCACGCCCTTGTCGAGCGTGCCGCCGATCTCCCCCGCCACGTCGACCACCGTGACCTGCGAGCCGAGCGCGAGGAAATAATAAGCCACCTCCAGCGCCGAAGGCCCGCTCCCGATCACGGCCAGCCGCTCCGGCAGCGCCTTCAGCAGCGGCAGGCTCTCGTGCGTCATGGCCGTCCCCTTCTCAAACGCCTCGGGCAGACCGAAGATGCGGGGGAGCACCGCCTCCGCGCCGGTCGCGAGCAGGATCCGCTCCGCGCGGCAGGTCGTGCCCGCCGCGTCGATGAGGAAATAGCCCTTCTCGCGGCCGATTATCTCGGCCTTCTCCTTCACGGCCTTGATCTTGTGCCTCGCGAACGAATCGATGATCCGGTCCTGGACCAGCTTGACCTCCTTGTCGCGGAGTTTCGTCATCAACGCGTAGTCCATGCGGGTGTCCGCCCGGTCCGTGCCGGCGAACGCGCCGCGGCGGACGCTCTCCAAGGACTTCGCCGCGTCCATCATCGCCATCGTCGGGAAGAGCCCCTCGCCGATGCAGGAGCCGCCGAGCGTCTTTTTCTCGAAGAGGATCGTCGCCAGGCCGGCCTCCGCCGCGCGCTCCGCCGCAAAGCAGCCGGCCGGCCCGCCGCCGATGATGACCAGATCGTATAGAAGCTTGTCCTTCTTTGAAGCCAATGCTTACCCTCTTTTCACCGTATCCTTGTAGAGCGCCTCCCATGAAAACGCCGCCATGCGGTCACACAGGTCCTGCATGAACAGCATCGCCGCCACTTCGTCCATCGCCCGCCTGTCGCAGGAATAGGACAGCCCCATCGTCGGGTACGCCTCCATCCTCTGCCCGCTCTGGCGCACCGCCGAATGCTGCCCGCAGATGCCGATCTTGCCGGTTTGCGGGGGCGTCACGTTCGGCGTGAAGAAATGCACGCCCGTCGCGCGCATGTCGAGCACCGTGAAATTTGTCTCGACGCCCTTCCCCCCCGCGATGTCGCTTTCCCCGAACGCTTCCGAATCGAGGACGATCGCCGCGATCTCCGCGAGCGTCTTTTTCTCTGCCTTAGGGACCGCCAGATGGACCATCCCGTGCGGCGTCGCCTTGGCCACCGACAGGTTGACGGTGTCCGCATGCGTCAGCGACTTCCCGTCCTTGAGCATGGCGAACGCCTCGGGGTGGCGGATCAGCGTCCGCGCGATCACGAAGAGCAGGATGTCCCCGAGCGACACGTCCTTCAGCCCCAGGTCCGCCTCCGAAGTGAGGAAGGACTCGTGCATCGAGACCACGTTCGTCGCGTCGAACGTCTGGTGCACCGTCGTCTGCGCGATCGTGGGCACGCTGAGGATGGCGCGCGCCGGCGCGGCCTTGACGGGCTTGGCCTCCGGTTTTTCGGCCTTGGCCGCGGCGGGCTTCGCCTCGCGGGCGGCCTCCGGCTTCTCCGCTTCCGGCGCGGGCCCGCCCTTGACGGCCGCGGCGAGCTTCTCCGCCGCCGTCGCGAGCTTCTCCGCCATCGCGGGCTTCGCGGCGGGGGCTTTGGCCGCTGCGGCGGCCTTGGGCTTCCGCCTGTCGTGCTCCACCTTGATCTGCCGCACCCGCCGCTCGACGAACGGCGGCGCGCCGTCATCGTGGGCCGTCGGCAGGTCCACCGGCTTGGCGGCCTGCGCCTGCTTGGCGGCCTGCGCCTCGCGTTTGGCCTCCTCCGCTTTCTTGGCCTCTTCCGCCTTCTTGGCCTCCGCTTCGAGCCGGGCCGCTTCGGCGCGCTTCGCGTCTGCCTGCCGCTTGGCCTCCGCAGCCTTCTTGGCTTCCTCCGCCTTGCGGGCCTCTTCCGCTTTCTTGGCCTCCTCGGCCTTCTTGGCTTCCTCTGCTTTCCGGGCCTCCTCGGCCTTCTTGGCTTCCTCCGCCTTCCGGGCCTCCTCGGCCTTCCTTGCTTCCTCCGCCTTGCGGGCTTCCTCGGCCTTCCGGGCCTCCTCGGCCTTCCGGGCCTCCTCCGCCTTGCGGGCTTCCTCGGCCTTGCGGGCCTCCTCGGCCTTGCGGGCCTCCTCGGCCTTACGGGCCTCCTCGGCCTTGCGGGCCTCCTCGGCCTTGCGGGCCTCCTCGGCCTTGCGGGCCTCCTCGGCCTTCCGTGCTTCCTCCGCCTTGCGGGCCTCCTCCGCCCGCTTGACTTCCGCCGCGCGCTTCGCGGCCGCCTCTTCCGCCTTCCGGGCCGCTTCGGCCAATTTCTGCAAATTTGCGCTGGCGAAAGCCGCCTCCGCGGCATCCAGCACGTCCCGTTCCAAAATACGGCCCCCCGGGCCAGTGGGCTTTACCCGAGACAAATCAATGCCCTGCGCCGCCGCCAAAGCCCTTGCCCTCGGTGTCGCTCTGTCCTCCGTCATATCCTGTCTCCCCATACAGTCAGCTTAGATAGCCATTCCATCGAATACCGCACAATATCTTACTCCTTCTATCTTACTCATAATTGCCTGAAATTACAAGATGCCCCGACGCCTTGCGAAATACCTCTGTTTCCGGCAGCCAATCCGCGTTTTCCTCGATTCTGCGGCGTGTCATCGCGTTCATCCGGTAGCGGTCGTCCTCCGGGAACGGCAGATGGTACAAAAAAAGTTTTTTGGGCGAGAGGGCCTCGATCAGCGCGCGCCCGCCCGCCCGCGCGACCTCCGGGAACGCGAGGAAGGCTATGTCCGCCGTCCGCCCGCCGGGGAGCCGGGCGTCGTCCGACCGCGCGTCCCCGGCGAGGAAGACGCGCCTGCCGGGGGCGCCCAGGAACAGGCTCCGGTGCTCGATCCCGAACGCCTCCCCGCCCGCGTGCTCCGTCTCGACGGCCGTGACCCGAAGGCCCCCGACGTCCACGCAGCTTTCCGCGCCGTCGAAATACACCACGGGGTTTTCGAGCGCTTCCACCTCCCGCGCGAACCTGGCCGTCCGGGGCAGCAGCACCGGGACGCTTTTGTCCCGGATGCGCGCGATCGCACAGGGCTCCCCGTGGTCCGGGTGCAGGTGCGTGAAAACGTAGGCGGAAAGCCCGTCGAACGGCGCTTCGCCCGCCAGCATACACTCCAAAACCGCATCCGACGGCGGAGAGAAGCCCGCCCCGCGCCCTCCTGTGAAGAGCGCGTCTACCAGCAGCTTCGTCCGCCCGCACACGATCAACACCCCTGCATTGGCAACCGCGTAAAACATGATTGGCATAGTGTATCATGAATGGTGTATAATTTTGGTTACAGAAGGATTGCTAAAGAAAGGAAAGGCCATGTCATTCATCACGGACAAAGAGGAGGCGAAGGGGATATTTTCGCTCGCAGCGGGGAAAAACGTCAGCATCGCGCTGTTCTGCACGGGGAGCTTCTGGAACACCGAGGCGATCCTGCTGGCGGCGAGCCGCTTCGCGGAAAAGCGCGGCATCAAGGACATCCCCGTCGTCGTCGCGATGACGAGCCTGTACGCGCATATGCAGCAGGCGCGGCGCATCACCTATTCGAAGGACCCGAAGATCGGGCTCCGCACGACGTTCGAGTACTGCCGCAGCCTCTGCGAAGGCCCCTACGCGCCCTACCCGAACGTCGCGGTGATGACCCACCTCGACCACGCGGACCCGAAGGTCGACCAGTGGGCCCTCACGGAGAACACGGACCTTTTGACGAGCGTCATGTTCGACGCCCAGGTCTACCCCTACGAGGAAAACCTCGCCATGGCGAAGGACTACGTGCAGGCATACGGCGACAAGGTGCTCGTCGAGGGCATCATCGAGGGGCTGGCCGTCGGCGACGGCACGGCGAGCCGGCAGTCGGACGATTATGTGGAAAAAGCCGTGCGCTTCGTGAAGGAGACGGGCGTCGACTTCCTCGTCGCGGACCTCGGCACGGAGCAGCAGTCCTCCGGCACGGACGCGCATTATTTGAAAGACCGCGCGCAGACGCTGACGCGCGAGCTCGGGCGCCCCATGCTCGTCCTACACGGCGTGTCGAGCATGAAAAACGAGGACATCCACGGGCTGGCCGAGGACGGCGTCATCCGCGTCAACATGTGGACGCGCATCGTCCGCGAGTCGGGCCAGTACGCGGCGAAAAGGCTCGCGGGGCGGCTGGACCGGATCGAGGCGGGCGATTTCGAGGCGACGGAGGCGACGGCCTACATCAACGACAACATCGAGGAGTCGGCGCGCGTCATGGAGCACATCATGGACGGCCTCGGCTACGGCAACCTGGCATGAGATCAATCGAAAGGCGGTAGTGATAGTATGAAAGCTTGCAATCTGCACGGCATCGGCGACCTGCGCTACGAGGACGTGCCGGACCCCGTGCCGGGGGAGGGCGAGGTCCTGCTCAAGGTCAAGGCGGCGGGCATCTGCGGCTCGGACGTGCCGCGCGTGTTCACGAAGGGCACCTACCATTTCCCGACGATCCCCGGGCACGAGTTCGCGGGGGAGATCGTCGGGGCGGGCAGCCCGGAAGACGCGGGCCTCGTCGGGCGCAGGGCGGCCGTCTTCCCGCTCCTGCCCTGCTTCTCCTGCGGCCCGTGCAAAGACGAACACTACGCGTCCTGCACGGACTACGACTATTACGGATCCCGGCGCGACGGCGCCTTCGCGGAATACATCGCCGTGAAGAAGTGGAACCTCGTGTTCGTGCCGGACGGCGTGCCCTACGAATGGGCCGCGATGTGCGAGCCCTGCGCGGTCGGCATCCACGCGCTCGGCAGGGCCGCGCTCCGGGAAGGCGCGACGGTCTGCATCTTCGGCGCGGGCCCCATCGGGCTCATCATCGCGCAGGTGGCCAGGGCCCAGGGCGCAGCGGACGTCGTTTTGTTCGACGTGGACCCGAAAAAGCTCGAATTCGCGCGGGCGCGCGGCTTCGAGCACGGTTTTTCGACCGTCGAGGACTGGGGCGGCGGCGCGGCGGCGGGCGTCTGCGTCGACGCGGCCGGCGTCCCGCAGACGCTGGCGGGCTGCCTGCGGGCGGCCGGCGCGTTCGGCACCGTCGTGCTCATGGGCAACCCCTCCGGCGACATGCCGCTCTCCCAGCACGACTACTGGGAGATCCTGCGCAAGCAGCTGACGCTCGTGGGCACGTGGAACTCGGACTACGCCGCGCGCAAGAACGACTGGAAGCAGGCGCTGTCGTACATGGAGAGCGGCGCGCTCGACCTCACGGGCTTCGTGACGCACAGCTTCCCGCTCGCGGACTGCGAAAAGGCCTTCCGCCTCGCCCGCGACCGGAACGAGTTTTATGTAAAGATAATGTTTTCGCCGTCGTAGCAGAAAGGAAAAGACCTATGAAAGCCGCAGTACTCGAAGCGCTTGACCGCATCACCGTCAAAGAAGTCCCCACCCCCCAGATCGGCCCGGACGAGGCCCTCGTCAAGGTGCGCTCGTGCGCGGTCTGCGGCTCGGACATCCGCATCTTCCACCACGGCAACAACCGCGTGCACCCGCCCGCCATCCTCGGGCACGAGAGCGCGGGGGAGATCGTGGAGGTCGGCGCGAACGTGACGGCCTTCAAGGTGGGCGACCGCGTCGCGCTCGGCGCGGACGTGCCCTGCGGCGAATGCGCCTTCTGCAAGGCCGGCATCGGCAACAACTGCCAGATCAACTACGCCATGGGCTACCAGTTCCAGGGCAGCTTCGCGGAGTACGTGCCGCTGAACAAGACCATGCTGTCCTACGGGCCCGTGCACCGGATCCCCGACTCCATGACCTACGACGAGGGCGCGCTCGCCGAGCCGCTCGCCTGCGTGCTGAACGCCGTCGAGTTCACGAACATCAAGCTCGGCGACAAGGTCGTCATCATGGGCGCCGGCCCCATCGGCTGCATGATCATCCCCGTCGCCCTCATGAGCGGCGCGACGAAGATCATCGTCATCAACCGCTCGCCCGGGCGCCTGGAGTTTGCGAAGACGGCCGGCGCGGACGTCACGATCTGCTCCTCGCAGGAGGACCAGGTGGCGCGCGTGCTCGAGGAGACGGACGGCCTCGGCGCGGACGTGATCTTCACGGCGAACCCGACGCCGCAGTCGCACAGCGACGCCCTGAAAATGGCGAAGAACCGCGGGCGCATCAACCTCTTCGGGGGCCTCCCCGCGGGCTCCACGGTCGAGCTGGAGACCAATATCATCCATTACAAGGAATTGACCGTGACGGGCGCGCACGGCTCGGTGCCGCGCCACCACGCGCAGGCGATCGAGCTGATCCGCGCGCACCGCCCGGACATCCGCCCCTTCATCTCGCACCATTTCCCGCTGGACCAGATCGCCGACGCCTTCGCGGCCGCCGAGGGCAAGGCGGGGCTGCGCGTCGTCGTGAACCCCTGGGGGGAAGAGCGATGAGCGCCGCGAAGAAAGTCCTGCTGTCCCCCTCCATGATGTGCGCCGACATCGCAGCCCTTCCGGAGGCCCTGCGCGCCTTCGAGGCGGCCGGCATCGACTACTTGCACATCGACGTCATGGACGGCGTCTTCGTCCCGAACCTCATGCTCGGCACGGACTACGCGCGCCGCCTGCGCGCCCTCACCTCCATCCCGCTGGACATCCACCTGATGATCACGGCCCCGGAGCCGAAGATCGCGTGGTTCGACCCGCAGCCGGGCGAATACGTCTCCGTGCACCAGGAGAGCACGCCGCACCTCCACCGCGCCCTGCAGACGGTGCGCGCCAGCGGCGCGAAGGCGCTCGCCGCGCTGAACCCCGCGACGCCGCTCTCGGCCATCGAGACCATCCTTGAGGACATGGACGGCGCCCTGCTCATGCTCGTCAACCCCGGCTACGCGGGGCAGGCGCTCATCCCGGAGGCCTTGCGGAAGGTGGCTGATCTCAGGGCCCTGGCCGACGCGAGGGGCCTTTCGGACTTCGTGATCCAGGTGGACGGCAACATTGGGTTTTCCAACGTGCGGGACATCGTAGGCGCCGGCGCGGACTTCCTCGTGCTCGGCTCCTCCTCCGTCTTCACGAAGGACTGCCCCCTGCCGGAGGCCATCCGGCGCTTCAAAGACGCGATCAGGTGACGCCCGCCCCGCCTCAGCCGATGGATTTCTTCTGGCGGTAGGACTCGATCTCCCAGTTTGTGATGAAGGCCGTGAAATCGTCCGGCAGCGGCAGCGCGCCGCCGAAGGACGCGCTGTACACCGCGATCTTCGCCGCGTCCAAAAACAGCAGCCGCGCCATCTCCGCCTCGTGCGCGTCCTTGCCGAGGCAGCACACGCCCACCCCGCGCACGGCCACGACCTTCGGCGGGAAGCCGTACTTCGCGGCATAGGCCGCGAAACCCTGCCGCAGCTCCGCCTCCCCCGCGCCTTCGAGGAACAAAGGATAGGCGCGGCAGTAGACGATGTGGTCGGGCGAGAAAGGCTTCAAGAGCGGCGCGTAGGCCTCCTTCGAGGCCGTCAGCCGCTCCACTTCCTTGTTGAACACCGGGACGCACGCCCCGCCCTGCCCGCCGGCGGCCTCGCCGTAGAGCGCCGCGAGGGCCTTTTCGAGGCCGTCCGCCCCGTCCGGGGCGGGCACGGCGGCGAAGTCCGGCTTCCTTTGGATCTCCTTGGATATGCGCGCCACCGCGTCGGCCATCTTCGCGCCGCATTCCTCCACGGTCGCGCCCGCGACGAAGATGCCGTGGTTTTGGAGCAGCACGACGGACGGGTGCTTCCCGTACCGCTTTTCGGACGCCGCGAAGGCCTCCGCGCAGGCCTTGCTGAGGACGAAGCCCGGCTTCGTGAGCGGCATCCAGACGAACTCGTCTTCGATGTCCGAAAACAGCCGGGCCGCGGCCGCCGCGCCGCCCTGCCCGCAGGTCAGCCCGTTGACGAGCGCGGGGTGGAGGTGGAGCACGTAGGCCTGCGGGAAGAGCCCGTGCAGGATGCACTCGACGCTGGGCCGCTTCTCGCCCTGCCCCGCAAGGCGCGCCGCCATCATGTCCTTGATCGCGCAGGCCTCCCGCGCGTCGTCCTCCTCGGGGTAGTCCGCCTGCGTCAGGGCGCGCAGCTTCGCCACGTCCATGAGGACGAAGCCGTCCTCCGTGATCGTGCCGAGGGCGCCCCCGGAGGCCTTCACGGCCATCTCGCTGCCCTCTTTGTAGGAAGTGTTCCCGCCGCCGGCGAGGACGTAGTCCGGGTTGGATCCGTATTCCCGCGACATCTCGATCAGTTTGCTCAGGTTCATGGTTGCCTCCTTTGCTCGTGGCGCACCAGCTGCCACGTCGTTTCCTTCAGGTTTTTGAAATACGGGTCCTTGCTCGCCTCCGAGATGAAGGGCTGCCGCGGCGAGTTGATGTCCTCGCCGCTGATCTGGAGCATGCCCCATTTCTCGCACAGGCCGCGCACGCGCACCAGCTGCTCCCGCGTGTTGCGCGCGGGCATATAGGAGATGGCGCGCACGCCCAGGGCGTCCAGCGCCGCGAACAGCTCGTCCAGATAGGCGTCCTCGAAGGCCTGCGCCTTCTTGTCGCCCGTGACCGAGGCGGTCACGTCCCCGAGGTAGGCGTAGGCGAGGTAGGCGTCCTGCTCCTGGCAGAAGCGCACGAGCTGGCGCACGTCCGGGCACTCGCCCGCGCCCGCGGGCTCGTAGAACCGCTCGACAAACTCCGCCTTGAGCTGGCCGATGAGGTCGAAGAGCGCGTAGACGTCGCCTTCGGGCTTCCCGTCCCGCGCGAGCATCTTCTTCGCGAGCGCGCAGAGCAGGTGCCGCTCCGTCACGGAGCCGCCCTCCCGCTTCATCGAGAGCGGCAGCACGTCCCGGTCGTAGTCCACCTCGATGCCCGCGAGGCGGGACATCCGCGCGCACATCACGCGGTTGCGCGCTTCGCGCGCCTCCCCGACGGGGGCGAGGAACGCGGCAGCGGCCGCCACGCCCCCCTCCGCGAGCGCGTGCACGGTCATATAGCCGATGCCGGCCTGGTCGGGGTTGTTCAGCCGCTTTTCCGAAAGGGGCGTGCCCGGGAACGAGGCGCGGATCTCGAAGCCCGCCGTCGTCGGCATCCCGATGAGCCGCCCCGCCTCGCGGAACTCCTCCACGCCGCCGACGCTGTCGTGGTCGATGATGCCCGCGACGGACAGCTTCGCCTGGCGCGCGCACCACACCGCCTTCGTGGGCGAGTACGGCGAGAAGGAATAGGTCGTGTGGATGTGGTTGTTGACGTTGCCGTCCGGCTCGGGGATGTCCACCTCCCCGGCCCCCGCCGCCTCCACGAGCGAGGCCAGCGCGGCAAGGCGGCCGGCCTTGTCGGGCGCGTTCAGTTCGTCCAAAAAATTGTTATTCATCGCTATGCATTATACGGCAAAAACTTGCGCATTTCAAAACTCCTCGCGACGGCCTCCCGCGCCTCGGCGAGGCCCGGGAATTCGCCCGCCGCGATCATCTGGCAGATGAGGCTGCCCGTCACCGTGCCCTCGACGGGGCCCGCGTAGACCGGCACGCCCGCCGCGTCCGCCGTCCACTGGTTGAGCACCGCGTCCTGGCTCCCGCCGCCGATGATGTGGATGGCGTCCGTGGGCCCGCCCCGGAGGGCGTCGATGCCCCGGATCGCCTTCGCGTAGCAGGCGGCGAGGCTCCGGTGGATGCACCGGGCCGTCTGCGCGGCCGTGGCCGGGGCGCGCTGCCCGCGCTCCTCAAGCGCGGCGGCGATCTCGCCCGTCATGCTCACAGGGTTCATGAAGCGGTCGTCCTCCGCGTCCACGATCCCCGTGAAGTCCGAGGCGGCCGCCATCTTGGACAGCTCCGCGAAGCTGTACTGCTTGCCGAGCTCGCGGCGCAGGGACTGGAACATCCACAGCCCCATGATGTTTTTCAAAACGCAGTATTTCCCGCCGTAGCCGCCCTCGTTGGAGAACTCGAAGGACTGCGCGCCGGCGCTGTCCGTGAGCACGGGCGCGTCCGACTCGAAGCCGAGCAGGCTCCACGTGCCCGACGAGATGATGACCGGCCTCTGGCCCTTGGCGGGCACGGCCATATAGGCGCTCTGCGTGTCGTGCGAGGCCGGCAGGACGACCCGGCAGTCGAAGCCCACCTCGCGCTTGACTTCCTCCGTGAGGCCGCCAAGCTCGGTCCCGGGCTGCAGGATCTCGCCGAAGATCCGGCGCGGCAGGCCCAGCGCCTCGATCACCCGCTCGCTCCAGGACCTTTCCCCCACGTCGACGAGCGCCGTCGTCGTCGCCTCCGTGTACTCGTTGCCGCGCACGCCGGAGAGCCGGTAGTGGAAATAGTCCGGCATGAGCAGCATGTCCCGCGCCCGCGCGAGCTCCCCCGGTGCGCCTTTCATCTGCGCGAAGAGCTGGTACACCGTGTTGAAGCGCATCTTCTGGATGCCCGTCGCGGCGTATAGGTCCCCGAAGGGGAGCGTCTTCTCCATCTCCTTGTCGATGCCGACCGTGCGGTTGTTGCGCGTCGCGTAGACGGGCGCGCAGACCGCGCCGTCCTGGCCCAGGAGCACGTAGTCCACGCCCCACGTGTCGACGCCGACGCTATGCGGCACAAAGCCGGCCGCCTTGCACGCGCGCATCCCCGTGAGGATCTCCCGGAAGATGCGCTCCGCGTCCCAGCAGTCGCCCGCGTCCCCGCAAAACGTGCCGTTCTCGAAGCGGTACACCTCCTGCGTGGCGATCCGCCCGCCGTTGAGCCAGCCCGCGACGCAGCGCCCGCTCGAGGCGCCGAGGTCGACCGCAAGGAAAACGCGCTTCCCGCCGCTGCCCGTATTGTCCATATCGCTATGCCGTCCTTTCGATTTACAGTTTTTTGATCGACTTGCCGATGTTGAGCTTCGCGGACAGGACGATTGCCTGCTTCGCGCCCTTCTCGCCGTTCTCGCCGAGCCGCTTCAGCAGGATCTCCGCCGCGATCCGGCCCATCTCCCGCATCGGCTGCTCCACGATCGTGAGCTTCGGCTCCACGATCTGCAGCCAGTCCATCGCATCGAACCCGAGCACCGAGATGTCGGAGGGGATCCGCTGCCGCGCCTCCCGGATCGCCATCAGCACGCCCATCGTCGTGTAATGGTTCGTCGCGAAGACCGCTGTCATGTCCGGGTTCTTCGCGGCCAGCGCCTTGTACCCGACGATGCCGCCTTCCACGGTGTATTCTACATGGGAGATGAGGGCGTTGTCCACCGGGATCCCCGCGGCCTCCAGCGCCTCGCAGTAGCCGCGCCGCCGGCCGTCCGACGTGAACGTGCCGCGCTGCCCCGTCACGAGGCCGATGCGCCGGTGGCCCTTGGCGGTCAGCAGCTGCACGGCCTCCTTGGAGATCTTCACGTTGTCGATCGAGATGCTGTCCACCTGGCCCGCGAGCTTCGGGATCAGGCGGTCGAGCAGCAGCACCGGCACGCCCTGCGCCAGCGCCGCCTCCAGGTGCCGGCCGCTGCGCGAGAGCGGCACGCTGATGACGCCGTCCACGTTCTTGGAGAGCAGGAAGGCGACGGACTCGATCTCCTTCGCCTTGTCGTTGTGGCAGTCGCTGATGACGATCGCGTAGTCCTCCCGCTTGAGGACGTACTCCATCTCCGTGAGGATCGCCGTGAAGGCCGCGTTGTGGATCTCCGGAAGCACGACGCCGATCGCCTTCGAGCGCCGCGTCTTCAGCCCGCGCGCAAACGAGTTCGGCGAGTAGTTGAGCTCCGCGACCGCGCGCTCGATCGCCTCTCTGTTTTCGGGCAGCACGTTGCCGCCGTTCAGGTACTTCGAAATCGTCGCAAGCCCCAGGCCCGTCTTCCCCGCGATGTCCTTGATCGTCGCTGCCATGCCGCCTGCCTACCTCCCTGCGCGCCTTCCGTCAATCAAGATGGTAGACTTCCTCCATGTCGGCCCACCATTCGTCCGGGCCCGCCGAGCCGACCTTCTCCTGGCAGGGCATGCACTCCGCCCACCATTTCTGCGTGACCGGGTCGGCGGCCATCTTCGCCATGTCCGCCTCGTAGTCGTCGCCGACGTATTCGAAATACGCATACAGGTAGCCGTCGCGCATATAGATCGAATAATTTTGGATGTTGCACGCCTTGATCATCGCGTTGACTTCGGGCCACGGATCCTTGTGGAGGGCCTTGTACTTCCCCTCCGAGCCGGGCCTGACCTTGATCACCTGACCATATCGCTTCATCTCTTCTGCTCCCCTTTCGCGCGCCTCAGCCGTACAGCGGCCCGAACAGCTGGCAGGCCCTGTAGTCCGCCGCCTCCGGCTCCGCCGTGCCCAGCTCGTTCCACGCCGACGGGCGGAAGATCTTCCCCTCCGGCACGTTGTGCATGTTCACCGGGATGCGCAGCATCGAGGCCAGCGTGATGTACTCCGCCCCGACGTGGCCGTAGACGCTCGCGCCGTGGTTCGCGCCCCAGCGGTCCATGACCGTGTAGACGTCCTTGAACGCGCCCGTGCCCGTGATGACCGGCACGAAGAACGTGGAGGGCCAGCCCGGGTCCGTGCGGTCCTCGATCTTCTTGGCCGCGCCCTCCGGCAGGTCGACCGTGTAGCCCTCGGCGATCTGCAGCACGGGGCCGAGCCCGTCCACCCAGTTGATATGCGTCATCGTGATCGGCATGCCGCCGCGCGTGCGGAAGGTGGAGCTGTAGCCGCCGCCCCGGAAGCAGTTGAGGTTGCCCGGCGTCCAGACGGTGTTTTTCAGGCACGCGTCCCGCTCCGCCTCCGTGATCTCCCAAAACGGCTTGATGGCGGGCTTCCCGCCGATCTCCTGCCAGCCCGCCGCGTCCACGCAGGTCGCGCCGCTGTTGGACAGGTGGATCATGCCGCCCGCCGCCGCGTCCGGCGCCGCCTCCCCCGTGACCCGCTTGTAGGCCTCCGGACTCCAGTACGTGCGCACGTCCGAAAACAGCGGGGCCGTGTTCGTGAGCAGATGCCCCATGAGCATCGACAGCCCCGTCAGGCAGTCGTTCTCCGTCGCGACCACGTAGGGGTGGCGCAGCCCGTTCCAGTCGAACGAGGAGCACAGGATGCTCTCCATGAAGTCGCCGTTCGGCATGAAGTCGGTCCACTGGCGCTGGCCCTGGAAGCCGGAGGCGATCGCGTTATTGCCGTTGCCCTCCTCGTTCCAGCCGTTCTGCTTCAGGTAGTCGCTGCCGTCCATCATGTCGCGCATGATGAGCGCCATCTTCACGCTGTACTCCCAGTCCTGGTCCTTCTGCTCGCGCGTGCGCGCGTGCGGCGGCTTGTTGTAGATGTCGTCGTTCTCTTTGCAGTTCTCCTTCGCCCACGCGAGGGCCTTCTCGTACTCCTGCGGGTCGTAGATGCCGTTGTCGACGCGGCGGATGATCTCCGACATGTCCTTGTACTCGCAGCGCATCCCGAAATATTTTTCGAATAATACAGGGTTCACGATGCTGCCCGCGATGCCCATCGCCACGTTGCCGACGGAGAGGTAGGATTTGCCGCGCATCTGCCCGACGGCGACGGCCGACCGCGCCCACTGGAGCAGCAGCGCCTTCACGTCCTCTGCGATGGTGCTGTCGTCCGCGTCCTGCACGTCGTGCCCGTAGATCTTGAATGCGGGGATGCCCTTCTGCGTGTGGGCGGCCGCGACGGCCGCGAGGTAGACCGCGCCCGGGAAGTCCGTGCCGTTGAAGCCCCAGATCGCCTTCGGCGTCAGGGGGTCCATGTCCATCGTCTCCGAGCCGTAGCACCAGCACGGCGTCACCGTCAGCGTCGCGCAGACGCCCTCCTTCGCAAACTTCTCGGCGCAAGCGGCCGCTTCCGCGACGCCGCCGATCGTCGTGTCAAAGACGACGCACTCGACTTTGTTGCCGTAGCGGTCCTTCACGTTCCCCTCGATGAGCTGCTTGGCCGCCTGCGCGAGGCCCATCGTCTGCCCCTCGAGGCCCTGGCGCACGCCGAGCGCGCCCTCCCTGCCGTCGATCGTTGGTCTGATCCCGATTTTCATGTCGCCCTCCTTTTCAACCCAGGTTCAGCGGGTAGCTTCCGTATTCCCGCGCCACTTCCACCATATACGCGTAGCTCTCGGGCGCCACGTCGCTCGAGACCGAATGGTCGCTCTGGACGATGTAACCGCCGCCATTGGCCGCCTGCAGCTTGTAGAGCACCTCGCGCTTGATGCGCTCCCTGTCGCCGCTCTCCAGCTCGCGCACGTCGATGTTGCCGCAGAAGCACAGCCGGCCGCCGTAGTCCTTCTGCAGCTCGACCGCGTCGAGGTGGGCCTTCACTTCGACGGGGTTGTACCCCTGCAGCCCGATCTCGATGAGGTCGTTGTAGATCGGCGTCGCGTTCCCGCAGCCGTGGTAGATCGTCAAAAGGCCGTTCTTGCGGCAGATGTCGATGAGGCGCGCCGTGATGGGCTTGAACACCTCGCGCCAGATCTCCGGCGAGAACAGCATCCCGTTCACATAGGCCACGTCGCCCCAGATGTACATGCCGGAGAGCTTGCCGGCCGCCGCCTTGATCTGGGCCTCCGCGAGGCCCGCGACGAAGTCGCCGATGCGCGCCACGAAGGCGTCAAACTTCTCCTTCTCCAGCAGCATCCAGTACAGCGCGTTCTCCGAGCCGATGCAGCGCCACACGTATTCATAGCCCTCGCAGACGGAGCCGAAGACGGGGATGTCGTCCGCGTACGCGTTCACGCGGTCGATCCAGGACGGCAGGCCCCGGTTGATCGCGTCGCCGATCCCGTTGAGCTGGTCGTCGCCGCCCTCGAAGAAGCGGCGCGGGTCATCCGGCGGGTCGAAGCCGAAGCTTTCCATCTCGTCGGGCTCCTGGATGGAGAACGACTCGTAGTGCGGCATCGGCAGGTCGCGCTTCCGGAGGATCGTCGCCCCGAAGCCCGTCCGCAGCCGCACGTCCTCGCCCTCCTGCGAAAGCACCTCGAAGGGCTGGATGCGCGGGTCCATGTTCGGGTTGATGACGATGTAGTCCAGGTCGAATTTGCGGTAGACGTCGACGTCGTCGCCCCACGCCTCCCGGGCGCGCTTCATGAAGCCCGACCAGAAGAAATCGGTGACGGGGACGCGGTCCCCTTCCCTGTTGTTCAGCGCGGCATCAATGCGCGCCAGTTTTTCCTGCTTGCTCATACGGCATATTCCTCCACTACTCTCATAGCCATAGCAGCCCAATCCCACAATCTTTTCGGGTCGTGCGTCACAGTCGATATATCCTTCATGATCAATTCCACGTGGCAGCCCCGTGCGCAGTCGAGGAACGCGCGCAGCTGCCGCTCCGCCTCCTCCAGGTGGAAGGCGTCGCCCACGAACACCGACGGGCTCGGCTTGCGGCTCATCACGTAGTCCGTGCCGATCCCGTCCACGGCCCTTTGGATGTCGCACCACGGCGACACGGAGATCTTGCGCAGGTTCGGGATGCGCCGCAGCACATCGATCTTCCCGTCCAGCGCCTCGCAGCAGCCGTAGTACGTCAGCCCGAAGCGCGCCAGCCAGCGCATGTCGTGCTCGATCGCAAACTCCCAGTGCATCTCGGGCGAGACGCTCGTGAAGATCTGCGCGTTCGAGCACCCCCACATATCGATCGGGCGGACATGGTTTTCATCGAAGCCGGCACCGGGCAGGTCCGAGACGTAGCCGTAGCCGCCGGAGCCGATCCGGGTATTGTTATTGTCCAAAGAGAGCAGGTTCAAAGACTCGATCTGGTCGAGCTCGCTGCTCCAGGCGTCCACCATGCGCTCGTAGGCGCGGTGCACCATCTCCGGCCGGTCGACGAGGTCCACCATCGCCTCGGCGACGCCCCACCACCGGATGAGGTAGTCCCACGGCGTGAACCAGATGTGCGTCTGGCCGACGAGCCGGACTTCGCCGATGTCGGCGTACAGGCCTTCCATCGCCTCGAGCGCGTAGGCGGTGGCCTGCTCGTAGTACGTGACCTTCGGGATCTGTATCTTCTCGATGTCCTCCGGGTCTTTGATCTGTATCTCAAAATGCCTGGAATAGATGTCGCTGTCCGCGTCCGTGTGGCGCGTGTCCACCTTCTCGAGGATGCCGAAGTCCGTGCTGTGGAAGACCTTCGGGCAGGCGAGGAAGGGGTCGACGATCATGTCGCAGGGCATGTGTTTCGCTTGGTAAATGGTTTTGCGGAGGCGGTCCTCCAGATCCCGGGCCCAAGGGTGGCCGCAGACGAGCACAAGCTCGTCTGCGACGTTCATTTCGTGCCAGGGGATCTCGTTGATCCAGACCATCGGGCGCTGGGCCTTCCGGTCGTTCAGCGCTTTCCACAGCGCCGCCTTGTCCGATGCCGCGTCCCTCCTGCCGATCTCGACGGCCTCCGCGCCGAGGCGGCGGAGCACGTCCTTCTCCTTTTCGGAGAGGATGATCTCCCCCATGGCGGGGACCGGCGTGATATGGCTCGGGTCATGCAGCATCGTTTTGCACCTCTTTGACAGATATCAGTTTACCACTGCGCCGGCTCGTACTCCGCCACGTTGTCCGCCGTGATGACGGCCTGCGGCAGGTAGTAGCAGGGCTCGAGGTCCACGCCGTTGAAGTAGTCCGCCGCCGCGAGCACCGCGATCGCGCCGTCCGCCTCCGCGGACTGGTACGTGATGGCCGTGATGCCGCCGCTCTTCACGAGGTCCATGCCGACCTTCGAGTTGCCCGCCGCGATGACCTTGATGTCGTCACGGCCCGCTTCCTGGATGGCCTGCGCGCAGCCTTCGCCCTGCGCGGAGTCGTCGGAGAGGACGATGCAGGTGAGCTCGTCGCCAAACTTCGTGATCCAGTCAGCCACGACCTGCTTGGCCTTCGGGGCCTCGAAGCCCGGGGACTGGTGGTCGAGGTAGACCATGTCGGGGTAGTTCTCGGCGTAGTAGGCGCGGACGTTGGAGTAGCGCGCGAAATACGGCGAGCCGCCCGGCAGGTGCGTCATATACGCGACGCCGCCCTTGCCGCCGACTTCCTCGGCGAGGTATTCGGCGAGCATCTTGAACTGGCCGAAGTCATCCGGCGCCGTCAGGCAGAGCACGTATTTCATGGCCGCGTCGGACGGGACCATGTTGAAGGCGATCGCCGGGATGCCGGCGTCGTAGATCTTCTTGAACTGCTGCTCGGACGCCTGCGCGTCGAGCGGGCTCAGCATGATGAGGTCCGGCTGCGCCGCGATGGCCTGGTCGATCAACTGGTTCTGCTGGTTGAGGTCGCCGTTCGGGTTGTGCAGCTCGAGCGTGATCTGGAGCGAATCCGCCGCCGTCTGGGCGCCGTGGAACACAGCCGTCCAGTACGGGTGCTCGGACTGGCCGATGACCCAGATCGTCTTGCCGATGCAGCCGTCCGCCGGGGACGGGATCGGATCCGCTTTCTCCGTCAGGCGCCCCGCATACTCGATGTCCCAATATTTGAGGCCGTCCGTCTCCGGGAGCGCGTCCGGGTCGTCCGGGCGATCCGGCACGGGCCGTGCATCCCCATAGATGAGCAGCGGCTGCCCGTCGCTGCCCGTGACGCCCGATGCCGCATCCCGGAGCGCGAGGCTCTGCTCGAGGTTCGAGCCGCCGCCCGCGCTGCCGCCGGTGTCCGCCGGCGCCGCGCTGCTGCCGGTGTCCGCCGGCGCCGCAGAGGAGCCCCCATTGCCTGTGCACCCTGATGCCAGCACCATGGTCGCCGCCAGGACGACCGCCAGCACCAATAACAATCTTTTCTTCATTCTACAAACCTCCTTTACACTTCGCTTCTGTTGAACAAAGAATCCCAAAAAGCGGAAATCCGCTTCCAGAATCAAGCCTTGAGGACGCGTTTCATCTCCTCCGCCTCCGGCAGCAGCGCCGGGCGCTCGCCCCTGCGCAGGTCCTGCCGGTACAGCGAATAGGACTCGTAGAGCACGACCGCGCCGAGCACGCCGCCCGCCGCGAGCACCTGCGCGTCGAAGCCCATCCCCATGCTCATCAGCCCCGAGAAGATCGACTGGAGCGTGATGACCGCAAACATCGTCTTGACCACGCTGCCGCTGCCGCCCGTCATGACGGTGCCGCCGATGATCGTCGACGCCAGCACGAGCATGAGCGGCGGCATGCCGCGCTCCCCGTAGTTGGGCACCGCCGCGTTCATCGACACGGCGAACAGCGCGCCGCCGAGCGCCGCCGTGAAGCCGGAGAAGACGAACGACCAAAACACCTTGCTTTCGTTTTTGATGCCCGCGTAGAACGAGGCCTCTTTGTTGCTGCCGACCATGAAGAGGTCGTAGCCCCATTTCGTCTTGACGAGGACGATCTCGAACAGGATCACAAGCCCCACGACGACGAGGAAGCGCGGCGTGACCATCTCGATGTACGGCGCCTTGACGAGCGACTTGTCGATCAGCTCGACGAGCACGCTGCTCTTGCTCGACAGCGTGTTGCCGGCCGTGTACGTGTAGACAAAGCCTGTCACGGCGGTCAGCATGCCGATCGTCACGATGAAGGAGTGCACCTTCACCTTCGCGACGAGGAAGCCGTTGATCGCGCCGATGCCGCAGCCGATCAGGGAGGCGAAGAGGAAGGCCAGGACCCAGGCGCCCACCATGCCGCCCGTGTTCTCGTCGCTGCCGCCGAAGATCTTGTAGAAGCGGTTGAACTCCCCGATCGCGACCACCGCGCCCGCATTGATGACCGAGCCGATCGAGAGGTCGAAATTGCCCCCGATCATCACGACCGTGAAGCCGATGCCCGCCGCGATCGGAAGCAGGCAGCTCGTCATGATCGCCTTGATGCTCGCGGAGGTGAAGAAGTTCGGGTAGATGATCGCGAACACGATGAACACACCGGCCAGAAAGAGGTATATCCTGTTGTCATTGTTGATGATTTTACGCATCGTCCCTACCCAACTTTCTCAAACTGCTGGCGTTCACCGCGACGACCACGATGAAGATCGCGCCCGTGATCATCTTCTGCGTGAACGTCCCGATCCCGAAAAGCGTCAGTATATTGCTGATCAGCCCCATCGTGAACACCCCGCCGAATACACCGAGGTGGTTCCCGCGCCCGCCGGCGAGGCTCATGCCGCCAAGGATGATGGCGGTCACAGCCTGGAAATCATATCCGGAGCCGACGTAGTACGCGCCGACCTTGTTCATGGATGTGATGAATACGCCGGCGAGCGCAGCACACAAGGAGGAGATCATGAAAGCGCCCATCACGACACTCGTCGCGCGGATGCCGGACATGCTGCCCACGTTGTAGTTGGAGCCGACGATCTTCAGCTTGGCCCCGTAGGTCGAGCGGCTCAGGACAAACCAGCCGGCCACCATCACGCACACCATCACGATGAGCATGAGCGGGATGCCGCCCCAAAAATACGTCTGCGCGAGGCTGTTGAAGTCCGCCGCCCGCGCGGTCAGGTCGATGTCCATGACGTGCGGGTCCAGCTTCGGCATGAGCCGGAGCAGGAAGCCCGTCTTGTACGTGTCCGCCGTCGCCATGTCCGGGTAGAGCTGGCTGCCGCCGTACGACCACCGGACGAGGCCCTCGATGATGAAGTTCAGCGCGAGCGTCCAGATGATCGCGTTGACCTTGAGCTTCCCGATGACGATGCCGTTGATGACGCCGATGATGAGCCCCGTGCACAGCGCCCCGGCAAAGGCCGGCACGAGCCCGTAGCGCATCAGCTCCACCGCGATGACGCCCGAGATCGCCATGGTCATCGGCACGGACATGTCGCCGTATTTCCCGCAGTAGATCACGAAGCTCATGCCCGCGGCGACGATGCCGAGGATCGCGACCGCGGAAAGGATGTTGAGGAAATTTGAAGGCGTCCAGAAATTTTTGGACGCGAAGGTGCCCACGACGAGCAGGATGGCGATCATGAGGAAGACGCCGAAGCGGTTGGCGATGCTGCTGAAAGACTTAGTGTTTTGCACGGAACACGCTCCTTTCCCCGTTGGCCGCGAGCAGCGCTTTGTTCTCGTCGAAGCCGTCCTCCTTGTTGAGCTCCCCGATGAGGTGCCCCTGCTGCAGCACGATGATGCGGTCGGAGAGCGAGACGATCTCCGGCAGGTCCGAGGAGATGAGGAGCACCGACACGCCTTCGCTCGCCAGCTGCTCGATCGTCTCGTGGATCAGCTTCTTCGCCCCGACGTCCACGCCGCGCGTCGGCTCGTCGAGGATGAGCACGTGCGGCTTCGTCGCCATCCATTTCGCAAGCAGCACTTTCTGCTGGTTGCCGCCCGAGAGGTTCGACATCGTCACATTCTTGTCGCGCGGGATGATATTGAGCTCCTCGTAGAGCGTGTCGAGCGTCTCCTTGCCGCGGCCGGGCAGGAAGACGAGGCCCTGCGTGAGTTTCGGGATGATGGCCGCGAAGACATTGTCCTTGGCGGTCAGCCGGAGCGACAGCCCCTCCGTCTTGCGGTTCTCCGTCAGGTAGGCCACGCCGAGCTTCACCATCTGGCTCATGTCCTTCGGCTTGATCTCCGCGCCGTTGAGGATGTACGTGCCGGCGTCCATATGGTCGATCCCGCCGAGCACGCGGCCGAGCTCGCTGCGCCCCGCGCCCGCGAGCCCCATGACGCCGAGGATCTCCCCTTTGCGCAGCTGGAAGCTGATGTCGTGCACAAACCCGTAGTGCGTGATGCCCCGCACGTCGAGCACGACGTCGCCGATCTGCTTGTCGGCTCTTTTATAGAAATCGGAAAGCTTCTCGCCGACCATCATCTCGACGAGCTGCTCCTTCGTCACGTCCTTGACCGCGCAGGTATTGATCCGTTTCCCGTCGCGCAGGACCGTCACGCGGTCGGCGATCTCGAAGACCTCCTGCAGGTGGTGGCTGATGTAGACGATCGCGATGCCCTTCTCCTTGAACTCGCGGATGAGGCCGAACATCGTCTGCACCTCCTCGCTGGAGAGCGCCGAGGTCGGCTCGTCCATGACGAGGATCTTCGGGTCGTCCTTCAGCGCCTTGGCAATCTCGATGAGCTGGCTCTCGTGCTGGCTCACGTTCTTCATCGGCACCATGGGGTCGATCTTGTCGTCGAGCTTCACGAGCTTCAGCGCGTCCACGGTCATCTCGCGGAGCTTCTGCTTGTCGACAAATTTGCCCTTGAGCGGGATGCGGCCCGCAAACATGTTCTCCGCGACGGTGCGCGGCGCCGCGACGGACAGCTCCTGGTAGATCATCGCCACGCCCGCTTCCTTGGCGGTCTGCGGCGAGTGGAGGGACACTTCCTCCCCGTCGATGCGCACCTCGCCCGTGTAGTCCGAAAACGACCCGGCCAGCATCTTCATGAGCGTGGACTTGCCGGCCCCGTTCTCCCCCATGAGCGCATGCACCTCCCCGGCCATGACCTGGAAGTCGACGTCGTCGACCGCCAGCGTCCCCGGGAACTGTTTGGACACGCCCTTCATATCCAGCATTATATTCCCTGACATATGCTTCTCCCCGTTCCGTATGCTTTTGCTTCCTCGAACATCGCCGCGATGTTCGCCGCCGGGATCTCCGGCAGCAGATAGTCATGCGACGCCGCCACGATATACCGTCCATACTGCCCGAGCACGTCGATGATGCGCCGCGTCTCTTCGCGCGACGCCGCCTCCGTGCCGAACTGCAAAAACTTGACCTCGTCGATCCCCCCGAAAAAGACGCATTCGTCCCGAAACTCCTTCACGAGCGCTGTAGGGTCCATGTTCGCCGCGCTCGCCTGGATCGGGTTGATCGCGTCCACGCCGATCTCGATGAAGTCGCCGATGACCTCATGGATGTCCCCGCACGAATGGATCGCCGTCACGCACCCGTTCGCCTTCGCCTGCGCGATCAGCTTCGCCACATAGGGCTTGTAGAATTTGCGCCACATCTCCGGCGACAGGAGCAGCGCGCGCTGCGAGCCGAAGTCGTTGCCGATGAAATACATGTCGATGAGGCCCTTGTTGTCTTGGAAGGTGCGCCGGTCGACCTCGTGGTAGAACTCGAAACATTTCGCGATGACCGCCTCGCAGACGGATGGGTTCGTGTAGAGCTTCACGAAAAACTCCTCCATGTCCACGAGCTCGGTCGAGTCGTGGAAGAACGGCGCCCACGTGCCGCCGATGAGGCAGTAGCCCTTCGCCCATTGTATTTCCTCTTCGGTGTATTTCGTGATGAAGTCGTCCGGGTCCGGGAAGCCTTTGTAGGCCTCCACGTCCGCGATTGTCTCCGCGTCGTGCAGCGGGTGCGTGAGCGGCTGCCCCCAGTGGAGCCCGCCGCGCTTGATGCCCCATTCGGTCATCCACGTCCCGTCTTCGTAGCGCTCGAGGGGTTTTCCGTTGTATTTTGGGCGAATCGTTTTGTAGTCGATCCCGAGGATATCGTAGAGGGCTTCGTCGCCTGATTTCGCCTTGAGCAAAGCCTTCAGGCCGTCCACCACTTCGGGGGCGCCTCCGAACCACATTGGAAATCTGTCGGTTTTAGCGGATTTGAAGGGGGAAAGCCCCCTTTCCCTGTGATCCATCGTGCACCTCTCTATTACATCCCTCCACCGAAACGGCGTGTTTGCCGACCGATGTTTTGTAACAGTTAGGGCGAAACGTTTCGCCTATGAGCGCAAGATACCACAATGCCAAACCCGTGTCAACAGGAATTTGAGAAATCCCCAGGGAGATTTTCGGCTGCCCGCAGGATCGCGTCAAACCGTGGGCATACGGAACAGGTTCCGATTCGGTAAGAAATGAGGCTCAAAACCTACCAAACCGCAACCTGTTCCGCAAACTATCAATTAAAGCATGGCACTTTGCCCCATATCATGTCCCAGTACATTCCCATTTTCTCAGCAATAACGACTAAAAAATAATTGTCTAATATCCCAAAGTAAGATGCATCATCTAAGACTACAAAGACGCCAGCAGCCGTCCAAACCCCACACAAAAATGCCGCCTCCAACCTTTCCCACCAGCTCATGCCGGACTCCACCTCATCCGCCGGCGCCAGAACTCCTTCCTCGTCCCCGGATGGTAATAGGTCTTCGTGAAAAGATAAATGCTGAAGGTTTATAATCCACTGGGGGGCCAAAGAATAATCTGGTTCTCCAGTATATTTTTCCTGAATATCATAGTAAATCAGGCCAGGGTCAGTGTCGTAGTACGTCTTGATCACCAGAGTCTTAGTCGGGTCGCCCCAAAATGGCATCTCAAGGCCGTTCGGATTGAAGGTGGTGCCAAATTCCCCAGGGTACTGAGGGCTTCCTTCAAGTTCATTACGAAGATTATAGTGGTCCTTGTACCGATCCAATTGTCGCTTCGCCAATTCATTCTTATATGAATTAGTATAATAAGTAATTGGTTTGATTTCGTAAAGCTCCATTATATGCTTATCATCATTTGGGTACATGATATCCACTCTGTGGCCAGTCATTTTCTTGACACCGTCAATTATCACTTCGGGCAAACTATACTCGCTATACTTGCGACCATGTAGATCATTAAAATACGCTTGGATTTGGATGTGGGCAATAATCCCCTCCAACAACGTCACATGGCCGGTTGGGTCGATATAGATGAGCGGGTTGTTGTTGCAGTATGCGTAGTAGTTTTGCGTCTCCGGCGCGATGGACAAGCCCCGGTAGGTGTCCTCGCTGATGAAGCGAGCCGTCTCTGGCATGTAGTATCTGGCCTGGGCGTAGCAGAGGCCTGTCACAGGGTCCGGCTGGTAGCCGGTGAAGCCGAAGGGGTTGGGAACCTCCGGCTCCAGGCTGCCTATGGCTCCTGACGCAAGGCTGCCTGCGGCCTCTGGCTTCAGATTCCCGGCGGCCTCCAGAGCCAGGCCTCCGGCGGCCTCTGGCTCCAAGCCCCCGGCGGCGCTTGGCAGCGGGACGCCGAATTCGTCGTAGGCGTAGGCCGCCTGGCTCCTGCCCGCCGCGTCCACCGTGCGTATGGGGCTGCGCAGCTCGTCAAGCAGATAGTAGGAAGTGTGATCGGGGGCGGCCGCGCCGAGCAGCTCATTGCCCCAGATGTGGCGGGTGTAGCCGCCCGTGCCTTCCGTCGCGAGCAGGTTCTCGAAGGGCTTCAGCGCGTCGAGGATGTAGCTTTGCTCCTCGTGCCTGGCCGCCCTGCCGCCTGCGGCGGCCACGTCCCAGACGCTCTTCGCGCGGCGGCCGATGCCGTCGTAAGTGTACGCCGCCGTGCTGCCGTCCGCCGTCCGCGCGGCCACGAGCCGGTTCGCGGCGTCGAAGGTGAAGGCCTTCTCGAGGACGCCGTCTTTCGTGATGGACGCCATATTGCCGCGCGGGTCGTAGCCGTAGACGGTCTCGCCGCCCGCGCCGCGCGTGCGCACCAACCGGTTCATGGCGTCGTACTCGTAGCGCGTGGTGGCGCCCGTCTTCACATCCTCCATGACGGTGCGGTTGCCCAGCGCATCGTACGCATAGCTGCGGACGGGCGCGCCGTCCAGCGACACCCCGGCCAACCGGTTCATGGCGTCGTAGGCGTAGCCGTGGACGGACGTCTCCACGACGCCGCCCGCACCCCGCCGCGCCCTCGTCACTTCGGTCTTGTTGCCGACCGCGTCGTACGTGTAGCGGTAGGCGTCCAGCACCCCGTCCGCGCCCTCGTGGATGAAGCCCTCCATCCTGCCGGCCGCGCCGTAGGCGTACGACGAGCGCACGCCGCTGGCGAGCATCCGCTCGACGACATGCCCCACCGCGTCATAGCGGTAGGCGGCGGCCTTCCCCGCGCCGTCCATGACCTCGGCGATCCTGCCCGCCGCATCGTAGCGGTAGCGCACTTCCGCGCCATCCGGGTACGTGATGCTCTCCCGCGCCCCCGTGGGCGTGTAGGCGTAGCGCACCGTCCGCCCCTCCTGGTCCGTCACTTCCGTGGCGCGCCCGATCGCGTCCGTCTCGACCTTCGTCAGACCGAGCGCGTCCCGCACCTCGGTGAGCTGGCGCAGGGGCCCGTAGGACAGGAGCACCTCGCTGCCGTCCGCGTAGGCGACCTTCGTCAGCTGCCCCGACAGCTCGCGCTCGTAGAGGGTGTCCGTGCCGTCCTTGGCCGTCACGCGCACGGGCCGCCCCGCCGCGTCGTATTCATAGCGCACAGTGCCGCCGAGCGGATCCGTCTCGCTGACCAAGAGCCCCCGCTTGTCGTAGGCGTAGGTGGTGACAGCGCCCGCGTCCGCGCCCCCGGGCACCAGCGCCGGGTCCACAGCGAGCAGCTGCTCGCGGCGCGTCATCCGCCGCATGCGGTCGTAGCTGTACCGCGCCACGGATCCGTCCGCGCCCGTCACGGAGGCGAGGCAGCCCACGGCGTTGTAGGTATAGGCCGTCTCGTTGCCGTTCTCATCCACCTTCTTCGTCACGCGGTCCAAAGCGTCGTAGCAAAACCGCTTGACGCCGCCGGCGGGGTCCGTGACGGAAATGACCCGGTCCATCGCGTCGTACGCATACACTTGCCGCCCCCCGAGCGCGTCCACGAAGGCGGCCATCCGCCCGTCCATGTCGTACTCATAGCGCTCGACGGCGCCGTCCGCGTTCGTGAAGGCGGTCAGCCGGCCGAGCAGGTCGTATTCGTACCGAACCGTGGCGCCCTCCGCGTTCGTGGCGGCGGTCACGAGCCCGCGCGCGTCGTGCGCAAACGACGTGCTGTTTCCGAGCGGGTCCTCCTTGCGCACGAGCCGCCCCGCCGCGTCGTATTCATTGCGGTAGACGCCGCCCGCCGGGTCTGTTATTTCTATCACATTATTGAAAGCGTCGTAGGCAAAGCGGGCCTCGGCGCCGTCCGCGTCCACGGTCTTCGTCAGCCGGTTCAGCGCGTCGTGCTCCATCCGCGCCTCGGCGCCGTCCGGCCCCTTGACGCGCACGCGGTTGCCGTCCGGGTCGTAGCCGAATGTCGTCTGGTGCCCGCAAGGGTCTGTTATTGAAATCAGGCGCCCCACCTTGTCGTATTCGTAGAGCACCTCGGCGCCCTCCGCGTTCGTCACCTTGGAGACGTTCCACATCTTGTCGTACTCATAGCGCGTCACGCCGCCGGCGGGGTCGGTGACCTGCGCGAGCTTGCCCAGCTCGTTGTAGGCGTACTGCACCCGGGAGCCGTCCCAGTCGACGACCTCCGTGACCTTGCCGCGCGCGTCGTAGGCGTACCGGCGCACGTTCCCCTCCGCATTCACGGCCTCCGTGATGTTCCCTGCGTCGTCGTAGACGAACGTCATCGAGCCGCCCTCCGGCCGCACGGTCCGCACGACCCGGTTCAGCGCGTCGTACTCGTAGCGCGTGACCGCGCCGAGCGCGTCCGCCACCGCTACGACATTGCCCCGTTCGTCGTATTCCAGGCTGGTCGCGGCGCCCACGGCGTCCGTCTGCCGCACGGGCAGGCCCATGCGCCCGTACACGAGCGCCGACTCCGCGCCGAGTGCGTCTACCGCTGCCGTCAGGTTCCCCGCCTTGTCGTAGGAGAAGGACGCGAGCCTGCGCCCCTCCCGCGTGATGCCGGCGAGGTTGCCGCCCTCGTATGCGTACAGCGTCTCGAACCCCAGCGCGTCCACCGTGCGCGTGCGGTGCCCGAGCGCGTCGTATTCGTGCCGCGTCACGTTGCCACGCTTGTCGGTTTCAGACGTCACGGTGTCCCCGGCGCCAAACTCCTTCCGCTCCGCGCCGTCCGGCCAGACGATGGCCGTCGTGCGGTATTTGTCGTCGCGCTCATAGCGCACGCGCCCGCCGTCCTGCCGCGTCAGCAGGGTGGCCCCGCCGCCGTACCCATCGTCGCGGTAGTCGTAGTAGACCTCCCCGCCGTCGGCAAAGCGCTGCCGCGCCACGCGCCCGGACGCGTCGTACGTATTTTCGAGCAGGACCGTGCCGAGCGGGTCCGTCAGCCGGCTGAGCCGGCCCTTGCCGTCGTACCCGTAGCCATGCACGGCGCCCGACGGGTGGGTGGCGCTGGCCAGCAGCCCGCCCTCGTAGGCAAACGTGGCGCGCCGCCCCGTGCCGTCGGAGACCGCTGCGAGCAGCCCGCCCTCCCCGTAGGAGAACGAAAGCGCCCCGCCGGGCCCGGATACGCTCGAGAGCCGCCCTGCCCCGTCGTAGGTGCAGGCGGTGCGGTTCCCGTTCCGGTCCACGAGCTCCGTGAGCCGCCCGCCGCCGTCGAACACATACCGCCCCATGGAGTCCAGCAGCGTCAGCGTGTGCCCGCCGCCTTCCGCCCGCGCCAGCAGCGCACGCCGCCCGGCCGGCGCCGCGTAACGCCCGTCCCCGGCTTCCTCGAAACTCTCCCATCGCCCATCGCCGTACGCGATGTGCGCGCTGCCGTCCGCCTCATGAAGCCGGATGTCGAAGCTGTGCGTCCAGCCCGGCCCGAGGCTGCCGTCCTGCCCGCCCGAGGAATTGTAGGCGCGGCTGAACGCAAGCGGGAACCGTCCGCGGATCTCGATATCCGTCTTTGAATAAATAAAATTGCCCGTTGCCAGGTTGACGGGGTCGCCCCCGTAGGCGCACGTCCGGACCTTGCCGGCCATCCACGCCGAGTCCCAGATGCTCTTCATCGCGGCGGCCAGGGGGCCCCACAGCACAGCCAGGCTCGCAAGGCTCCTGCCCGGCTGGAAGGTGTCGTCGATGCCGTCGCGCAGCGACCGGAGCCCCTCCGTGTGGCGCAGGATGCGCTCGCAGAGGCGCCGCAGCTGCTGCGCGTAGAACAGGTCCGCCTCCTGCAGTTCCCCTTGGGATTTCATGAAATGCTTGCGCGCCGCCATGGCCGCGGACTCCAGGTCGCGCGTAGCGCCGCGCAGCCTCTCCGCCGCGTGCTGCAGCGCCGCCGACTGCCGCCGGTACGCCGAGGCCTTCTCCGAAGCCGCCGCCCGCGCCGCCATGTCGGGCACCATCCGCTGCTGCGGGTGGCCCGCCCCGTCCGTAAAGGTCGCGGACATCATCGCCGTCTGCGCGATGTGCTCCTGCGCCGCCGCCAGCCCGTCGATCTCCGCCGCCTTCCTACCGTACAGCCGCGCGGTCTCCTCCATGTTCTCGCCCTGCTGGCGCATGGCGCGCGTGCACTCCTCGAGGACCTGCCCCGCCGACGCTTCGTTCCAGACCTGTTCTTTCCCCATCAGACTCTCTCCTTTCAACCCGCAGTATACGCCGCATCGCGTTTGGCGGGAATTGAGGCGGGATTAAAACCGAATTAAAACGGCCTATCCCTTCCAGTTTTCGCTTGATGCAAAGATAACCCGGGCGATAGGCCAAACATTACAGTGTGTTGCTGGGACGCTATTGCAGGGCTTCGGCCAGGGAGTCCGGGATCGGGATGTGGATCCTGTCGTCGTAGTCCCCGAGCCCGAGTTCCTGTCCGTATTGTTCGATATAGGTAGCGGCTGAGTACCCGATGGACGCCACCGTCATGAAAGAAGCAACCCCGTACAGCAAGGCAAATCCGATAATGACGTCGCCCACCCATATGGGCACGGCGGTGATTTGCAGAAGCTCTTCGCCAGCCAGCATCATGCCGTAAACGGAAGCAACTATGGCCACTACCGTCACGGTCGTACCTTTCAGGAAGACAGTCTCCAGCGCATTTTTCAGTTCCGTGCCGGCTTCGTATTCGGAGCCGTACGGGAGGGGGTTGTCGGAAGTATCCGCCGCAATGGTGACAAGACCGAGGTCGATCCCCTCGTCGTCCTTGGTGAAGTCAACGGGATTTTTGCCGTCTCCAATAGGATTGATCACCAGGTAAGCGCCGTTGAAGCCCTCGCCGCTCACGGCGTCTTTGAACTTGGCCACGATGTCCTCGTATTTCGAAAAATCCGGCCCCTCGCCCGAGGCGATCATCTCCTCGACGTCGCCGGCCCAACCCGCGCCGAGCTTCGTGACCACGTTGGCCCCGTCCTCGTTGGCCTTGTTTTGGAGTTCGACGAGCACCTTCTGCGCCTCTTCCTTCGAGAAGTCGACGACATCCTCGGCGACCATGCCCGCGATGTCCTTGGCGTCCTCCGCGGCACCCTTGGCGACGTCTACGGCCTCGTCCTTCACCGCGTTCGCGGTATCTTTCACCGTATCCTTGTCAATGCCGCTGCAGGCGGTGAGCAGCGCCATCAAGAAGACCAGCACGACGGCTGCAATCCCACGAAAATTCCTACGCATGACCTCTCCCTCCATATTTTTGACATTCTCCGATGCAGCTATTATGTCACAAACACAAGCCAAAAACAAGCCACTCCCTTTGTGGTTTCTATGTCACCGCCGACAGGTCTTCCGCCAGGCGGCGCGCAGTCCGGCCCGCCTCGTCCGCGAACGCGCCGGACTCGCTGAGGGACGACTTGAGCAGGCCCGTCGCTGTCAGGAACGCGGGCCGAGCCTTCGGCATGGCGTACGACGCCTCGCACAAGGCCTCCAGATCCAGGATGGCGCTGTCCAGCGCCTTGTTCACGCCTTCGTCCACCGAGAATATCTCCCGCGAAATCGCCGCGTAGACGCTGTTGTCCAGCACGACGTTCGTGTGGCTACCGACGCCCGCCGCGTGCCCGTCCCCGCCGCCCCCGGCGAACGGGTTCGTTTTGTTCACCGGCGCGGGCAGGCTCGGCTGCGGCACAGCACCGGCGCCAACCCCCGCGAGCGGGTTCTCCGAATGCCGCGCTGCCGCCGCGCGCAGCGCGCCCGTCACGTCGAGGAGGAACCCCTCGGCCGCTTTCCCAAAAAAACCGTAAGGCATCATCGCACCTCCCCTCCGCCGCCGCCCGCGGTGCCCGCGAGGCCAGAGCCGCCGTGCGTGAAGAGCGCCGTGATCGCCTGGCCCAGCGCCTCCACCTGCATCGCCGAGCTCTCCAGCGCCGAGATCAGCTTCTCCAGCGTCAAAGCCGCCATGCGCGACTTCTGCCGGTTGGCTTCGATCGTCTCCCTGAGGGCGGCCGCCGACGCGCCGTCCACCCCTTCGAGCAGCGGCAGGATCCGCGCGTATTCCTCGTCCATACGGGTAAGCTCCGCCTCGATCCGCGACCGCAAAGCGTCGCCCTTCAGGCGGATATCTTCAAAATCAACAGACAAACGATCCGACATCATTGGCCCTTCCTTTCCCTTGCAATTTGAGTTGATACCATGACAACCCGGGCGGAAGGCCAAACATTACAACACTCAAGGCTCGAAAGCCACCCAGTCCAGCGCCTCCCACGTGTGCTCCACGAAGCGGTACCCCTCGAGCTGGCGGTTCCATTCCTCTTCCGTCACCTGCGTCGTGCCCGGCGCGTCCGGGTCGGTCAGGCCGCTGACATAGGTGCCGTCCCTATCAGTCTCGCGGCCGATGAAGCAGCCCAGTTTCGCGTCCTTCAAATCCTCCACCCCCTCGTAAAGATAGTATTTGAACAGGATCTCCACCCACTCCGCCGACTTCCCGTCCGCGCCAAGGCGGAATATGTCGTAGCCTGCGCCGTCGCCGCCGAGGCCCTGCAAGAAGTAGTTATTGTGATTGAAGCTGATGTAGCCGCTTTCGTCGATGGGGAGCAGGCGCACCGGCTGCCCGCCGTCCAGCGCCCAGACGTCCACGATCGCCTGCGTGCAGTATTTGAGCACGAACGCCTTGTCGGCGTCTTCGGTGTAGTTTTCCGGCTTGTCGGACGTGGCGCCGATGAAGAGCTCGGCCGTGCCGTTGCCGTCGAGGTCTTTCAGCGCGTAGAAGGCCTCCGCGTCAGACCGGGGCTCGCCCGCGAAGGGGTCGTAGATGGCGTATTCGAAGCTGTCGGTGACAGCCCCTTCGCCGATCGGCATTTCGTAGACCCGGATGCCGTATACCGTCCCGTAGATCCAAGCCATCCGGTAGGTGTCCAGCACCTCGGCGTACGGCGCCGCCGCCGCGGGCCAGTCGTACGGGGCGTATTCCGGCAGCACGGCCTCCGGCTCCGGCTTCACAGGTTCGGGTTCGGGATTGGGTTCGGGCTTGGGTTTCACCACTTCATCAAGCTCCGGCTCGGGCATGGCCCCTACCGCTTCCGCCGACCCGGACCCGGACCCGTCCGGCGGCGCGCCGAAGCAGCCCGCGAGGGCCGCCAGCGCGAAGCAGAGCAATACTGCCAACCAGATGCTGCGCCTTTTCATCCGCCCTGCCCTCCTTTGAAATCCTTCCTCTCCCGGCACTTTACGTCGATTGCATTATTTCACACGAATCAGCAGATTGCAAGTGTGTCATGGGGACGTGTGTCATGGGGACGTATAATCTGACACACTCCCCTGCTCGGTGCCCTTGACGATGATGCGAGCAGGATCGCGAGTATCACGGCGTTTCAGGACAAATCCTCGTCGAAGTCCTGCTCCTGGCCAATGCTCGCGAAGATGTATTCCGTCGCGTCAGACTCAGCCATGTAGTCCGTCACATCAAAACGGTTTGTGCAGTCTTTAAGCCAAGGGCACTTGGCGAGCAGCTCATCAATAACGACGTAAATCTCCGCATATGTCATGCGCTCTAGTGAAGCTATGTGTCAAATTATACGTCGGGGGAAGCGCCTCACTCTTTCCACACCAACCCGGAATCGCGCCACGTCTCGTATCCATTGATATTTTCCGGGGAGCGATCCGCTTCATACGCAATCAACGATTCTCTGGTTTCTTCATTCATAATAACCAAATAGACATCCCGTATCGCCTCGCCCCACTTCACATACTCGCCAATTTCGCTCATTCTGTCTGCGGTCACGAACGGCTTTGTGAGCTCGAGTATTTCCTCCATTTCTTCTTCAGTGGTTGACGCCGGCACGTAAACCTTGATTTTCAAAGAGGGGCGGCTGAAATAAATCTTGACCTTGCTTGCGGACGTGTCCGCCATCACCGTCGCCGCGTAGTCCGCGTAATACCGCTTCGGGATGTTCTTCGCCTCCCGCATAGATACCGTAGCCACGATCAGGAAAGCAACAACGGCGACGACGGCGATCAGGACCCCTCGCCTTCTCCTGCGCGCCGCACCCTTCCGCCGCGCCTCTTCGATCCGGCCCGCATCCTCCTCCGGCTCCGGGCAGGACACCGCCGCCACCGCGAAGCATGCAGCAGCCACAAGCGCGGCGACCCGAGTCCATTTCGCTTTCACGCGTACTCCTCCATACCATATCACACCGGCGTGTTCCAGCCGTTGCGTTCCTTGAAGGCCTTTAGGTCGTCCTGATAGTCCCACAGATCCGTGATCTCCATGATGCCTTTTTCCGGGTCGAAGGAGCCGTCCTTGTGGAACAGGACGACGTAGGATTCCTTGTAGGCTGTCGCCCCTGCGTCCTCCTCGCTCACGTCCCTTACGCGGAAGAAGAAGATGTGCCTGTCGTAATCATCAGAGGTGAGGTAGTCGAAGCAGCCCAGCGAATAATCTTCGCGCGGCGCGACCTGCGCGTACGCGTCCGCCTGCGCCTGCTCGGGCACCAGCTCCAAGTCGTTCTTCAAGTCGCGGTTCAGCTTCGATATCCGCGCCCGCACGCATTTGTTATTGTCCATCGGCCTGCCCCAGTCGTTTTGCCTTTTGAGCTGCAGGATGTCCGTGGCAAAAGCCGTGTCGCCCGCGTATGCGAGCATGTCCTCTTCGGTCGGCATTGACCCCAACGCGTCTTCGTACAAGGCAAAATTGACGTCCGGGTAGTAGTAGACGTATTTCCCGTCGCTCCCCTGCGCGACGAGGATGGCGAAGATGTGCGCACCCTCCCCGTACACGGTGTCGTCGGCGGCGGTGGATTCGCCCCGGTACAGGTAGAGCACCCGCCCGTATTCATCCTCCTCCACGACCGCGATTTGGGCGAAAAACTCCCCGTAGACCCCCAGCATGCTGTTCGTCGCCTCGCTGTTCAGGTCCCGGTGGGGGCCCTCGTACGACGACGAAGACGGGTCGCAGCCCGTAAGCGCGGCCAGCGCCAAGATGAGCAACACCGCGATTCCGATCCTATGCTTTCCCATGCTTCCTCTCCTCCATCATCAGGTGAACAGAGTATTCCTCCGAACTTGTTTTTGCCAAGGGTCTCTCCTACCCTTGCGGTCGAACCAGCGTCCGCCCCTACGCACCCATCCAATAGTAGCTACATTATTTCACAAGAAACTGCGTAATGCAAGCAGGAACAAACGTGTCATGGGGACGTGTCATGGGGACGTCACCTCGGTGCGTTCCAGCCATTGCGTTCTTTGAAGGATTTGAGGTCGTCCTGGTAGGCGTTTGGGTCCGGCAGGTCCAACACCCCTTCCGTTTCGTCGCATTCGCCCTCGGCATCGAACAGCATCACGACGTACCGCCTGCCCGAATCCGCGCCCTCCCCGCGCCATTCCCCGGAGGCGAGGTACATCGAACGCCCGTACCGGTCCGTCACAAAGTAGTCGATGTTGTAAGCAGGCCGACTAGCCGCCTCGTCCCCGAAGACTTGCTTGTAAAACCGGACAAGATCCCCGGTTTTCATAGGCCCTTCCTCTTTTTCGGGCGAGATGGCGACCCGTTCGCACTTCTCCGGATCGAACGCAATGCCCCAGTCGTTCCTTTGCTTCAGCTGCATGATCTCCTGATCTGAAAATTCCTCATCCGGCGAAGAGATGAAACAAGTATCCGAATAATAATATGCACTGCCGTCGTCGCTCTGCTGCTGGACGACCAGGCTGTACGCGCTCACCAAGCCCCCTTCGCTGTAGAGGAAGAGCGTCCGCCCATAGGAGTCCTCCTCCAAGACGCGGATCTCCGGGTCAAACTTGACTTCCTCGAGGATATACCCCACTGAGCCGAGAACCGTGTGGGTGGCCACGGAGTACAGGTCCGGGCGCTCCCCCTGGTACTCATAGGGCTTAGAGCCAAAGCAGCCCGCGAGGGTGACCAGCGCGAAAGCGAGCAGCACCGCTATCCCGAACCTATATCTATTCATGCATTCTCTCCAGCGTCAAAATATCCAACTCCTCAAGTAAACCAATATGAAAAATTAATCCAAAGGCTTTTGCTATAAGGGTCAAACATGCCTTTCAA
>JAISTX010000035.1 GCA_031272365.1 Eubacteriales Family XIII. Incertae Sedis bacterium
GTTTATGACCATCGGAGGAGACCAGGATTTCATCGTTGAATCTTCGCAGCGAACGGTGAAGGCTGCAACGGAGATATTTAAAGGGAGATATTGAAACATGGAGATGAAAGAAGGTACAAGCATGAAGAAGATCCTCAACAAGCCGGAAGAATACACGGATGATATGTTACGTGGAATCTACGCTGCACATCAGGGAAAAGTGCATTTTGTCTCAAATGACCTTCGTTGCTATTGTATCAAAGATCCGGAGCCCGGGAAGGTTGCGATTATTACGGGCGGTGGCACGGGGCATTTGCCATTATTTCTGGGCTATGTCGGAAAGAACCTTTTGGACGGATGCGCTGTCGGTGGTGTATTCCAATCCCCTTCTGCAGAGCAAATTTTTTCCGTGACGAAAGCTGTCGAGCAAGGCGCTGGTGTTTTATATTTATACGGAAACTATACTGGCGATATTATGAATTTTGACATGGCTGCGGAATTGTGCGAATTTGAGAATATTGCGACACGTTCAATTGTAGGTACTGATGATATACATTCTGCTCCACCGGAAAAAGCAAATAATCGCCGTGGTGTGGCAGGTATTTTTTTCATGTACAAATGTGCCGGCGCGAAAGCGGCAGCGAAGGGCACCCTCGACGAAGTCCTCGCTGCAGCAGAAAAAGCGAAAAACAATACCAGAACAGTAGGCTTTGCCTTGTCGCCTTGCATCATTCCAGAAGTCGGGCATCCGAATTTTGTACTTTCTGAAGGTGAAATGGCTATGGGCATGGGGATCCATGGCGAGCCGGGGATATGGAACGGTCCTGTTAAAACGGCGATGTCACTTGCTCAAGATTCTGTTAAAGCGATTTTAGCAGACATGCCGTTTCAGGGAGAAGCAGCGTTGTTGATAAACGGGCTGGGTGCGACATCTTTGGAAGAGCTCTATATTCTTTGCGGTAACGTAATAGAAGTATTTCAAGAAAACCATATTCAAATCGTCAAGACTTATGTTGGCGAATTCGCAACGTCAATGGAAATGGCCGGTGCATCAATCAGTGTGATACAATTAGATAAAGAAATCAAGGAATGGCTGGCGTTACCAGTCAATACACCATTTTACTCCAGTATTTAATGGAGGATAGTGCTGTGGAGAAGATTAGTGTTGAAGATTTGCCTGCATTATTTTCATGTATTGGGTCAACAATGAAAGAGAACGAGGGACTTCTTTGCTCGATGGATGCGGAAATGGGTGATGGCGATTTGGGATTGACGATGAGCAAGGGTTTTCTTGCCATGCCGGAGATTGTGCAAAGTATTTCGCAAAGCGAAACAGACTTGTCGACTGTTCTTTTTCAATCTGGGATGAAGTTGGCTTCTGTTGTACCGTCAACAATGGGAACGCTTTTGGCTAGTGGTATGATGTCTGCTGGCAAGATGCTTCGCGGGCAGGACATCATAGACGGGAGAGGATTGTTTGTTTTTCTGCAAGGGCTTGCGGACGGTGTGGCGAAGCGCGGTCGATGCACACCGGGAGACCGAACAGTCTTGGATGCTTTTGCCGGTGCGATAGCAGAAGCCGGCAAATATGAAGGGGGGTCATTGTCCGAAGTGGCGGAAGCGGCGTATAATGGAGCTCGAAAAGGTGTTGAAGACACAAAACAGATGCTTCCAAAATTCGGGAAGGCCGCCATTTTTACTGATCGTGCGATTGGGCGTGAAGATCAAGGAGCCGTGGCGGGCATGTTGTTGATTAAGGCCATCTGGGATTTTACGTTGAATTAATGTTGTTGTGGGGATAAAGTATGAGCACTATTCATGAAGAGAACGGCAATCTGGAAAAAAAGGAACATCAATCGACCAGCAGGGTGCTCAAAATCTTGGATTTTCTATCGACTTCCAAAAATGGCTTTACCCTTACTGAGATTGCTACGCAACTGAATGCTCCTAAAAGCAGCATTCTTCCGATTCTGTCGACCATGTGCGCGTATGGCTTTATACAATGTTCATCGCAAAATCGAAAATCCTGCTACCGCATTGGGCTCAAATCTTACATTGTCGGCAGTTCTTTTTCCAAAAATCGCACTGCGCAGAACTTTATCGTTGAATATATGAAAAGAATGGTGGATATTCTGAACGAGACTTCTCAGCTAGGGATTCTTTCCGGAAATAGCGTATATTACGTGAACAGAGTAGAGGGGAAGAACCCCATCGCACTTCGTTCACAAATTCAGATATTACTCCCGGCATATTGCACAGGAATCGGAAAGGCGTTGTTGTCAAATCACGACCGCAAGGAATTGCAGCGCCTTTACCCTGATGGACTCGTCACATACACGCCGCAAACAATCCCTACAATCGCTGAACTAGAGCGGCAATTAAAAGAAGTACGGAAAAGCGGATTTGCATACGAGCACTCGGAATATGTTGAAGGTGTAGAGTGTATCGCCGTGCCGCTTTGCAGAGGACGGAAAGTGATAGCAGCCGTGAGTTTCAGTGTTCCGACTTACCGGATAGATGATAAATTTACCGCTGCCGCACAAAAACTGCTTGCGAAATTCCGTACTGAAGTAGAAGACTATTTTCAAAAGTATGATATATCTCTGGGCGCGGATTTGCTCTGAATGAGGGTGAAACCATAGAGTCATTCAGAAAACCCTACATGCTGAAAACGGATGAACGGAATAGGGTATCATGGCTGTTGAGGTGACTATGATGAAACTGCTGATTGGGATATAGCCCTTTATCTGCAAACGAGATCATATTTTATCAGCCTGACGATTCGGTGCGCCTTGAGGTGACGGTCGGCGGGGATACCGTCTGGTTGACGCTTGACCAAATGGCCTCCTTGTTTGATCGCGACAAATCTACCATATCAAGGCATATCAAAAATATTTTCAGAGAGGAAGGGCTTGCTGCTGCCGCAACCGTTGCAAATTTTGCAACGGTTCAAAGTCAACTTTTTCGTCCGGACCGCGGCCCACCCCTAAAGCCGCGGCATCTTGCCCTTCTTCCTCCCGCGCATGACGCCGCGCCGCGCGAGGTAGTCGTCGATGAAGCGGGCGTCCTCGGCTTCGAGGCTGCGGCTGCTGTGGTCGCCGGCAAGGAATTCCATGTGGTGGCGGAACTCGTGCCGCAGCGTCTTGCGCAGCTGGTCCTTCATCGCCTCGTCGGGGAGGTGGCCGTAGACGCGCTCGAAGCTGCCGTAATAGATCTTGATGTAGTTGCCCATGCCGCCGCCGTGGTGGTACTCGCCGAGCGTGTACAGGTCGCCGGGCTTCAGCGAGTACTCGCCCTGCTTGGCGCCCTCGAGCAGGACGATGCCGCCGTTGAGCTCCCGGTAGAACTCCTGCGGCAGCTCCTCGGCGAGCTCGTCGAGCACGTCTTGCATTTCGTCCAGCGTCATCATCTACGAATAGCGCCCCCTGATCGTCTCCATCAATCCGGGGTCCATGGCGAAGCCGTGCTCCGGCCCCGGGAAGGCCCCGGCTTTCGTCTCTTTGCAATAACTGGCGAAGCCCTCCTTCATGAGGCTGCCGACGTCCGCGAAGACCTTGGCGAACTTCGGCGATCTGCCGCCGTACATGGAGAGCATGTCCTGGTAGACGAGCACCTGCCCGTCCGTGCCGCTGCCCGCGCCGATGCCGATCGTCGGGACCTGGAGCAGGCCGGTCAGATAGGCCGCGAGCTCCGCCGGGACGCATTCGAGCACGATCGCGAACACGCCGGCCTCCTCGATCGCGAGCGCGTCCTCGATGAGGCGGCAGGCGCCCCCTGTGTCCTTCCCCTGCACCTTGAAGCCGCCGAAAGCGTTCACGGACTGCGGCGTCAGGCCCAGGTGGCCGCACACGGGGATGCCCGCGGCGGTGATGGCCCGGATGTGCTCGGCATACTGCGCGCCGCCCTCGAGCTTCACGGCCTGCGCGCGCCCCTCCTTCATGAAGCGGCCCGCGTTTGTGACGGCGTCGTAGACGGAGGCCTGGTAGCTCATGAAGGGCATGTCGCCGAGGACGAGCGCGTCCTTCGCCCCGCGCGCGACGGCGGCGCAGTGGTGGAGCATGTCGTCCATCGTGACGGAGAGCGTGTCCGGGTAGCCGAGGACCGTGTTGCCGAGCGAGTCGCCGACGAGCAGCACCTCGATACCGGCTTCGTCCATGAGTTTTGCGGTGGAATAGTCGTAGACCGTCAGCATCGTGATCTTTTCCTTGTTCTGTTTCTGCTGACGCAGGGTGACAACCGTGTGCTTCATCTCTTTCACTTCCTTTCCTAAAGTCCGGGCGCCTGAGTCCCGGTACCTTGGAGATAGCTCACCGTGATTGTAGCCCACTGCGGGGGCATGGTCAAGGGCAAAAATGGAACTGTGGTATAATATTTTCCATGGCAAAGAAAATCCTGTTGATCGACGACAGCCCCTTCTTCCGGGGGCAGCTCAAGATTTCGCTGAGCAAGGAGTACGACGTCATCGAGGCCGGCACGGGGGCTGACGGCCTTGACCTCGTCAAGCGCGAAAAACCCGACCTCGTGCTCCTCGACATCGTGCTGCCTGATTATTCGGGTTTCGAGATCTGCAAGATCCTGCGCGACTCGGAGAGCAACAACCTCATGCCGATCATCCTCGTCACCTCGCAGGATGCGCAGGAGGACGTGCTCGTCGGCCTCGAGCTCGGCGCGGATGATTATGTGAAAAAGCCGTTCAACGAGCGCGAGCTGCTGTCGCGCATCAAGAACATCTTCCGGCGCATCGACCGCAACCGCAACGCCAACCCGCTCACGGGGCTCGACGGCAACATCGAGATCCAGCGTGAGATCACGAGCCGCATCTCCAAGGGCCTCGTCTTCGCGGTCATCTGGATCGACCTCGACAATTTCAAGGCGTACAACGATGTCTACGGGTTTGCGAACGGCGACCGCATCATCATCCTGACGGCGGACATCCTGCGCGACCAGGTGGCGCTCTTCGGCGGGGGGGACGACTTCCTCGGCCACATCGGCGGCGATGACTTCATCGTCGTGACGACGCCGGACAAGGCCCCGAGGATCTGCGAGGAGATCATCGCGGAGTTCGACAAGAAGGTGCTCGATTTCTATAACGAAGAAGACCGGAGCCGCGGCTTCATCACGACGACGAACCGGCGCGGGGAGGCGGACACCTTCCCGCTCATGACGATCTCGCTCGCCATCGTCTCCAATGAGAGGCGCGAGCTGCGCTCGGCGGTCGAGGTCGGGGACATCGCGGCCGAGGTCAAGAAGAAACTCAAGACGATGGTCGGCAGCAACTACTTCGCCGACCGCCGGACGGACGACCACCTGCTCTGAACGATGGTCACACTCCGGGTCCTCGCTATACTGGTGCTGGTTTTCGTCGGTTTCGGCGCGAACAAGATCGGCTGGCTGCCGGTCGACTCGAGCAAATACCTGTCGAAGATCGTCATCAACATGGCGGCGCCCTGCGTCATGATCATGAGCATGACGGAGCAGGAGCTTTCGCGGGACAACATCCGCATCGTGCTCACCTGCTTCGCGATCTGCGTCGTGGGCTACGGGGCGTCCTGGCTCATCGGCTTGCTGTTCAACAGGGTGCTGCGCGTGCCGGCGGGGGACCGCGGCGTGTACATCAACTCGATGATCTTCACCAACAACGGGTTCATGGGCATGCCCGTCGCCTACGCGGCGTTCGGCTCGCAGGGGCTGTTCTATATCGTGATGATTGGCAGCATCGCGCCGCTGTTCCAGTACACGGTCGGCGTCGGCCTGTGCCGCATGGACTGCGCGGCCCGGGGCGGCGCGGCGCAAGCGGGCGGGGAGGGCGGCTGGGCCAGGCACCTGAAGCCGATGGTGACCCCGCCGACGATCGGCTTCCTCGTCGCGATCGCCCTCTTCGCGGCCGACGTCCACGTCACCGGCTTCGCGGCGGACATCCTCAACTTCATAGGCTCCCTCATGACGCCGCTCGTGATGATGGTGATCGGCATCCAGATCTCGGAGAGCCGCGTGAAGGACCTCGTCCGCAACTACCGGCTGTGCACCCTGACGGTCGTGCGCCTGTGCGTCCTGCCCCTCATCGCCTATTTCGTGCTGATGCCCTTCCACCTGGACGGGCTGCTGTTCGTGGTGGCCGTGCTCAACTTTGTCTTCCCGTGCGCCGCCGTGATGCCCTCGATCACCGAGGAGTACGGGGGCAACGCGAAGCTGTCCGCCGAGATCACCTTCGTGACGACGGTGTTTTCCATCATCGCCGTGCCGGTCTGGATCATGGCCCTGTCGCCGCTCGCGGCGTGACAGGCTATTGCTTGAGGCGGCTGTAGAGCTGCGAGCGGTGGATGCCGAGCTGGCGGGCGGCCTTTGACATGTTGCCGCCGCACTGGTCGATGACCTGGCGGATATACCTTAGCTCATAATCGTGGACGGCCTGCTTGAGGCCTTTGCCGGCGGCCGCCCCCCCCTCTTCCACGGGCGCCCCCCCGCCTTCCGCGATGCCGCCGGAAACCTCCGGCGCGGCCTCCGGCACGCGCCCCTTCGGGCAGGCGTAGTTTTCGCTCTCCTCCCGGAAGACGAGCTCGTCGGACGGGCTGATGATGCACAGGCGCTCGATGATGTTTTTCATCTCGCGGATGTTGCCGGGCCAGTCGTAGGTCATGAAGAAATGCTGGATCGACTCCGAGAAATAGCGCGACGAGTGCCGCTTCTCGTTGAACTGCGCAAGCAGGTGCTTCGCGAGCGGCAGGATGTCCTCCCGCCTCTCGCGCAGCGGCAGGACCGTGAGCGATATGATGTTTAGCCGGTAGTAGAGGTCCTCCCGGAACGTCTTCGCCTCGACCATCTCCGAGAGCCGCCGGTTCGTCGCGGTGATGATGCGCACGTTCGTCTGCACGAGCGCGGAGTCGCCGATGCGGCGCACCTCCCCCGTCTCGATCGCGCGGAGCAGCTTCGACTGCATCGTGAGCGGCAGCTCGCCGATCTCGTCGAGGAACAGCGTCCCCTGGTGCGCCATCTCGAAGAGGCCTGACTTGCCGCCCGGGTTCGCGCCCGTGAACGCGTTCTTCGCGTAGCCGAAAAACTCCGCCTCGACGAGCTCGGCCGGGATGGCCGCGCAGTTGACGGGGATGAAGGGCATGCGGGCGCGAGCGCTGTTGGCGTGGATGTAGCGCGCGAGGATCTCCTTGCCCGTCCCGGTCTCCCCGAAGATGTTGACAGTGCTGTCCGTCTCCGCGACGGTCCGGGCCAGCTCGAGCGTCTCCCGCATCCGGGGGTTGCGCGACTCCGTGTAGTACTTCGACCCCTTGCTCTGCTCGATGTAGTGCAGCGCGTCGAGGAACTGCTGCCGGTCTTTTTGGATCGTGTTCTGGAACGTGTTGAAAAACTCCTCATCGTACGTGAAGGAGATCGCCATGTAGAGGTCGCCTTTGTCGTCGAAGATCGGCTCGCTGTAGACGATCATCCCCTTGCCGGCGCGGCTCTTCATGTAGCGCATGATCTTCTTGCGCTGCGTCAGGCAGTCGGCGGTCGCCGCCGGTCGGTCGATCCAGCCCTCCTCGTGCAGCCGGTGCACGTTCATGCCGCCCAGTTCCTCGGGGGACATGCCGTAAAGCTCCGCCGCGCCGTTCTGGCTATAATAAAACACGTCGCCGTTCTTGTCGCACGCGAGGAAATAGAAGGGGAATTGCTGCGTGATATTCTCCAATAAAGAAAAATCGATTTTCGGTTTGTGTTCTTTGTCCATTTGCCTTTTCCTGGTGAATAGCCCCTTGCAACTAAGGAACAGTGTATCAGGAGAGGGTCGGGACTGTCAACAAAAACATTCATGTTAGATGAGGGTAACTGTTCTGATTTCAGGACAGGTGTCGTGCAGGGCAGACAGAAAACGCATTTCCCGCGACAGGGCCATCTCGCGAAAACGTTGAAAAATGGCCATATTATTGCATTCCCGGTATCTTGGCACGCGGCTTGCTCTTATTGGATGCAGAAATGGTATTTCTGCGGCGAAAGGAGAAAGTCATGACAAAAAGTGTGATCACGGGTGCGGTGAGGACGGCGGTAGGCGGATATCTGGGAAGCCTGAAGACCGTCGACGACCATGATCTTTTGGCGCCTATCTTGACGGAGGCGCTGGTACGGTCCGGCATCGGCAAGGAAGACGTGGACGAGGTGATCGCGGGGAACGTCCTCAGCAAGACGCCGAACCTCGCGCGCATCGCGCTCCTGCTGGCGGGTTTCGATATCTCGGTTCCTGGGTATACAGTAGATAGGCAGTGCGGGTCGTCCCTGCAGGCGGTGCGCTGCGCCACGCAGTACATCGCGACCGGCGAGGCGGGGATCATCCTCGCGGGCGGCGCGGAGAACATGTCGCGCGCGCCCTACTACATGCCTTCCTCCATCCGGTACCAGGGCGTGCGGATCAACCGGTTCGAGGTCGAGGACGGGTTTGAGTTTGGGTCCGCGCACGCGCACCCGGTCGCGCTCTACCCGAACCTGAACATGGGCATCACGGCGGAGAACGTCGCGGAGAAGCACGGGATCACGCGCCAGATGCAGGATGAGTTCGCCGTCGACAGCCACCGGAAGGCGACCGAGGCGCGGGCGGCCGGCAAGTTCAAGGACGAGATCCTGCCCATCGAGGTGAAGGAAAGGAAGTCCTCCTTCATCTTCGACCAGGACGAGCATATGAAGGAAGGCACGACGCTCGAGGGGCTCGCGAAGCTCCGCCCGGTGTTCAAGAAGGACGGGACGGTCACGCCCGGCAACGCGTCCGGCATGAACGACGGAGCCTCGGCGGTCGTCGTGATGTCCGAGGAGAAGGCGCAGGAGAAGGGCGTCAAGCCGCTGGTGCGCATCGTGTCCACGGCGGTCGCGGGCGTCGACCCCTCCGTCATGGGCCTGGGCCCGGTGCCGTCGAGCAAGCTCGCGCTGGAAAGGGCCGGGCTGACGCTGGACGACATCGACCTGTTCGAGCTGAACGAGGCGTTCGCCGCGCAGGCGCTCGGCGTGCTCATCGAGCTCGGCCTCGAGCCCGGCACGAAGGGCTACGAGCGGGTCAACGTGAACGGCGGCGCGGTGGCGCACGGCCACGCGCTCGGCAACTCCGGCACGCGGATCCTGACCACGCTGATCTATGAAATGAAGCGGCGCAACGTCCAGTACGGGCTCGCGACGCTGTGCATCGGCGGCGGCCAGGGTATCACCGCCATCGTCGAGAACGTCTAAAGCGGATCGTAGGAAAGGAAAAGAGAAATGGAAGTGAAAAAAATCTTTGTCGTCGGATCCGGCACCATGGGCACGGGCATCGCGCAGAACGCGATCCAGTCCGGCTATGACGCGATCCTCTACGATATCAGCGCCGAGCAGCTGGAGAAGGCCAAGGCGAGCATCGAGAAGCAGCTGGCGCGCGGCGTGGAGAAGGGCCGCATGACCGAGGAGGAGAAGGCCGCCTGCCTTGCGCGCCTCGAGATTTCCGACGCGATCGAAAAGGCCGCCGGGGCGGAGCTCGTCATCGAGGCCGCGTCGGAGAACGTGGACATCAAGATGAGCATCTTCAAGGAGCTGACGAAGGTCTGCGGCGAGGAGACGGTCTTCGCGACGAACACCTCCTCGATCCCGATCACGAAGATCGCGGGCGTCGTCACGAACCCCGGGCGGTTCATCGGGATGCACTTCTTCCACCCCGTCCCCGTCATGCGCCTGCTCGAGATCGTGCGCGGCCTCGAGACGACGGACGAGACGCTCGCCACGGCCGAGGCGGTCGGCGAGAAGCTCGGCAAGGTGACGATCGTGTCGAAGGACAGCGTCGGCTTCATCGTGAACCGGATGCTCGACCCGATGATGAACGAGGCGGTCTGGCTCGTGGAGTCCGGCGTCGCGACGCCCGAGGACGTGGACAAGGGCTGCAAATACGGCCTCAACCACCCGATGGGCCCGTTCGAGCTGATCGACATGTCCGGCGTGGACATCCTGCTCGCCGTCATGGAGACGCTCTACGCGGACACCGGCGACCCGAAGTACCGCCCGACGCCGCTGCTGCGGCGCATGGTCGAGTCGGGGCGCCTCGGGCGCAAGACCGGCCGGGGTTTCTACGACTACACGGATCAAAAATAAAATAACAGTCAGAGTAACGAGGGGAAAGAACATGGAAGAGAAAAAATCATCCAAACAGATTCTGAACGAGTTGCTTGCGAAGCATTACGCCGACGCAAAGAATGCGAAGGAAGAGGGGAAGCCCGTTGTCTGGTCGACGTCGATTGCACCGCAGGAGCTGCTCGAAACCATGGACGTCGCGGTCGTCTATCCGGAAAACCACGCGGCCGCCATCGGGGCGCGCAAGGACGCGTCGCAATTCATCGCGAGCGCGGAGTCGGAGGGTTATTCGTACGATATCTGCTCCTATGCGCGCGTCAACGACGGCTACGCAAACATCCTCTATTCGGAGGCGGAGAACATGCCGAAGCCGGACATGCTCTTCTGCTGCAGCAACATCTGCATGACCGTCATCAAATGGTACGAAAACATCGCGAAAAAGTTTGACATCCCTGTCATCTTCTTCGACACGCCGTACAGCGGCAGCTACCAGGTGGACCCGTCCAACGTCAAGTTCGTCGAGGCGCAGCTGGAGGAGGCGGTCACGATGCTCGAGGGGCTCACGGGCCGGAAGTTTGACTACGACCGGCTCAAAGAGGTGATGCAGATCTCCAACGAGACGGCGTCGTGGTGGAAGAAGGCGACGGACCTCGCGAAGAACAAGCCGTCGCCGATGAACGGGTTCGACATGTTCAACTACATGGCCCCCATCGTCTGCTTCCGCGGCAAGGAGTCCGGGCGCGAGCTGTTCAAGATCTGGTACGAGGAGCTGCAGGAGCGCGTGGAGAAGGGGCTCGGCCCGTGGAACGACGGCACCGAGGAGAAATACCGCGTCCTCTGGGACGGCATCGCGTGCTGGCCGTACCTCGGCGTGACCTACAAGGTGCTGAAGAAGCACGGGATCAACGTCGTGACCTCGATGTACCCCGAGTCGTTCGCGCTGCTCTACGAGCAGCACACGCTCGCGGGCATGGCGGAGGCGTACGACTCGCTGTACGTGCTCCGCAACGTGGACTACGCCATCGACAAATACCTCAACCTGAGCAGGGACTTCCAACTGGACGGCGGCATCTTCCATTCGAACCGCAGCTGCAAGGGGATGGCGTTCAAGCAGTTTGAGATCCAGCGCCAGATGGAAAGCCAGCTGGGCGTCCCGTCCGTCATCTTCGACGGGGACCAGACCGACCCGAGCGTCTTTTCCGAGGCGCAGTACGAAACGCGCGTGCAGGCCCTGGTGGAAATGATGGAAGCGCGCAAAGGGGCAAGGAGGTAGCGATATGAGCCAAGCGATAGAACTGATTCGTGAATTGTCGGATGCCGGCGCGAGCCCGAAGGCAACGATCGCGAAATCCATGAAAGAGACGGGCAAGGAGGCCTTCGGCTGTTTCCCGATCTACGTCCCCGAGGAGATCATCTACGCGGCGGGGTACCTGCCGGTGGGCCTCTGGGGCGGCCACCCCGACATCAAGCGGGTGGATCGGTACATCCAAAGCTTCTGCTGCTCCATCATGCGCTCCAATATGGAGATGGGCATCCGCGGCGACTACGATTTCCTCGCCGGGCTGGTCATCCCGACCTACTGCGACTCGATGAAGGCCATCCTCGCGAACTGGTGGGTCGCCGTGCCCAACGCGAAGCCGATCCCGTTCTCGGTCATCCAGAACCGCGCGAGCAAGGGGTCTTTGGACTTCGTGCTGGCGCAGCTCGCGACCTTCCGGAAGGCGGTCGGGGAGCTGCGCGGGGAGCCGGTCTCCGACCAGGCGATCGAGGACGCCTTCGCGCTCTACGAGGACTACCGCGCGGCGATGCGCGCGTTCACGAAGGCGGCGGCGCGCGTCCCCGCGACGATCACGCCGACACTGCGCCACCTGATCATCAAGGCGGCCTACTACATCGACAAGAAGGTGTACACGGAGAAGATCAAGGCGCTGAACGAGGCGCTTGCGGCGATGCCGGAAGAGAGGACGGAAGGCCCCAAGGTCATCGTGACAGGGCTGCTCGCCGAGCCGGAGTCCTTCCTCGACCTGTTCACGGAGAACGGCTACGCCTTCATGGGCGACGACCTGGCGCAAGAGTCACGCCAGTTCCGGACGGAGGCGCGCAAGGAGGGGACGGCCCTGGAGCGCATGGCGTACCGCGTCCTCGACCAGCGCGGCGACACGTTCTACTACGAGGACGACAAGTCCCGCGGCACCATGCTGAAGAACATGGTGAAGGAGACCGGCTCGGACGCGGTCGTGGTCTGCATGTACAAGTTTTGCGACCCCGAGGAGTTCGACTACCCGGTCTACAAGAAGGAGCTCGACGAGGCCGGCATCCCGATCCTGTACCTGGAGATCGAGCAGAAGATGGACAGCGTAGAGAGCCTTAGGACGCGCATCCAGAGCTTCGCGGAGATGCTGTCGCTGTCGTAGGAAGTGGAGGGGCTGCGATGTTTTTGGGAATTGACATAGGTTCTTCCTCCTCCAAGGCGGTGCTCCTCGACAAGGGGGGCGCCATCCTCGGGCGGGAGGTCGTCAACCTCGGCACCGGGTCGGGCGCGATCGATGACGTCATCGACGTGCTGCTGGAGAAGGCGGGCGTCGACCGGGGGGACATTCTGTACTCGGTCGTGACGGGCTACGGCCGCATCGGCTACGAGAAGGCCGATACGCAGATCACGGAGATCGGCTGTCACGCCAAAGGCGTCTACCACGATTTCCCGGAGGCCCGGAGCATCATCGACATCGGCGGCCAGGACGCAAAGGTGATCCGCCTCGGGGATGGCGGGCGCGTCGACAATTTTGTCATGAACGAGAAATGCGCCGCCGGCACCGGCCGTTTCTTCGAGGTGATGGCGCGCGTGCTCAACTGCTCGCTGGACGACCTGTCCGGCCTCGCGGCGGAGGCGGAATACGCCGTGGCCATCAGCAGCACCTGCACGGTGTTCGCCGAGTCGGAGGTCATATCCCAGCTGTCCGCCGGCGCCTCGCCCGCTTCCGTGGCATGGGGCGCGCACAAATCCGTGGCAAAGCGGATCGCGGGGCTTTCCGGCAGGCTCGGCCTGATCCCCGAGATCGTGATGACGGGGGGTGTGGCGCTGAACCAGAGCATGGTGCGCGCCATGGAAGAGGAGATAGAGACTTCGATCCTGGTCCCCGAATCGCCGCAGACGGTGGGCGCCCTGGGCGCCGCGGTCTACGCGAAAGAGAAGTACGAAAGCGCGTCGCGCGACCAATCGTTACAGTAGAGCATTTTAAAGGGAGTGGAACCAATGGATTGGAAACAGTATTACAAAGACCATGTGATGAGCGCGGATGAGGCGGTCAAGCTCGTGAAGAGCGGCGACCGCGTCGCGACGACCCACGCGCCCGGCGAGCCGAAAGTGCTGACGGACGCGCTCTGCCGCTATGCGGACCAGGGGGGGATTGAGAACGTCAAGATCTGGCAGGGGCTCAACCTGAGCGATGCCGTCTACGCGCAGGAGAAATACGCGGACAAGCTGATCGTCGATTCATGCTTCGTGGGCGCCGGCGTCCGCAAGGCGATCGACGAGGGCAGGGGGTATTATGCGCCCGCGAGCGTGTCGATGCTCGAGAGGATGTTCCAGGACGGCAACGTGCCGCTCGACGGCGTCTTCGCGAACGTGACGCCGCCGGACGAGAACGGCTACGTCAACCTCGGCATCAGCGTGGACTACACGAGCCCGGCCATCAAGAACTGCAAATACGTCATCGCGCAGGTCAACAGGGAGATGCCCTGGATCCCCGGCATGGACAACACCTTCCACGTGTCGCAGTTTGCGGCGTTCGTCGAGGCGGACCTGACGCCGTGGGTGATCGACCCGATCGACGACACGGATCCGATCTCGACGAAGATCGGCGAGCACATCGCGGAGCTGATCCCGGACGGGGCCTGCCTCCAGATGGGCCAGGGGAAGGTGCCGAACGCCATCCTGAAGCTGCTCGCCGACAAGAAGGACCTCGGCGTGCACACGGAGGTCTTCTCGGACAACCTGATCCCGCTCATCGAGAAGGGCGTGGTCACGGGCATGCGCAAAAACATCCACAAGGGCAAGATCGTCGCGATGTTCGTGCAGGGCTCCAAGGAGCTGTACAAATACGTCGACAAAAACGACCTGTTCTTCATGGCGCCCGGCCCCTACACGAACAACCCCTGCGTCATCGCGCAGAACGACGACGTGTGCGCGATCAACTCCGCCATCGAGGTGGATCTGACGGGCCAGGTCAACTGCGCCTTCCAGGGGATGCACCACTACAGCGGCATGGGCGGCCAGCTCGACTTCCTGCGCGGCGCGGCTTTCTCGAAGGGCGGCAAGCCGATCATCTGCCTCCCCTCGACGGCCAAGCGGGGCACGGTCTCGCGCATCATCCCGCAGATGCTCCAGGGCACGCCGGTGACGACGCCGCGCGTCGACATCCACTGGGTCGTGACGGAATACGGCGCCGTCAACCTCTTCGGGAAGAGCACGTCCGCGCGCGCGGAGATGCTCATCGGCATCGCCCACCCGGACTTCCGGGACCAACTGCAGAACGAATGGGACGCGGCAATGCGTTCTTTGCGTTAAATATCCGTTATCGCAAAAGGGTTTTCATTTAAAGTAGCTATTTTTAGAAGGAGGACGGAAAATGAAAAAAATTATAGTGTTCGCATTGATTGCGACGATGATCTTCACGCTTGCGGCTTGCGGCGGGAAGGACAAGGGGAGCGCGGCGGCCGGCAGCAGTGCTGCGGCGGGCGGCTCTTCGGCGGCGGCGGAGGAGCCGGCGGCTGATGGGGAAGTGTTCAACATCATCTACAGCGGGACGATTCCGGACGAGACGGTCGTCATGCAGCAGGTGCACAAGGCGGCGGATCTGATGTACGAGCGTTCGAACGGGCGCCTGAACATGACGATCTACCCGAACAACCAGCTGACGGATTCCAAGGGCGCGATCCAGGGGATGCAGGACGGCACGATCCAGGTCGGCGAGATGAGCACGGCGCCCATCGCGGGCTTCACGGACAAGTTCCAGCCGGCGTGCCTGCCTTTCTTCTTCATGAGCGCGCAGGAATGCATCGACTTCATGAAGTCTGATTTCTACAACGAGACGCTTGCGGACGAAGTCGCGGCGGAGATCGGCGTGCGCCCCGTGGGCGGCTGGTACAACGGCCCGCGTTCGATTTCGAACGGCAAGCGCGCTGTCGTGACGCCGGCGGACTGCAAAGGCCTGAAGATCCGCGTCATGGAGAGCCCGATCTACATCAAGACGTGGGAAGCGCTGGGCGCGCAGCCGACGCCGATGTCGCTGACGGAAGTCTTCACGGCGCTGCAGCAGGGCACGATCGACGCGCAGGACAATGCGCCGGCCCTGACTGTGCAGATGAAGTTCTACGAAGTGCAGCACTACTTCACGGACCTGAGCTACATCCACGACGTGGCCCCGCTCATGGTCAGCGAGCAGTTCTACCAGAGCCTGCCGGAGGATCTCCGCGAGATCTTCGTCGACAGCTTCAAGGAAGTCATGGACGAGCAGTATGAGCTGGGCGTCGCCGAAGTCGAGGACCACCTGAAGACGATGGAGGACTATGGCTGCGAAGTGACGCGCCTGACCGACGATCAGCGCGCCGCGTTCAAAGACGCTGTCCAGCCGGTGTACGACTGGTTCAAGACGGAGTACCCGGACCTTGACCTCGACGCGTACGAGGCTGCGTTCTAAAACCCGGTGAAGGCGCGGGTGCGCTGATACCGGTAACAGGGAGGAAAGCACAATGAAAAAAATATTGAGCTTTGTAAATAAAAATTTAGAAGCTGTGCTTTCCTCTTTTTTCCTCGTAGTGATGACGGTCTTGATCATTTCTCAGATCGTCTGCAGGATCATCGGGCTGCCCCTGTCATGGACGGAGGAGCTCGCCAGGTATACATTCATCTGGCTGATCTTCATCTCCTGCGCCTACGCGGTAAAAAAGAGGGTGCATATCAAATTGGATTTATTTTATCTGCTTGCAAACAGAAAAGGGAAACTGATACTATCCGTGTTTTCAAACTGCGCGTTCTTCTTCTTTTCGGCCGTCATGATGTACTGGACGATCAAGAGCGTTTACAAACTGAAAGAAGTCAACTATCAAGTGTCCCCGGCCATCGGCCTGCCGATGTGGATTGCAAACCTGGCGCTTTCGATCGGGTTCATCCTGATGGTATACCGGCTTGTGGAGGATACGGCGTTGTTGTTTAAGCAATACAAGAATAACGAATCGATTGAGGGGGGAGGTGCGTTGTTATGACAGAAATGCAAATGGTCTTTCTGATCCTCGGCATCTTCCTGATCTTCTGTTTTTCGACGGTTCCGATCGGCATTGCGATGGGGATGACCGTGCTGATCTACGTGCTGTTCATCGGCAATATCGATATGTCCTACATCGCCAACTCGATGTTCCAGGCGGGGGATTCGTTCCCGCTGATGGCCATACCGTTCTTCATATTGGCCGGCGTGCTGATGGAAGGCGGGGGGCTTTCCAAACGGCTGGTCGACTTCATGGACACCTTCGTCGGCCGCTTCACGGGCGGGCTGGCGATCGTGACGGTGCTGGCGAGCCTCTTTTTCGGCGCCATCTCCGGCTCCGCGCCCGCGACGGTCGCGGCGATCGGGACGATCATGGTCCCGTCCATGATCGACAAGGGCTATGACAAGAAGTTCACGCTGGCGCTCGTGGCGGCGTCGGGCTGCCTCGGCACGATCATCCCGCCGAGCATCCCGATGGTCATGTACGGCGTCGCGGCCAACGCCTCGATCAGCCGGATGTTCATGGGCGGCTTCCTGCCCGGCGTTGTGTGCGGCCTGGCGCTGATCGTCGTGGCCGTGATCTACAGCAAGAAGAACGGCTTCGTCGGCAACGGCATCCCGTTCAGCATCCACCGCTGCTGGAAGGAGTTCAAGAGCGCGGTCTGGGCGCTGCTCGTCCCGGTCATCATCCTGGGCGGCATCTACGGAGGGTTCTTCACGCCGACGGAAGCCGCGGCGGTCGCCGTGCTGTACGGCTTCATCGCGGGCGCCTTCATCTACAAGGAGCTCACCTTCAAGCGCATCCTCGAGAAATTCGTGGACGCGGCGACGACGACGGGCTCCATCATGATCATCGTCTGCACGGGCCTGACGCTCGCGCGCATCCTGACGCTGGAGCAGGCGCCGGCGGCGATCGGCGAGGCTTTGACCAGCGCCGCAGACAGCCGGTTCATGGTGCTGCTCATCATCAACATCATCCTTTTGATCACGGGCTGCTTCATGGAGACGATCAGCGCCATCCTCATCCTCGCGCCGATCCTGTACCCGGTCGCGGCGATGTACGGCGTGGACATCATCCAGTTCGGCGTTATGATGGTCGTCAACCTCTCGATCGGCTTCATCACGCCGCCGCTCGGCGTCAACCTCTTCGTGGCTTGCGGGATAGGGGGCGTTCCATTCACGGACATTGTGAAGAAGATCATACCATTCCTGATCGTTTTGATCGTGGCCTTGATCCTCATCACGTACGTCCCGAACGTCGTCATGTTCCTGCCCAACCTGTTGAGCAACTGACTTTTGGCGGGAAGATAGAGGTGTTATCAAATGGAAGATAGAAAAATCATCAAGACGGAGCGGCGCGGCAGGATCCTGCTGGTGACGTTCGACAACCCGGACGTGCTGAACGCGATGACGAACGAGTTCCAGGACGCCTACGCGGCGCTGCTGGACGCGCTGGAGACGGACGCGTCCGTGGACGTCGTCATCCTGACGGGTTCGGGCAAGGCGTTCATCGCGGGGGCGGACATCAAGGGCATGCTGAAGATGGGCCCCAAGGAGGCGGAGGCCGCCGCGCGCAAGATAGAAGGCATGTACCGCCGCATGGAGCGGTCGGATAAGGTCTTCATCGCGGCCATCAACGGGTTTGCGCTGGGCGGCGGCACGGAGACGGCGCTGGCCTGCGACATCCGGATCGCGTCGGAGAAGGCGAAGTTCGGCCTGCCGGAAGTCAGCCTCGGGATCTTCCCGGGCGGCGGCGGCACGCAACGCCTGCCCAGACTCATCGGCGAGGGCAAGGCGAAGGAGCTGATCTTCACGGGGCGCATCATTTCCGCCGCGGAGGCGGAGCGGCTCGGGATCGTCAACCGCGTCACGGGCGCGGAAACGCTGCTGGACGAAGCGGTGCAGCTCGCAGAGGAAATTTTGAAGAACAGCATGGTCGGCGTGGCCGCAAGCAAGAAAGCGATTTATTATTCCGGCAGTGCCGTGGGCGAGCCCGACCTTGCATACGAGAAATCCCTATTCGGGATGTGTTTTTCGCAGCAAGACCAGAAGGAGGGCATGACGGCTTTCGTCGAGAAAAGGCCCCCGGTCTACCGCTGAACCACTCATGAAAGGCGCACGGCCGTCGCCTCCTCCTTAGCTTCGGCCGTGTGTCCATAGAAAAGGGAAACGGATATGGAAAAGATGATAGGGTATACGATCGACGAGATGCACGTGGGGCAGACGGCTTCCTACGCGAAGACGATCACCGAGTCGGACGTGTATCTGTTCGCGGGCGTCACGGGCGACGCCAACCCGATGCACATCAACGAGGAGTACGCGAAGGCGACGCGGTTCGGGGGGCGGATCGCGCACGGGATCCTGTCGGCGGGGCTGATCTCCGCCGTCATGGGGATGTATCTGCCCGGCTGGGGCGGCATCTACCTCGGGCAGGAGCTCAAGTTTTTGGCGCCGGTCCGTATCGGGGACACCATCACGGCGACGGCCGAGGTGTTGGAGCTGGACAAGGAGAAGAACAGGGCGGTGATCCGGACCTATTGCACCAACCAGCACGGCACGGTCGTGACGGACGGGAAGGCCATGGTCATGCCCGCGAGAGCATAGAGGGATATAGCAGAAAGGGAAGCATATGGATTTCAGTTTGACGAAGGAACAAGAATTTGTTCAAAAGATGGTGCGGTCGTTCGCGCAGGCGGAGATCGCGCCGATCGCCGGCGACCTGGACAAGGAGCACCGGTATCCGCGCGAAATCGTGGACAAGATGGGGAAACTCGGCCTGATGGGCATCCCGTTCCCGAAGGAGTACGAAGGGGCGGGCGGCGACTCGATTGCGTACGCGATCGCGGTCGAGGAATTGTCCAAGGCCTACGCGGCCACGGGGACGATGTGCGCGGCGCAGAATTCGCTGTGCAACTGGCCGATCTACCACTTCGGCACGGAGGAGCAGAAGGAAAAATACCTGCCCGACCTGTGCTCGGGGCGCAAAGTCGGGGGGTTCGCCCTGACGGAGCCGAACGCGGGGTCGGACTCGGCGCTGCAGCAGACGCGGGCCGAGGACAAGGGCGACCACTGGCTCGTGAACGGCTCGAAGGTCTTCATCACGAACGGGTCCGTGGGCGACGTCTTCGTCGTCTTTGCGATGACGGACAAATCGAAAAAGACGCGCGGCATCTCCGCGTTCATCGTGGAGAACACGTTCGAGGGCTTCTCGACCGGGAAGATCGAGGACAAGATGGGCATCCGCGCTTCGAACACGGCGGAGCTCGTGTTCCGGAACATGGTCGTGCCGAAGGAGAACATCATCGGCAGGCCCGGCGAGGGGTTCAAGATCGCGATGACGACGCTCGACGGCGGGCGCATCGGCGTCGCGGCGCAGGCCGTGGGCATCGCCCAGGGCGCGCTCGACGTGACGCTTGACTATATGAAGGCGCGCAAGCAGTTCGGCAGGCGCCTCGCGGACATGGACCCGCTGCGCTTCGTCGTCGCGGAGCTCGCGACGGAGATCGAGGCGGCGCGCCTTTTGGTCTACTGCGCGGCTGACCTCAAGGACAGAGGGCGCCCGTTCGGGCACATCAGCGCGATGGCGAAATACTACAGCTCGGAGGTCGCGATGAAGACGACGACGAAATGCGTCCAGCTCCACGGCGGCTACGGCTACACGGCGGACTACCCGGTCGAGCGCATGATGCGCGACGCGAAGATCACGGAGATCTACGAGGGCACGACCGAAGTGCAGAAGATGGTCGTCGCCGGCGCGGTGATCGGAAAGTAAAGGGAGGTGCGGACAATGGCATTTAAAATAATCGTATGCGCGAAGCAGGTGCCGGACACGAACGAGATCAAGATCGACCCGGTGAAGAAGACCCTCATCCGGGAGGGCGTGCCGAG
>JAISTX010000036.1 GCA_031272365.1 Eubacteriales Family XIII. Incertae Sedis bacterium
AAGCTCGAGCCGGGCGCGGACGTCGACCTCGGCAACAAGCAGTTCGGCGGCCAGGAGGCGCTCGTCGTCTTCGACAACGTCTTCGTGCCGAACGAGTACATCTTCCAGTGCGAAGAGGCGGAGTTTGCGGGCATGATGGTCGAGCGGTTCGCGGGCTACCACCGCCAGAGCTACGGCGGCTGCAAGGTCGGCGTCGGCGACGTCATCATCGGCGCGGCGGCGCTCGCGGCCGAGTACAACGGCGCGGCGAAAGCCTCGCACATCAAGGACAAGCTCATCGAGATGACGCACCTCAACGAGACGCTATACTCCTGCGGCATCGCGTGCTCCTGCGAGGGGCACCCGACGGCGGCGGGCAACTACCAGATCGACCTGCTGCTCGCGAACGTCTGCAAGCAGAACGTGACGCGCTTCCCGTACGAGATCGTGCGCCTCGCCGAGGACATCGCCGGCGGCCTCATGGTCACGATGCCGTCCGAGCTCGACTTCAAGTCCACGCTGCCCGTGCCGACCGAGTCCGGCCTTACGCTCGGCGACTGGTGCAACAAATTTTTCAAGGGCACGGCGGACGTGCCGACGGAGAACCGGATGCGCATCTTGCGCTTCCTCGAGAACATCTGCCTTGGCGCCTCGGCGGTCGGCTACCGCACGGAGTCGATGCACGGCGCGGGCTCCCCGCAGGCGCAGCGCATCATGATCTCGCGGCAAGGGGACATCGAGGGCAAGAAGCAGCTGGCGAAGGACATCGCCGGCATCAAATAGCAGAAGATTGTTGAGGTTTGTGAATGAGTGATTTGTACAATGGAAAACTGACCACAGCCGAGGAGGCCATCGGGAAGATCGGCAAGAGCGCGCATATCTGGTTGCACCATTGCGCCATGGAGCCGCAGGCGCTCGTGCGCGAGCTGGTGCGGCAGCACGCGCGCTTCGACGGCGCGCGCGTCTACCACATGGTGCGGCTCGGGAAGCCGGATATCACGGAGCCGGAGTGCCGCGGGCACCTGATCGACACGGGGCTGTTCCTCGGCGGGAACAGCCGGGCGGCGTACGCGGAGGGGGTGGTGGACTTCGTCCCGAACTTCTTCCACGAGTCCCCGTCGCTGCTGCGCAGGGGGCTGGTCCCCTGCGAGGTCGCGCTGATCCAGGTGACGCCGCCGGACGCAAACGGCTACGTCAGCCTCGGCGTGAGCGTGGACTACGCCCTCCAGGCGGCGCGGACCGCCTCCCTGGTCGTCGCGCAGGTCAACCGCCGCGTGCCGCGCACGCTCGGCGAGAGCTTCCTGCACGTGAGCGAGATCGACTGGTTCGTGGAGGCCGACGAGGACATCTACCTCCTGAACCCCCCGAAGATCGGCGACGAGGAAAAGGCCATCGGGTCCAACTGCGCCGAGCTCATCGAGGACGGCAGCACGCTGCAGCTGGGCATCGGCGGCATCCCGGACGCTGTCATGCTGTTCCTCGAAACCAAGAAGGATCTGGGCATCCATTCCGAGATGATTTCGGACGGGACGCTCGCGCTCTTCGAGAAGGGCGTCATCAACAACTCGAAGAAGTCCGAGAACCGGGGGCGCATGACGATCACGTTCTGCATGGGCACGGAGAGGCTGTACGCCTTCGTGAACGACAACCCGGCCGTCGAGGTGCGGCCCGTCGACTACGTCAACCACCCCGTGACGGTCATGCGGCAGCACAAGCCGATCGGCGTCAATAGCGCGATCGAGGTCGACCTCATGGGTCAGGTCAACGCGGAGACGATGGGCTATAGGCAGTTTTCGGGCACGGGCGGCCAGGTCGATTTCGTGCGCGGCTGCTCGATGGCCGAGGGCGGAAAGGCGATCATCGCCATGCCGTCGTCGACGGTCAAAAAGGATGGCACGCGCCTCTCGAAGATCGTGCCGATCCTCACGGAGGGGGCGGGCGTCACGACGCTGCGCACCGACGTGGACTACGTCGTCACAGAGCAGGGCGTCGCGCAGCTGAAGGGCAAGACGCTCCGGCAGCGTGCCCAGGAGCTGATCGCGGTGGCGCACCCGGATTTCCGGGCGTCGCTCGCCGAGGACTTCAAGAAGAGACTGGTATAGCAATAGGAGTGGTTTGGAGGATAGTATGCAAGCATTGAAGTTGGTTCCCACAATACTGTATTATGACACCCTTGCGGCATTCCACGCGGAGTACGCGATCGGGGAGCGCGACCTCGTCGTGACGAACGAATGGCTGTACACCCCGTACATCGTGCCGCTTGGCGTGAAGACGAACGTCGTCTTCCAGGAGAAATACGGGATGGGCGAGCCGTCCGACGAGATGATCGACGGCATCGTCAAAGAGGCCGCGCAGTACGGCTACGACCGGATCATCGCGTTCGGCGGCGGCACGATCCTGGACATCTGCAAGGTGCTTGCGCTGAAGCAGCCGGGGAAGTCCGTCGACCTGTTCACGGGCGCGGCGCCGCTCGAGAAGGAGAAGACGCTCATTTGCATCCCGACCACGTGCGGCACGGGCTCCGAGGTCACGAACGTCGCGATCGCGGAGCTGAAGTCCCTACACGTCAAGAAGGGCATCGCGGCCGAGGAGACCTTTGCGGACCTGGCCGTGCTGATCCCGGAGACGATGAAGGGCCTGCCGGACAGGGTCTTCGCGACGTCCTCCGTGGACGCGCTCATCCACTGCATCGAGAGCTACCTGTCGCCGAAGGCGTCGCCGATCACGGAGCTCTTCAGCAAGGAGGGCATCCGCCTGATCCTCGAGGGCTACAAGGCGATCGTCGAGCAGGGCGAGGCCGCGAAGGCCGCGCGCATGAAGGAGTTTGTGTACGCCGCGGTCTACGGCGGCATCGCGTTCGGCAACGCGGGCTGCGCGGCGGTCCACGCGCTGTCGTATTCGATCGGCGGGGCGTTCCACGTGCCGCACGGCGAGGCAAACTACCAGTTCTTCACCGAAGTCATGAAGACCTACGCGAAGAAGGCCCCGGGCGGCAGGATCAAAGACCTCGCGGACATCATCTCGGGCATCCTCGGGCTGCCCGCCGGCGTGGACGTCTACGTGGAGCTCGACACCTTCCTCGGGAAGCTCATCGCGAAGAAGCCGCTGCGCGAGTACGGCATGACGGAGGCCCAGATCGACGAGTTCACGAAATCGACGGTGGACAACCAGCAGCGGCTCCTCGGGAACAACTACGTGCCCCTGGAGGACGGCGAGCTGCGGGAGATCTTCGTGGCGCTGTATTAGTTTGTGCAATAACGATTCAAAGGAAATCGCTTCCGCCGACGCGGAAGCGATTTCCTTTTTGGCCGCGCCGCGCGCCGTGTCAGAGGGATTCCGCCTGGGGCGCTGCCTCGGCCGGTGCCTCGTAGGGCATCGCCTCGGGCTGCGCCGCGTAGGCGGGCTGGGCCTCGTAGGCGGGCTGGGCCTCGTAGGCGGGCTGGGCCTCGTAGGCAGGCTGGGCTTCGTAGGTGGGCTGCGCTTCGTAGACGGGCTGGGCCGCGTAGGCGGGCTGGGCCTCGTAGACAGGCATCGCCCCGGCCTGCGCCCCATAGGGCGCCGCCCCCGCCGGTGCGGCCTCGGCCGGTGCTTCGCCCGCCGCCTCCGCCGCCGCTTTGGCGGCCTTGCTGTCGTCCGGCCAGGATATGAACTGGACGCGCTCCGCCGTCAGCTTGATGGGGTAGCGCTTGACCCCCTCCTTGTCCGTGTAGCTGTCGCTCCGGATGCGGCCGGTCACGCCGCAGGACACCCCTTTCTTCAGATATTTCTTGCAGACCTCCGCCTGCCGCCCGAAGACCGAGACGTTGATGTAGTCCGCGCGGTCCTCCTTGCTGAACGTGTCGTTGATGGCGACGCGCAGCGTTGTGATGGCCAGCCCCTCCTCCGTCCGTTTGAGATCCGGATCCTTTGTGAGCCTCCCGATGATATTGACGCTGTTCATTCATTACTCCTTTCCCCCTAAGCGGGTGACAGCGATATACATAATATACATATATTACCATATAGAGAAATAAATGCAAGTGTTTTTTCACGGAATATGGTGTATACTTTTTTTTATTATATTTTGATGAAGGGTGCCGGATGCCGGTGCATCCGCCTTTTGATTTAAGAATGGATTCCGGGTCAAGCCCGGAATGACAGAGGTTGGTTTCCGGGATCGCTTCGCGCCCCGGTATGACAGAGGTTTTGTTTTACATAGTGGAAGGAGATACTATATGGCAGCGCAGGGTGGATTACAGCTGAACGGCCGGAAGCCGGTCATCGCGGTCGTCGGGGCAACCGGCCTCGTCGGCGGCACGTTCCTCAAAGTGCTCGAGGAGCGCAAATTCCCGTATGAGAAGGCGTACCTGTTCGCGTCGGCGAAGTCGGCGGGCAAGACGGTCGCGTTCGGCGGCAAGGATTATATTATTGAAGAGCTCACGGAGACGGCGTTTGACGGCAAGGGCATCGACATCGCGCTCTTCAGCGCGGGCGGCGGCACGAGCGAGAAGTTCGCGCCCATCGCGGCGGCGGCGGGCGCCATCGTCGTGGACAATTCGAGCCAGTGGCGCATGGACCCGGACGTGCCCCTCGTCGTGCCCGAGGTCAACCCGGCCGACGCCTTCGGCGCCATAGGCGGAAAGGGCATCATCGCAAACCCCAACTGCTCGACGATCCAGGCCGTCGTCGCGCTCAAGCCGCTCTACGACAAATACGGCATCAAGCGCGTCATCTACTCGACCTACCAGGCGGTCGCGGGCAGCGGCGTCAAGGGCATCAAGGACCTGGAGGAAGGCATAGCGGGCAACGACATCTGCGTCGCGTACCCCCACCCGATCTTCAACAACTGCCTGCCGCATATCGACTCGTTCACGGAGAACGGCTACACGAAGGAAGAGATGAAGATGGTCAACGAGACGCACAAGATCCTCCACGACGACAAGATCGGCGTGACGGCGACGACCGTGCGCGTACCGGTCTTCACCTCGCACAGCGAGTCCATCAACGTCGAGTTCGAGAAGCCCTTCAAGGACGTGAAGGAGATCCAGGACCTGCTGGCGGGCGCGCCGGGCATCATTTTGCGCGACGACCCGGCAAGCAACGTCTACCCGCTCGCGCGCGAGGCGTCGGGGACGGACCCCGTCTACGTCGGGCGCATCCGCAGGGACTTCTCCGTCGAGAGCGGCATCAATTTCTGGTGCGTGGCGGACAATGTGCGCAAAGGGGCGGCTACGAACGCGGTGCAGATCGCAGAAATTCTTTTGGATTGAGAATTGAGAATTGTGACGCTTGATTTTTGTTGGATGTTGATTTTGATGGTTGATTGGTGAGGTTGGATGAGGATTGTTGTCAGTGGTTTTTTGGGGCGCATGGGGCGCGTTTTGTGCGAGGCAATAGCAGAGGCCGACGACCTTGTTTTGGTGGCCGGGTTTGATGTGGAAGATGGGGAGAGTGGCGGCGTGCCGGTGTTTTCTGCCTCCCGGCTTTCGGAGGCGCCGGATGCGGATGTGGTGATTGATTTCTCCAGCTATGTTTTCACGCCGGATTTGCTCTCCTGGTGCTTGCAGACGACGACGCCGGTGGTGCTGGCGACGACGGCGCTTGGGGAGAAGGAGCTGGCGCTGGTCCAGGAGTCCGCGGAGGCGGTCCCTGTCTTCCGGTCGGCCAATATGTCGATTGGCATCGCGCTGCTCGCGAAGGCGGCGAAGCTGATGACGCCCCCGCTCGAGGACGGGTTCGACATCGAGATTGTCGAGGCCCACCACAATCAAAAAAAGGACGCGCCGTCCGGCACCGCGATCCTGCTGGCGGACGCGATCAAGGCGGCAAGCGCGAAAGAGCGGGATTATTGTTATGGAAGAGAGGGGAAGGACGTGCTTCGGTCGTCTTCCGAAATCGGGATCCACGCGGTGCGCGCGGGGACGATCCCGGGCACCCACGAGATCCTGTTCGCGGGGCCCGACGAGGTGATCGGGCTGAAGCACACGGTGTACAGCCGCCGCGTCTTCGCGACCGGCGCGCTCAAGGCGGCGCGTTTTTTGCACGGCAAGCCGCCCGGCCTGTATTCGATGGACGATTTGATCGAGGGGTATGGTATACTGATCTAACGTCGATTCGATTTGGAATGGAGAAAACCAGGAGGAAGTTATGAAGGTATTGGTGATCAATTGCGGTAGTTCGTCGCTCAAATATCAGGTGTTGGACATGACGACGGAGACGCTGCTTGCGAAGGGGCTGGTGGAGCGCATCGGCATGGAAGGGTCCGTGCTGACGCACGAGAAGACGAACATCGAGGACAAACTCGTGCAGGAAGTGGCGATGAAGGACCACAAGGACGCGATCGCGAACGTGATGGCGGCGCTCGCCGACCAGACGTACGGCGTCGTGAAGTCGATGGACGAGATCGGGGCGGTCGGCCACCGCGTCGTGCACGCGGGCGAGAAATACGCCCAGTCCGTGATCATAGACGAGAAGGTCATCGCGGCGCTCGAGGAGTGCGTCGAGCTCGCGCCGTTGCACAACCCGCCGAACCTGCTGGGCATCGCGGCCTGCCGGGAGCTCATGCCGAAGACGCCGATGGTCGCGGTCTTCGACACGGCCTTCCACCAGACGATGCCGCCGGAGAGCTATATCTACGCGATCCCCTACGAATACTACACGAAATACGGCATCCGCCGCTACGGCTTCCACGGCACGAGCCACAAATACGTCGCGGAGCGGGCAGCCTACATGCTCGGCGTCAACATCGCCGACCTCAAGCTCATCACCTGCCACCTCGGCAACGGTGCGAGCATCTCGGCGATCAAGCGCGGCAAATGCATCGACACGTCGATGGGCTTCACGCCGCTCGCGGGCCTCGCGATGGGCACGCGCTCGGGCAGCATCGACCCCGCGATCATCAGCTTCATCGCGGACAAGGAGGGGCGCAACGCCGACGAGGTGCTCGACATCCTCAATAAGAAATCCGGCATGCTCGGCGTCTCCGGCGTGTCGAGCGACTTCCGCGACATCGCGGCGGCGATCGAGGACGGCAACGAGCGCGCCGAGATCGCGCTGAAGGTCTTCGCGCACCGTGTCCGCTACTACATCGGCGCCTACATCGCGGAGATGAACGGCGTCGACGCGATCATCTTCACGGCGGGCGTCGGCGAGAACGACGTCAACACGCGCGACGTCATCTGCAGCGAGCTGGGGAACCTCGGCATCAAGCTCGACCTCGTGAAAAACAAGGTGCGCGGCAAGGAGGCGATCATCAGCCGCGACGATTCCAAGGTGGCGATCCTGCTCATCCCGACGAACGAGGAGCTCGTCATCGCGCGGGATACTTACGGGTTGACAAAATAAATGGGCTGTTTTATGTTATAATGAGACATTGTATCAGTTGCAAAAGTTTGATAGGAGGTTGTGAAAATGAAGAAAAACAAGCTGTATTTGGTGTTGGTGGCGCTCGTTGTGATGGCGGCTGCCATGCTTTCCGGGTGCGGGAGCGACGAGGATATCATCGCGAAAGCCGCGGAGGAAGCCAACGAGATGTGCCCGATGCAGATAGACGCGTATACGTCGCTGGATAGCGTGGAAGCGGTGGATGGAAAGACGATCCAATACAACTACACGATGACCACCTACGCGGCGGCGGATGTGACGGATGAGATGAAGACATCGATCCAGGAGACCGTCCCTCCGACAGTCATCGAGAACATCAAGAACACCGATGAGATGAAGGCGCTCCGCGACATGGAGGCGAGCTTCAGATACGTCTACAATTCCAACGACGGCGTAGAGCTCGTCGTCATCGACATCACCCCGGAGGACTACGCGGCGTAACGCAATGTAGGGGCGAACTGCGTTCGCCCGCAGAAAAAAAGTAGGGGCGAACTGCGTTCGCCCGAGCAATGGCGGGCCCGCATAACGGGCCCGCCGTGCTATGCCGAAAATGTATTTTTCAGCCTCGTTAAAGGTATTGCTGGTATACTAAAAACATCAGAAAAGTTTCATAACGTAGTTGAAAAGGAGGTTGTTATGAAAGGTAAGAAGCTGTTGATTGTTGTTGCGTTCGCGCTGGTCGCGATGTTCGCGTTCGCCGCGTGCGGCGGCGATTCCGGGGACACCGAGACGGCCACGACGGAAGAAGCCACGGATGAAATCTCCGAGGAAGACGCCGCTGAGATCGCCGACGAGCTCTCCGATGAGGAACTCGCGGAGATCGAGGAAGCCGTCGCTGACGAAGGCAATGCGGCGGGCGAGGCTGCAGAAGAGGTAGCCGAGGACGCGGAGGTCGAAGAAGCGGCCGAAGAGGAAGCGGAATAAAAGGGAGCGGCCCGGATTTTTTCCGGGAGCGGTTGACAGCTGGGCCTGAAGTCCTTATAATATAACAGTTGCGCTCGCGATTTCGACGCAGGCGCGGCGGACTACGGACGGCAGGGAGGTGTAACAATGGCAGTTCCGAAACGAAAAACATCGAAGGCGAAACGCGACTCGCGCCGCGCGCCGAATATGCGCATGCTGGCGCCGGGACTCTCCGAGTGCCCCCAGTGCCACAGCAAGAAGCTCCCGCACAGGGTATGCCCCGTGTGCAACTACTATGACGGCAAAAAGGTCATAGAAGACTGAAACTTGTCATAGAAGATTAATATTCCAAAGATAGCGGGCGCACCATGCGCCCGCTATAATATATCCATGGCGACAAAGAAGAAGAAAACGAGCAGCTCCAAGGCGAAAGCCTCCATCCGGGAAGCCCAGTTCCGGCAGATGCGCATCCGGCGCGAGATCGCGTCCATCGTCTGCATGGCGCTTGGGGTCTTCCTCGCGTTCGCGCTGCACTCGAGCTCGGCCGGCATCGTGGGCGGGTGGTTCGCGGCGCTGCTGTCGGGCCTGTTCGGCGCGATGGCGAAGGCGCTGCCGTTTTTCCTGATCGGGTTCGGGCTGTTCCTGCTGCTCGCGGTGCAGCGGCGTGTCAGCCTGCTGCCGGTCGTCCTGCTGTCGGCGGTGTTCCTCCTGCTCTCCGTGGTGCTCGCGGTGCACTTCGTCGAGGCCGACGGGACGATCCCCGGCGGGGCGGGCTTCCTCAAGATTTTCAGCGACAGCGCGGGCGGCGAAGCCGGCGGGGTCGTGGGCATGTACGCGGCGATGGGCCTCGTGAAGGCCATCGGCAAGGTGGGCGTCTACATCCTCGTCATCGCGCTCATCGTCATCTGCGGGATCCTCTCGGTCGGCGTGCCGATGTCGCAGCTCGCGGCGGACGCGCGCGAGCGGGGGCAGGAGCGGCGCGAGGTGCGCGAGCAGCGGCGCGCGGAGCGCGAGGCGCTCTGGGCGCAGGAGGAGGCCGGCAACGAGGCGTCCGGCCGCTACTACGACAAAATCGCTGCGCCGGAGCGCCGGGCGCCGCAGCCCGGGCTGCGGTGGCCCTCGTTCCTCGTGAACGCGTTCAAGCCGGAGGTGGAGGACGGGCCCATCCCGGACGGGCGGCAGAACATCCTCAACGCGGTGAAAAACGACGAGACCTACGGCGACGTGGGCGTGGACGGTAAGATCGGCGCGCCGGGCGCGGCGGCGCAGGAGCTACCGGAGGACCTGCCCTTCGTGCCGGACCCGGAGGGCTCGCTGAAGGAGGCCATCCGCGATTCGGCCTCGAAGGACGCGGCGGCCGCGGCGGCCGCGAAGCCGAGGCGCAAGCCGGAGGCCGGCGAGAAGATGCACTACGGCGCGCAGATGAGCGACGCAAACTACAAGCTGCCCCCGATCGACCTGCTCGGGAAAGCGAGGAACACGGGCCTGAAGGAGACCAACCCCGCGCTGAAGGCCGGGGCGGCGAGGCTCGAGCAGGCGCTGCGGGATTTCCGCGTCGAGGCGAAGGTGGCGAAGGTGACCGTCGGCCCGACGGTCACGCGTTATGAAGTCGAACCGGATGTGGGCGTGCGCATCCAGAACATCCGCAGCCTCGAGCCGGACCTCGCGCTGAAGCTCGAGGTGAAGAGCGTGCGCGTCGTGCCGATGCCGGGCACGTCTACGGTCGGCATCGAGGCGTACAACGAGAACTCGACGGTCGTGACGCTGCGCGAGATCATCGACTCCGAGGAGTTCCGCGGGCAGAAATCGCGCATTGCGTTCGCGCTGGGCAAGAACATCTCGGGCAAGCGCATCGTCGCGGACCTGTCGAAGATGCCGCATCTGCTCATCGCGGGCACGACGGGCTCGGGCAAGAGCGTGTGCATCAATTCCATATTGCTGTCTTTGCTCTACCGGGCGCGGCCGAGCGAGGTGAAGCTGATCCTCGTCGACCCGAAGGTGGTCGAGCTGGAGGCTTACAGCGACATCCCGCATCTGCTTGTGCCGGTCGTGACGGACCCGGAGCGGGCGTCGATGGCGCTCGCGTACGCCGTGGCGCAGATGGAGGAGCGCTACCGCATGTTCTCGGCCGAGGGCGTGCGCAACCTCGAGGGGTTCAACAACAAGCTCCGGCGCGAGGGGCGCACGGAGGAGGTCCTGCCGGAGATCGTGATCGTGATCGACGAGCTCGCGGACCTGATGATCGTGGCCTCGGCGAAGGTGCAGGACTCGATCTCGCGGCTCGCGGCGAAGGCGCGCGCGGCGGGGATGCACCTCATCGTCGCGACGCAGCAGCCGCTCGCGTCGATCCTCACGAGCGTGATCAAGGCGAACATCCCTTCGCGCATCGCGCTGTCCGTGGCGTCAAACTCGGCGTCGCGCGTCATCCTCGACCAGCCGGGGGCGGAGCGGCTCCTCGGCAACGGCGACATGCTGTTCGCGCCGGTCGGGGAGCGGGAGCCGATGCGCATCCAGGGCGCGTTCGTCTCGGACGCGGAGGTCGCGAAGGTGACGGCCTTCATCAAGAAGCAGATGGACCCCGACTACAGCCAGGAGGCGATCGTCGGCGTCGAGTCGGCGTTCGAGGGCGGCGGCACAGACGACGGCGACGAGTTTTTCATCGACGCGGTCGAGATGGTCGCGCAGACGAAGCTGGCGTCCGTGTCGATGATCCAAAGGCGGTTCCGCATCGGGTACAACCGCGCGGCGCGCATCGTGGACATGATGGAGGAGCGCGGCATCGTCGGGCCGTCGGACGGGACGAACAAGCCGAGGCGGCTCATCATGACGGACGCGCAGCTCGCGGGCTTCCTGTCCTCGGCGGGGCGCAAGGAGCCGGAGGGGTTCTTCGGCGGGGGCGACGCGGCGGGCGGCAAGGCCGCGCCGGCGGAGCCTGCGGAGCCGGAAAAGCCGTCAAAGGCGCCGAAGCCGGCCGCTGCGCAGGCGAAGGAGCCGGACTGGGCCACTGTGCCGGAGCCGGAGCCGGAGCCGGCGCCCAAGCTGGGCTTGGATCCGGATACGGGCCCCCTCCCCTTCATGGCGGCGGACCCGGGCCCCGTCGACACCGAGGCGATGCGCCGCTATGTGACGACGAAGGACGGCGACGTCGATTTTGCGTCCATCTTCGACGAGTGACACGTGAAAGTATTCATCGAGACCATCGGCTGCCCAAAAAACAAGGAAGATTCCGAGCGCATGGCGGGGCTGCTCGTGCGCGCGGGGCATGAGGTCACGGCGGACGCGGAGGCGGCCGACGCTGTTATTGTCAATACGTGCGGCTTCATCGAGGCCGCGAAGCAGGAATCCATCGAGGCGATCTTCGACTACGCGCCGCTCCGGCAGCAGGGCAAGCGGCTCGTCGTGACGGGCTGCCTGGCGCAGCGTTATGCAAAGGAGCTCCGGGAGGAGCTGCCGGAAGCGGACGCGATCCTCGGCGTGAACGACTACGGGCGCATCGCGGAGGCGGTCGCGGGCGGCCGCGGGGGCACGGAGGGCGTGCCGGGCATCCTGGCCGGGCAGCGCGTGGCGCTGGACCCGCGCGCGACCTCGTACCTAAAGATCGCCGAGGGCTGCGACAACCGCTGCGCGTACTGCGTCATCCCCCAGATCCGCGGCCCCTACCGCAGCGTGCCGCAGGAGGCGGTGCTCGCGGAGGCGCTGGGGCTCGCGCGGGAGGGGTGCAAGGAGCTCGTGCTCATCGCGCAGGACGTGACAAACTACGGTGCCGACCTGCCCGGCGGCCCGGCCCTGCCGGGGCTGCTCGAGGCGCTGTGCCGCGTGGACGGGCCCGAATGGATCCGCCTGCTGTACTGCTACGAGGAGCGCGTGACGGACGCCCTGATTGAGGCCATGGCCGCGCAGCCGAAGGTCTGCCGCTACATCGACCTGCCGCTGCAGCACGTCAGCGCGGGCGTCCTGAAGCGCATGGGCCGCCGCTCCACGCCGGACAGCATCCGCCGCACGCTCGGCAGGCTCCGCGCCGCGATGCCTGGCATCGTGATCCGCACGACCTTCATCACGGGCTTCCCCGGCGAGACGGAGCGCGACTTCGGGGAGCTGATGGATTTTGTGGAAACCGAGCGGCTCGGGCGCGTCGGCGTCTTCGCCTATTCGCGCGAGGAGGGCACGCCGGCGGCCGCGATGCCGGGCCAGGTGCCGCAGGCGCTCGCGGAGGAGCGCCGCGATGCGCTCATGCAGCTGCAGACGGGCATCTCGCTCGAAGGCAACCGGGCGCTCGTCGGCACGGTGCAGGACGTCCTCGTGGACGGCAGGGAGGAGGATTGCTATGTCGGGCGCACGCGCGGGGACGCGCCGGAAATCGACGGGGCGGTCATTTTCACCGCGCCCGGGCCCCCCATTTCTGATACAATAATAGGGACATTCGTGCGCGTGCGGATCACGGATGCGATGGATTACGACCTTGTAGGAGAATTGCTATGAACCTTCCAAACAGATTGACGGTGTTGCGCATGGCGCTCGTGCCGGTCTTCCTCGTGCTGTTCTACCTGGGGCGGCAGGAGGAGGCGGTGGCGGGTTTGCCGCAGGCGGCCTACGCCGCGGGCGCGCTGCTCGTCTTCGGGGCCGCGTCGCTCACGGACATGCTCGACGGCAAGATCGCGCGGGCGCGCGGGCTCATCACCAATTTCGGGAAGCTCATGGACCCGCTCGCGGACAAGGTGCTCACGACGGCGGCCTTCGTCTGCTTCGTCGACGTCGGCTACATGCCCGCGTGGATGCTCATCGTCGTCCTCGCGCGCGAGTTCGCGATCACGGGGCTGCGCGGCGTCGCGGCGTCGGAAGGCGTCGTCATCGCGGCGGGCTTCACTGGCAAGCTCAAGACGGTGCTGCAGATGGCGGCCATCCTGCTGATCCTGCTCGAAAACGCGCTCATGGCGATCCCGGGCATGCCCGTCGCCTTGCTCTACTTCCTATCGATGATGTCCCTGCTCCTGCTCTGGGCCGCCATCGTCATGACCGTCTGGTCCGGGATCGAATACCTCTGGGCGGGGCGCCACCTGCTGAACGCGAAATAATTTGGAGGGCCACATGCCGAACGCATCCATCATCGCCGTCGGGACCGAGCTGCTGTTCGGGCAGACCGTCAACACGAACGCCGCTTACGTCTCGGAGCAGCTGCAGCTCCTGGGCATCAGCGTGCTCTACCACTTCACGGTCGGCGACAACCCGGGCCGCATGAAGCGCACCCTCGCGCTCGCCTTCGAGGAGAGCGACATCGTCGTGACGACGGGCGGGCTTGGGCCCACGCAGGACGACATCACGAAGGAGATGATCGCCGAGCAGATGGGCGCGCCGCTCGAGTTCGACGAGGAGGCGATGGCGCGGCTCGACGCGATCATGCGCGACATCGGCCGCGGCAACTACACGGAGAACAACAAGAAACAGGCCTATCTCCCGCGAGGCTGCACCGTCTTTTACAATAACGCCGGGACTGCGCCCGGTTTCGCGCTCGAGGCCGGGGGCAAGACCGCGATCGCATTGCCGGGGCCGCCGCGCGAGATGAAGCGGATGATGCAGGAAAGCGCCATCCCCTACCTCGCAGGCAAGTCGGACAGCGTGATCTTCTCGAAGATGCTGCGCTTCTACGGCATCGGCGAGTCGGCGCTCGAGACCGCGCTCTTGCCGATCATCGACGGGCAGACGGACCCGACGGCCGCGCCGTACGCGAAGGAGGGCGAGTGCGCGGTGCGCGTCACGTCCATGCGGCGCACGGCGCAGGAGGCGGAAGCGGCGGTGGGCGGGGCGATCGAGCAGGCGCGCGCGCTGGCCGGGGCCTACCTATATAGTACGGAAGACGAGGAATACCACGAGGTCGTCGTGCGGCTGCTGCGCGAGCGGGGGCTGGTGCTCTGCTGCGCGGAGTCGTGCACGGGCGGGCTCTTCGCGGGCGCCATCACGTCCGTGCCGGGCTCTTCGGAGGTGTTCGACCGCGGCTTCGTGACCTACAGCAACGAGGCGAAGGTCGCGCTGCTCGGCGTTTCAAAGGAAACGATTGACCGGTACGGCGCGGTGTCGGAGCCGTGCTGCCGCGAGATGGCGCTCGGGGCGCTCGCGCGCTCGCGGGCGGACATCGCGGTCGCGGTGACCGGGATCGCGGGGCCGTCCGGCGACACCTGCGGGAAGCCGGTGGGGACGGGGTACTACGGGATCGCGTGGGCCGGCGGCGTCGAGGTGCACGAGCGGTATTTCCGGAACCGGGGGCGGCGCGTGAACCGGTCGGCGGCGGTGCTGGAGCTGTGCGACACGATCCGCAGGAAGCTCGAGGGGGCGGGCGGGCCGCCGGAAAAAAAGATATTGACATAGTTTTGTATCTATGGTATATTATGGAATATAAAAAATCGGCTTGACTTGGGGGGCCGATTGGGGGATAATAGGTATATAGAACGAACGTTCCGAACAAAGGAGAAGAGACATGGCGGAAATCAGCAAAGACGAAAAAGAAAAAGCATTGGAAGCGGCCCTGAACCAGATCTACAAGCAGTTTGGGCAAGGGGCTGTCATGAAGCTCGGCGGGGACGCCGCGCAAAACATACAGGCCATCTCGACGGGCTCGGTGAGCCTCGACGTGGCCTCGGGCATCGGCGGCGTGCCGCGCGGCCGCATCGTGGAGGTGTACGGGCCGGAGTCGTCCGGCAAGACGACGCTCACGCTGCACATCATCGCCGAGGCGCAGAGGGCGGGCGGCAGGGCGGCCTTCATCGACGCCGAGCACGCCCTCGACCCGATCTACGCGAAGAAGCTGGGCGTGGACACGGACGAGCTGCTCGTGTCGCAGCCGGACACGGGCGAGCAGGCGCTCGAGATCTGCGAGATGCTCGTGCGCAGCGGCGCGATCGACGTGATCGTCATCGACTCCGTTGCGGCGCTCGTCCCGAAGGCGGAGATCCAGGGGGAGATGGGCGACTCGCACGTCGGCCTGCACGCGCGCCTCATGAGCCAGGCGCTGCGCAAGCTCGCGGGCGCGATCAACCGCAGCAACACCTGCGCCATCTTCATCAACCAGCTGCGCGAGAAGGTCGGCGTCATCTACGGCAACCCGGAGGTCACGACGGGCGGGCGCGCGCTCAAATTCTACGCCTCCATGCGCATCGAGGTGCGCCGCATCGAGTCGATCAAGTCCGGCGACCAGATCCTCGGCAACCGCACGCGCGCAAAGATCGTGAAAAACAAAGTCGCGCCGCCGTTCAAGCAGGCGGAGTTCGACATCATGTACGGCGAGGGCATCAGCAAGACGGGCGACCTGCTGGACTGCGCGGCCGCGGCCGACATCATCGACAAATCCGGCTCGTGGTATTCCTATGCGGGCGACCGCATCGGCCAGGGCCGCGAAAACGCGAAGGCTTTTCTCTCGGACCACCCGGAGATCGCCATGGAGGTCGAGGGGAAAGTCATGGCGAAGCTGCAGGCCGACCGCGCGGCAGCGATGGGCGTAGAAGCCCCGGCCGCAGGCCCGGACGAGGACATCCTCCGCATAGACGAAGACGGCGTAGTGATCGAAGAGTGACCGTAGGGGCGAACTGTGTTCGCCCGCAAAGCCAAAATCGTAGGGGCGGATGGCAATCCGCCCGCAGAGCCAAAATCGTAGGGGCGGGTGGCAATCCGCCCGCAAGGCCCTACAACAACTTGTGCTTCTCGACCACGGCCTTTATGCGTGTCAGGACAAACCATAGGATCACGATGTAGACCGGGGTCATGGCGGCGTTCAGGCCGACGCGGAAGGGCAGGGCGGCGAGCGTTGCTTCCGCGCCTATATAGAGGTTGAGCCACAGCGTGTTCAAACCGAGGAAGACGATCCCGAGGTTGAGTACGGAGGGGATGATCGTCCGCAGCCATGTCACGGGGCGTTTGTATAGAAAGAGCGCAAACAGGAAACAGGTGGCCATCTCGCTGATCGCGTACCACGGCGCGTAGGCGCCGCCCGCGCCCTGCGAGGCGACATAGCCGAGGAAGTCGCCCGCGAAGCCGAAGACGAAGCCCGCGATCGGGCCGAAGAACATCGCGCAGATCGCGTCCACGATGTGGGCGAGGGTGAAGACCTTGATGGTGCCGTTCAAATAGATGGTCAACGGAAAAAAGCCGGAGATGGCGCGCACCGCGAGGAGCATCGCCATGACGGCGATGTGCTTCGTCGTGAAGACGCCCTTCACGGCGAAAAATTCTTTGACAGACATAACAAAATCCTCCATCCGAAATCTGTCGGGGCAGGTCCACCTGCACCGGACGCTTTCGGAAACCGAGGATTCGTCCGTGCGTAGCGAACGCGATGCCGCACCGCGAGGTCTTGCGCTTTGCGCGGTACCTTCTTCGTTTGCGGGCTACATTCCATCCCGCAACACTTGACGCGCAGCATCTACTCTACTGTATGCACACAGCGTACCATGGCGAGGGGGCCATGGCAAGGATTTCTTTGCCCTATTTTTTGGAGTTTTATAGCAGCTTTTGCTTGACCGTGTTCCAAAAATAGTAATCTTTGAACCGGAGCAGGGTGACGGTCTTCTCGGACAGGCCGATCGCGATACGCGTGACGCCCTTCAGGTGGGACTCGATGCCGTCGACCGCGATGCGCGTTTTCTGGCGCGCCGCCTGCGCCTTCGTCAGCCCCTCGGAAACGGGGTAGACGCACACGGCGAGGTCGGGCGGCAGCAGGATGCTGCTCGTGAAGGAGCGGTAGGCCGCGCTGTTCACGGGGGCGATCGGCGTGACCTGGAGGAGCGGGATGCGCGGGTCGACGATGCCGCCGCCGAGCGCGTAGTTGTACGCCGTGCTGCCCGCGGGCGTCGCCACGATGATGCCGTCGCCGCTGAAATTTTCGATGAAACGGTCGCCGATGTAGATGTCGAGGTGGCAGAGGCGGGAGCCCTCGCCGCGCACGACGATCTCGTTGAGCCCCTGCACGCGCAGCACGCCCCCCGCGTGCTCGCAGGTGCCCTCGACGGTGCGGTATTCCTGCCGCTGGTAGTCCCCGGCCTTGTATTTTTCGATGAACAGGTCGATGTCCGCCTCGTCGAGCTCCTGGAAGAAGCCGAGGTGGCCTGTGTTGATGCCGACGAAGGGCGCTTCCGGGAAGTCGTAGCGGTTGAGCGCGTGCAGGAAGGACCCGTCGCCGCCGATGCAGACGATGAGGTCGGCGCCGGCCACCTCGTCTTCCCGCACCCGGAACCCGGCGGCGGCCAGCTTCGCCTTGACGTCCGCCGCGACCTTGCCGGAGCCCGGCCTTTTGTGCTCGATGACGGCGATCGTCCTCATAGCCGCCCCGTCAGCCCGTCGAACTCCGTGACGAGGTCGGAGAACATCGCAAGCCCCGCCGCGACCGTCTCCGGTTTGTCCATGTCCACGCCCGCGATGCGCAAAAGCTCGATCGGGTCGTCTGAGTCCCCGGTAGTGAGGAACTCCCGGTAGGCCGCCGCCGCGGGCGCGCCCTCGGCGAGGATCTTCTTCGCGATGGCCGCCGCCGCCGAGAAGCCCGTCGCGTACTGGTAGACGTAGAAGGCCCGGTAGAAATGCGGGATGCGCGACCATTCGAGGCGGATGAAATCGTCCGTCTCCACGCCTACGCCGAAGTATTTTTCGTTCAGGCCGCCGTACATTTCCGAGAGCGATTCGCTGGTGAGCGCCTCGCCGCGCTCCGCCGCCTCGTGCGTCAGCTTCTCGAACTCCGCGAACATCGTCTGGCGGAAGACCGTTGTGCGGTATTCCTCGATGAAGATGTTCAGGTAGTAGGCGCGCTCCGCGTCCGACTGCGCGCCCGCGAGCAGATGGCGGACGAGCAGGTTCTCGTTGACCGTCGAGGCGACCTCCGCCGTGAAGATCGAATGGCTGCCGTAGGTGAAGGGCTGCGTCCTGCGCGTGTACCAGGAATGCATCGAATGCCCCATCTCGTGCACGAGCGTGAAGACGTCCTTGATCTTGCCCGTGTAGTTGAGCAGGATGAAAGGGTCGCTGTCGTAGCAGCCGAAGGAGTAGGCGCCGCTGCTCTTCCCTTCGTTCTCGTAGACGTCGATCCAGCCGCCGCGCGCGCCGGCCTGGGCCTGGGCCACGTAGTCCTCGCCGAGCGGCGCGAGCGCCCGCCCCATGATGGAGACGGCCTCGTCGAACGGGATCTCCCGCTCGTCGTAGGCGGTGAGCGGTACGTAGACGTCGTACATCGCGAGCTTCTCCCCGTCCGGGATGCCCAAAAGCCGCTTCCGCGCGCCGAGGTAGCGGTGCAGCACGGGCAGGTTGTCGTTCACGGCGCAGATGAGCGAGTCGTAGACCGCCTCCGGCACGTTCGCGCCCGCGAGCGCCTTGGCGCGGGAGGAGGGGTAGCGGCGGATGGACGCCGTGACCGCGTCGACCTTCGTGTTGTAGCGGTAGCTGGCGGCGAGCGTGTTCCTGTGGCCGGCGTAGACGCTGTACAGCGCCTCGTACGCCGCCTTGCGCACCGCCCGGTCCTTCGATTCGAGGAAGCGGATGTACGTGCCGTGCGTCAGCTCGCAGGGCGTCCCGTCCTCGCCTATGACCTCGCCAAATTTCATGTCCGCGTCGTTCAGCATCGTGAAGATGTCGTTCGTCGCGCCGAGCACCTCGGACAGCTTCGCGAGCAGCTCCTCCTCGGGCTGCGGGAGCACGTGCTCCTTTTCCCGCAGGATCTTCCGCAGCACGAAGCCGTACCGCCCGGCGAGCTCCGGCTCCTCCTCCTGGAAGGCCCGGATCGTTTCCTCATCGATCGCCGTGATCTCCGGCGTGAAGAACGCGCCGAGCGCGGAGATCTTCGCGAGCAGCTCCTGCACGCGGCTCTCCATCGCCTGGTACCGCGCGACCGTGTTGTCCTCGTCGCGCCGCTGGCGCGCGTAGACGTAGAGCCGCTCCGCGATCTGCCAGTACTCCTCGTGCTTCCCGAGCGCCTCCAGCAGCACGCCCGCGCCCTCCGAGAGCCGCCCCGCGTAGCCCGAAAACGCCTCCGCAAGCGCAAGGACGCGCGCAAAATCCGCGTCCCAGAGGGCTTCGTCCGGGTAAACCGCCCCAAGGTTCCATTTGTACCTGTCGTCTATTTCGCTTCGTTTCTTTGCCAATGCTTTCTCCCTATGCTATTATTGTTTTATATGGAGACAAGTATACCATACAACCTGACGGGGGCAGAGGGCTGGCGCCATGGATGAGAGGCCGATTGGGTTCTTCGATTCCGGCTTGGGCGGCCTGACCTGCATCCCGCACATCATGCGGTCCCTGCCGGGCGAGCGCATCATCTATTTCGGCGACACGGCGCGCACGCCCTACGGGTCGAAGGCCCCCCGGACCATCCTGGGCTTCGCGCGGGAGATCGCGGACTTCCTCGTGGCGAAGGGCGTCAAGATGATCGCGATCGCGTGCAACACGGTCAGCTCGATCGCCATGGACGACCTGCGCGAAAGGCATCCCGGCATCCCCATCCTCGGCATCATCGAGCCGGCCATAGCGGCTGTCGCCGCCACGTGCACGGCGGGCAGCCATGTCGGCGTCATCGGCACGAAGGCCACGATCGGCAGCGAAGCCTACCCGAAAATGTTATTGCGGTCCTCGCCCGGGCTGGACGTCTACGGCCAGGCCTGCCCCGCGCTCGTGCCGCTCATCGAGGAGGGCATCATACAGCACGAGATCATGGACCTGACGCTGCGGTACTACCTCGAGCAGTTCCTTTCATACAATAACATTGACACGCTCGTGCTCGGATGCACGCACTACCCGCTCGTGCGGCGCAATATCGAGAAGCTGTACCCGGGCCTGCGCATCATCGACCCGTCCGAGGAGATGGCGGGGAGCGTGACGGGCGCGCTCGTGCGCGGCGGCCTGTGCGCGGAGGGGCCGGGGCAGGGGGAGAACATCTTCTACGCGAGCGACCTGTCCGAAAACTTCATGAACATGATTCAGCGGATCTTTGCGGGATCGGATCTGCGGGTGACGTTCAAAACGGTTGACATAGAAGAGATGCGGGCGGAATGAGAGGCAGAGCAAGAGGCAGGAGTGATATCCGGAGGGAGGTGAGCGCGTGGATTTTGAAGAGCTGATGGAAATGCTGGAGATTGAAACGCCGTCGGAATTTGTATATTTCGAGCAATTTGCGGAGCTGGTCGAATGCCCCGAGGACATTTCCTCGGACGCCGTCGCGCAGCTTGTGTCGGAGTCGGAGCCGGACGCGCTCTCCGAGCTGACGGAGACGTATTTCGAGGATCTGCTCAAATTTGTGCCGGACGACGAGAGCGAGCTGTACACGCTTTTGCAGACGATCAGCACGACGCTGCAGAGCCTCGCGGACGGCATGGCCGGCGCGGAGGGCGACGAGAACGCGCGGCTCTACGCGGACGAGCTGGTCAAATTCCGCGGCTGGTTCCTGTTCGACGGGCGCGTGCGCTGCACGGACCAGGCCGAGGGCGTGGAGTCGGATCTGTCCGTCATGGAGGCGCTGACGAACGTGCGGCTGCAGAACCTGGACGGCGGCGACTACACCTACGATTTTGAGGAGGCGCTGGACTACCCGCTCGACGAGTACGTTGTGTCGCTGACGCATTTGCTCGAGGACGACTACGGGAGCGGGGACGACGAGGACGGGGAAGACTACCGGGACATTGAGGATTGAGAATCCAAAACCGTGACGGGTGATTTGCGTTGGGTTGTTGCCGAGCTGCAGGACGGGATGACCGTGCGGACCGTGCTGCGGCGCTCCAAGGGGGTCTCCTCGCGGCTGATGCGCAAGGCCATCTATGACACCGGGGAGCTGTTTGTGAACGGTTCGCCCGCGCGGTTCGTCGACAAGGTGCGGGCCGGCGACGAGATCCGGCTCGTGTTCCCGGAGGAGAAGAGCGGCTTTGCGCCGCAGGACATACCGATTTCCGTGATCTACGAGGACGACGACTTGCTGGTCCTGGACAAGCAGCCGGGCATCGTCGTGCACCCGACGAAGGGGCACGCGGACGGCACGGTCGCGAACGGGGTCATGCGGCATATGCTCGCGCGCGGCGAATCCTACAAGATCCGCTTCATCAGCCGGCTCGACATGGACACCTCGGGCGTGCTGCTCTGCGGCAAGAACGCCCACGCGCAGACGGATTTCGCGCGGCAGGCGGCGGACGGGGCGGTCGACAAGATCTATCTCGCGATCGTCCATGGCGCGCTGCGCGGCGGGGGCCTCATCGACACGCCGATCGCGCCGCCGTCCGACGGGACGCCCCGCCGCACGGTGAAGCCCGAGGCGGAGGGCGGCTACCCCTCGCGGACGGAGTGGGCGTGCGAGAAGGTCTTTGCGCCCGCCGCGTCCGGCGGTCGGACGTATAGCCTAGTGCGGCTGCGCCTGCTGACCGGGCGCACGCACCAGATCCGCGTCCATATGGCGTCCATCGGGCACCCGGTGGTGTTCGACGCGCTGTACGGCGAAACGCCCGGCGGCGCACAGCGGCGGCAGCTGCTGCACGCGGCGGCGCTGCGCTTCCGGCACCCGAGGGACGGGCGGGCGCTTGGCTTCGAGGCGCCGCTGCCGCAGGATATGCAGGATTTCTTAAAACTTTAATCTTACTTCAATATTTTTCTTTTTTTACCCCACAAAAACCGTATAGTAGACGAATAATCTACTATAAGCATTATTTGTATATAGAGCGTCTTCCGGGGCAAGGTTTCTTCTGCCGCCCCGGGGGGCAGAACGTGTGCGGGGTGGGGCATGTTACAGAAACAAATGGTATTTGCACGTATTTTGACTCTCGTGTTGATCGCGGCCATGCTGGTGCCGACGGTGACGTTCGCGGACGACGCGGAAACCCCTTCCGGGGAAGTCTCCGTCCAATCCGAACCCTCTTCCACGGTGAATGTTTCGCCGGAAGAGGGCGGCCTGCAAGCCGCCGGGCCTGCGCAGGAACCCGCAGTGCCTGAAGACCCAGCTGCCGAAGAGGCGGAGGGGCAAGCAGCGGAGGAGTCGGCAGAGGAGCCAGCCGGGGAGCTTATAGAGGAGCCGGCAGGGGAAACCGCGGAAGAGCCTGCGGCGGAGCCCGCGCCCAAACCCGTCGTCGGGGAGGCCGTCGTGCTGGGCGATATCGAGCCGCTGGACGGCGCAGGCCCCTGGACGGTGACCTTCAGCGTGGAAGGCGATACGGACGCTATCGAAGCGCAGACCGTGGACGACGGCGATGCCGCCTACGAGCCCGGCGCGCCGGCGGTCCCGCCGGGCAAGACGGGCTTTCTGGGCTGGTCGGCCTTCGACCCCGCCGTGCACGAGGCCTACGCGGATGACGAATTCTATGTATTCCAGACGCCCGTGAAGGGCGACCTCACGCTCTACGCCGTCTTCTCGGACGTCTACCTGATCCAATACAAGGACGCGCCGGGGGGCACGGTCGTGCAGACGCGCGCGCTCCGCCCGGGCGCAGTGATCCCGGGCCCCGACAAAGCGGTCGCGGACGGCATCGCGGCGCCTACCGGGAAGCGCCTCCTCTACTGGTACGTGGAGGGGGGCAGCGATCAGGCGCCGTTCGGCTTCGGGTCCGTCACGGCGACGAGCGATTTGGTGCTCGTGCCGTATTTCTCGGACGCGTGGGTCGTCCTCTTCCAGACGGCCGGCAGCTACGTCGAGCCGCAGCTGGTCGTGGACGGGCAGAAGGCGGAGCGGCCGGCCAACGACCCGGTGCGCGCCGGCTACACCTTTGTGCGTTGGGCCGCAACGCCGGACGGCGCAGAGGACTTCGATTTTGCGAACACGGAAATACACGCCACCACGACGGTCTACGCGGTGTGGCAGGCGGAGGACATAGCTTATACCATCGTATATTGGTACGAGAAACCGCGGCTGCCGCTCGACTTCGACGCGGACGACACGGCAAACTACGCCTACCACAGCTCCGTCCCGGCGGTGGCGCTGCCCGCCGCCCTGAAGAAGCCCGCCGGCAGCGTGCTTTCGTTCACGCCGGCGGACCTCGCCATCATGGAAGCGGCAAAGCCATTCCCCGATTTTTCGGAGCTCTATCGGGTCAGCCAGGCCAGCGTCAACGGCGACGGCACGACGGTGGTGAATCTTTATTTCACGCGCAAGGTCTATACGTTCGTCTTCGACATGCACGCCACGAAGACGCAGGTGAACAGCCTGGACGAGAACAACAACACCAGTCCAAGCGGGGCGGATCCCCTGAACTCGTCCTACATCACGATCGGCGGGGTGGACTACCAGTCGGGCGGGGCTTCCGGGCCCAAATACCAGTTTGAGACGAAGTACGAGATGCGGCTCGACGACGTATGGCCCAGCTATGGGAACGTGGTCTCCGGCAACGCCAGCTTCGAGCTGTACGGCTGGTTCATCGGGAACTATGCGGGCGTGCCGCACAGCGACCGGCTCGAGGCGGTCGCCGACCTGCTGAAGGCGGCGGAGGTCGCCTCGCCGGCGACGGACGACGAGCGGACGCTGACTTTCGCGCCGCAGTGGCAGGCCGTGGGCGCGCACGTGCCGCACAGCAGGCTGTATTATTTGCAGATCCCCAACCCGTCCGCCGAGATCCAGGCGCAGGCGACGGAGCTCGGCGACACGTCCGCCGAGACCATCGACATCGCCGGGAAGGTGTGGCGCACCTATGTGAAGTACAACGGGAAATATTACAAGCTCGAACGTGGCGAGAACGGCTATCAGGACAACAACACGAAGGCGCAGTCCGTGGTCTTCCCGGCTTACACGTTCCAATACGCGGGCAACGTGCCGACCCCGCCGAACTACCCCTATTCGAAGCTCCATATGGGCATCACGAAGGGGAGCGGGGCCTACCATTTCTACGCAGACGGCACGAAGCACGACAAGAACGACGACACCGCCCAGTACATCTACTTCCTGTACGACGCCTCCGGCGAGGATCTGTCCTTCAACCCGATGGGCGCGGCCGGCGACTACCCGACGCAGCTGCTGACGGCCGGCACGCCGCTGAAAGACTACGAGCCGGAGCAGCCGGAGCGGGAGGATTACACGTTCAAGGGCTGGTACGACAACCCGGATTTCAACGGGAGCCCGATTGACTTCGAGACGGCCGTGATGCCGGCGGAGCCGCTGATGCTCTTTGCGAAATGGGTCCCGTCGGCGATCACCGTGCGCTTCTACGACGGCATTGGCGGCGCCTACCTCGGGGAGGACAAGGACCTCTACGCCGTGGACGGCGGCACGGTCGCCGACCCGGGCTACTACATCGTGAACGAATCCTACGAAGGCAAGGGGCAATTCCTCGGCTGGGTCTGGCTCGTCATGGGGCAGCACCCGCTCGCGTTCGGCTTCGGCACGCAGACGCTGCACAGCGACCTGGAACTCTATGCGCAGTGGAAGACCGAGGGCTTCACGATCACCTACCTCGGCGCGGACGGGGCGCCGTTCTCGCCGCCGCTCGACGGGGAGGAATACGCGCTCGGCACCAACACGCGCGTGAAGCCGTGGCCGCAGGACGCGGCGGTGCCGGACGGCCAGGTCTTCCAACGCTGGGTCACGGACGGCGTGGACGACGGGAAGCTGTACTACCCGTACAGCGAGCTGCCCGCGCCGATCAGCGGCGACCTGGTGCTCCGGCCCCTTTTCGCGCCGCTCAAGGAATCGGTGTCCTATACCTACCACCCGGCCACGGCCGGCGCGGATCCGGACGAGGACGTCGTCATTTGGATGCAAAAGAACGAGGCGGGCCGGGCGCTCGCGGGCGCGATTTTCACCCACCCGGCGAAGGAGCTCATCGGCTGGTCGCCGACGGAGGAGGGGGCGCGGGACGGCACGGTCGACGCCGCCGCCGGCGACTACGCCATAGGCGCCGCGCTCGCGAACACGGGCAGCGAAAGCCGCGAATTTTACGCGATCTGGCGCGCGAAGACCTACGCGCTGACCTTCCAGGCCGGCACGGGCGGCCGCCTGACGGGCGCGGGCCTGTCGAACGGCAAGAAGATCGTGGACGGCATCCCGCACGAAACCCCATGGGACAACGAATGGGCGCCGGGCTACGAAGCGGACGCCGGCTGGCATTTCGTGGACTGGACGCCTACGCAGCCGTCCACCGTGACCCAGTCGCAGATCTTCACGGCCAATTTTGAAAAGGACGAATACCAGGTGACCTACGCGCCGGGCGACCACGGCACGTGGGAGGCGGAGGTGCACACGCCGCTCTACTACGGCGACGACACGCCGGCGCCGACCGTCGACCCGACGGCCGCGCACGACGCGGGGTACACGTTCGTGGGCTGGGGCGAGGATATCGCCGAGGCCGTGACCGGGAGCAAGACCTATACGGCGCAGTGGCTGGCAAACAAGGATACGGCGTACACGGTGGAATATTATTATCAAAACGAGGACGGCTCCTACCCGCAGTCGGCGGACGATCGCGACGGGCGGCAGGGCATGACGGGCGAGACGGCCCGGTTGACAGACGCCGACCGGGAGCCTTCGGACGCGGGCTTCGCCTATACGGGCGACGATTTCGAGGGGAACGTGACGGAGGGCGTGATCGCGGGCGACGGCAGCCTCGTGCTGCGCGTGCATTTCAAGCGGCTGTTCACGGTGGCATACGCGAGGGGGGACCACGGGATCTGGGAGGACGAGGCCTTTGGCGGGCTCGACTATGGCCAGGCGACGCCGGCCCCGGCGGTGGATCCTTCGGCGCCGGGCAGCCATGACGCGGGCTGGACGTTCGCGGGCTGGGATCTTGACGGCGGCGCGGTGGACGCGCAGGTCACGGGGGACCGCGTGTACGTCGCGGTGTGGCGGGCGAACACCGACACGCCGTACGCCGTCGAATACTACTATGAGAAGCAGGCAGCAGGGGGCGCTACGGCCTATGGCCAGACACCGGACGAAACGGCGCAGCGCACGGGCACGACAGGGCAGGACGTGGGCATCACGGCGGCCGACCGGGTGCCGCGCCTGGACGGCTATTCGCTGGACGCGTCGCGCAGCGGGGGCTATAGCGCGGTGCTCGCAGGTGACGGCTCGACGGTGCTGCGCGTGTACTTCGCCCTGCAGCTCGGCTATACGGAGATCGTGGAGGCCGTCAGCGCCACGGACATCACCGACGTCACCGGCGGCGGCGGCGGTGGCGGAGGCGGCGGCGCGGCGGCGCCAGTGGCGGCAGCGGCGGCGGCCCCGGCAGCGGCAGCTGCGGCGGCAGCGGCGCCGGTCGTGATCCCGCCGGCGGACACGCCGCTCGTGGCGGCGGAAAGCGAAGGCCCGGAGACCATCGCGGACGTGGAGCCGCCGCTCACGACGAAAGAGGGCCCCGTCTGGGCGCTCCTCAACCTGATTTTGACAGCCGCCTGCGCCGCGGCCTTCGTGCGGGCCCTCGCCCGGGCGAAGCGCCGGAAAGCGGGGGGCGGCGAGGCACCGGCCGAGGAGGCGGATGCCAGGGCCAAGCGCCGGCGCGCGGCGCTGCGCGCCCTCGCGGGCGGCAGCTTCGCGGTATCGGCCGTACTCTTCGCCCTGACGGAAAATATCAAAAATCCGATGGCGCTGACCGACGCGTGGACGCTGTGGCATGTGGCGCTGGCCGTGCTGGCCGTGCTGCTGGCCTACCTCTGCGGGGGGAAGGCCAGGGCTGCGCAAAACAACGCGTAGCAGAAGCCGGATTTCTAGCCGATTTTGCATCGAGTTCGCGGATAAAACGCCAATCCGCGAACTCGATTGAAATTTGGTAGCGCAGAGGCCGGATTTCCCACCGATTTTGCATCGAGTTCGCGGATTGCGCGTTTGCCCGCGAACTCGATTGAATATTCGGTATCGCCATTCCCTGCGCCAAGTGGCCGCAACCCCGTCCATACGCAAAAAAACAAAAAAACACACAAAATTGCTAAAAACATAATAATAAAATATTGCAATTTTATTATAAAATACGTATAATACCTTTAATTGTACGCGTTTGTTTGCCGGTTTTTATCGGACGTGGGTTTCCCTATAGTAGGATGGGGTGAAATATTCCATATAGGGTGAAGGGTAGGCTACGATGAAATTGAAGAAGCTTTGCGCGATCGCGTTAATGGTGGCGATGACCGTTGTCTATTGCGGTGTCGCTTCTTTTGCGTCTGAATCGGAAAGCCCCGGTTCGGGGGCGGAGGAGCCCGGCACGGAAACCGAGACGGCCGCTCCGGCGGAGGATCCCGGCACGGAGGGCGCGTCGGCCGATCCGGCCTCAACAGCGGATCCGGCCACGACGGCGGGGGAGCCCGCCACGGAGGCCGACCCGGATGCGCCGGTGGACCCGGACGACCCGGGTGCGGCGGTCGAGCCGCTGTCGCCGGAGGGCGGCGAGGCGATCGAGCCACTGTCGCCGGGTGATCCGACGGATGTGACGCTCAACGTCTACTATTGGATCAATCCCCAGACCAGGAATTGGGTCAACGGGTACCAGCATTCGACGCGGCCTACCGGCCCCGGCCTCACGGCGGAGTTGGTCGACAAGGACGGCAATACGCACACGGCGTCGGTCGTGAACGGCGTCGCGACCTTTACGGGCGTCCCGGAAGGCACGGTGACGTTCAAGCGGATCGTGGCAACTGGTATCACGCTTGCCAATGAAAATACAACGGATGCAAATTGGCCGGATTTGAACTCGACGCCGCGCGACTACAGCGGCACGCCGGAAGTCCTGGAGATGACCTCGGATGCGGCCACGCATTCGAGAGATGTCTGGCTCCGGATGACCACGTACAAATATGACCACGTGGACATCCGCTTCACGGGATCCATGCAGGTCGACGTCGACGGGAAGAAATACGAGCTCGGCGCACAGGTCATCAGCGACAACCTGACCGCGTCCGTGACGGATTCGACCGGCACGCACAACTACCCGCCTTCCGGTTCGAACTGGCGGGCGCGTACGGACCCGGACGACCAGGAGTTTTCGAGCATGTCCAATGACTATGGGTACGGCACGCCGCAGTTCCCCGTGTCGCTGGACAACTGGCTTACGGGGGCGGAGTTTACGATCGGCGGCAAGCTGCGGCTGGACACGGACGACGTGAAGGGCATCCCGTACTATGAAGCCCTGTTTGAAAAATACTGGAACTCGGTATCGGGCTACTATGAAGTGCCGTTCTCCGGCTACCACCCGGAGATGAACATCTGCACGCATATGCAGGGCGAGGAGAAGTATGGCTCAGCCTCGGGCTTCGACTTCAAGATCGCGCTGCAGGATCTGGTCCCCTACATCACGAAGGGGAAGGCGGTCATCGAGAAATACGTCTGGGCGGACTTCGGCATGAAGGAGCCGTTTGACGGCGAGGGCGACAAATTCGAATTCGCCATCTTCAAGCGCGACGCGAACGGGGACCCGGTAGGCTACCCGAACGACCCCGTCACAACGGGCACGGTCACGATCGACGACCAGGAAAACTTCGGGTCGGTGGTCTCCGTCGTGAAGAACCACGGCACGATCACGATCGAGGGCCTGGACATCGGGCAATACCTCGTCTACGAGACCAACGAGGGCGAAAACGGTTATTCGATCATCAGCGAGAACGGCCTGCCCTTCACGATCGTGGAGAAGCAGGAGGAGCAGATCCCGGTCACGACCTTCCACAACGCGAAGGACGCGACGATCCGCATCAAGAAGATCGTCTCGAAGCCCTCCGGGGCGACGGGCATCCCGACGACGTTCTATTTCGACATCTTCGAGACGGACAAGGAGGGCGCAAAGGTGACGCCCGCCATCTATACGAACATCGCGGTGCCGGCCGGGCAGACGGTGACGGTGCAGGATACGCAGGAGAAGATCATCTTCGGGCATACCTATATCGTGGAGGAAAAAAACGCGGAGGTTTCCGGCTACAAGCTGACGGTCACGGCGACGCCGGAGGGCGGCGAGGTCGAGATCGTGGAGGGCGACGACCTGGTCACGTTCACGAACACCTACGAGCGCATCAAGGGCAAGATCGAGCTGAAGGTCAAGAAGACGATCACGACGCCGGAGGGCGGCGCGGACCCGGAGACGGTCCCGGACTTCACGTTTGAGCTGACGCAGACGACGGGCGCGGATTCGGACACGAAGCTGGCGACCGGGGCCATCCTCAGCCCGAACCCGAAGCAGGTCACGATCGACGGCGGCGACCTTTTGGACGGCGACGAGACGGCCACGTTCGGCGAGATCGCGGACGTGGCGCAGGGCACCTACTACTTCACGATCAAGGAGGTCGTCCCGGCCACAGTGCCGGAGGGCTTCGTCTACGACGAGGTCGTGCGCTATGTCACGGCGACGGTGAACAGCGACGGCACGACGACGTATTCGATCAAGGCCGGCAAGGACGGCACGGCGTCATCCACGGGCACGGCGAGCTTCGAAAACGTGTACGAGTCGCTTTCGGCGGCGCTCAAGGTCTACAAGAAGATCGAGGTGCTGCCGGAGGGCGGGCCCGAGCCGGATGAGATCCCGGCGTTCACGTTCACGCTCTACGGCTACGACGAGGACGCGTCCGCATGGGAGACGGAGAAATACGACCTCGGCAAGGACGCGGATGACAACGACAACAACCCGGTCAGCACCTCCTCGCAGACGCTGTCCGACTACGCGGACGGGCTCGAGGTGGCGTTCGCGCCCGTGACGGGGCTGCGGACGGACCATGTGTACTACTTCAAGATCGTGGAGTCGATCCCGGCGCTGCTGCCTGCGGGCTGGGCGTTTGACGACGCCCCGTGGTACGCGGTGGTGACGGTGGACGAAGAGGGCGCGGTGACCGTGGAGTACTTCGACACGGACCCGACGGAAGACGACGGCGAGGCGGCGGAGAAAGCGGTCTTCACGAACACCTACCAGACGTTCTCGGCGGCGCTCGACGTGAAGAAGAAGCTCGCGCTCAGTACGGGCGGGGGCGGCATCGGGCTCGATGACATCCCCACGTTCGAGTTTACGCTCGAGCAGGTCGTGAAGACCGAAGGGGAGATCGAGGTCGTGACGGAGGACGACGGCGGCGTGCTCGGTGAGACGGGGAAGGAGACGAAGACCGTGTCCTACACGACGTTCGACACGGAGCCGGTCGACATCCCGTTCAGCGCTTTCGAAGGCCTCTTGGCGGGCAAGACGTACATCTTCCGCATCACGGAGACGGTCCCCGACCCGGTGCCGGAGGGCTGGACCTATGACGAAACGGTGTACTTCGCGGCTATTGCGGTGCCGGCCGACGCGGAAGGCGACGACGATGTGGTCGTGAGTTATTATACGAGCTACCCCGACGCGGGGGCTACGCCGATCGGCGATAGCGACCTGCCGGTGGCCTTTGTGAATGAGTTCACGCCGATGATCGCGCTGCAGGTCGACAAGGATTCGATCAAGCGCACGAGCGCGGCGTACAGCTCCTCGACGTTCGGCGCGACGGACGAGGACATCGAGAATGTCGCGGGCATCGGCGGGCCGGACTTCGTGCAGTACCAGTACGACATCGACTTCCGCTCCGCTTCGAACGTGCCGCTTTCGGAATTCTACGTGGTGGATCCGCTTGAGGGCGTCGCGCTCGACCATATCCGTCTGGACGAGATCTGGACGCCGGTCGTGTACGGGCTGCTGCGCGACGCGGGCAAGGACTATACTTACCTGATCGAATACCGGACGAGCGCGGGCAGCGACTGGAAGCCGTGGACCGGCGGCGCGCGCGGCGACGGGTACTACGACGGGACGCAGTCGGTGCACCTGTCCGTCAAGGACGACCTCGGGCTCGACAACGAGACCGAGTGGGTCACGGCGTTGCGGTTCTCCTTCGGCGCGGTGGACGTCGGGTTCACGAGCAAAAACTACGCGGACGCAAGCGTCAACGGGGATTACTACTCGTTTGACGACGACGGCAATTTCATCGGCATCAACCTGGACAAGCTCGGCACGCCGAACTCGGAAGAAATCGTCCTTGTGGATGATATCGTCGACGGCTACCTGCCCCGTGCGGCGGTGGGGCCGACGTCGGCGCCTGCTACGGGCCTCGCGGCGGTGGAGCCGCTCGCGGCCGTTAGCCCGAGCGCGGAGACGCCTGCGGCCGTGATCGCGCCTTTGGACGCGAACGGATTTGGGTATGACGAGGCCACGGGCCTCACGGACTGGTCGGATGCGTCGATCACGTCCGGGTTCACGGGCATGCCGATCACGCTGCTCGTGCACGCGGTCTCGCCGCTCGAGGATGTGCGCGGCGACGACATCGTCGGATCCGCGAGCGCCTACGGCGGCACCGGCATGTTCGGCTACGGGATCATGGACGCGGTCGTGACGCGCAACCTCTCGGCCCCGTCGCCCATCCCGACGCCGGCGCGGCCGTCGATCGTGCGCGACGACCCAGCGCCCCCGACCGTGAACGTTTCCGGCGGGGATCTCGTGCTGACGCGCGTGCGCTCTGCGGTGAACACGATCTACCGGAACGTGCCGCGCACGGGCGATACGGCATGGATCGAGATGATGGTCATCATGGCCGCGGCATCGCTGGCCCTGATGCTGCTCCTGCTGCACAGCCTGCGGCGGTCGCGGAAAAAGAGCCTCGCGGCGGCGGCGGCGAAGTCCGCGCGCAACTCGTTCTTCGCGGTCTTCCTGCTCTGCGGGATGATGGCCTGGGTGGCGGCGGCGCCGCTCTCGGTGCACGCGTCATCGGAGGCGGGCTCCGGCGCGAGCGAAAATGTGACGATTGAGTTCCTCTACGAGGAAGGGCAGGAGAGCGAGGTCGCTATCCCGGATACGGTCTCGCGCTTCGGGCGCAACTACAAACTGGTCTCGACCTCCGACCCGGCTTTGGCGTCGACGAAGGAGCGTACCTATACGTTCAAGCTCGAGGGCGGCGCGATCACGCAAGCCGAGCTGGAGGCGTTCGCGGCCGAGCAGGGCCTCCCGGGCGAGCTTGTGGCGAAGATCACGGGCACGGGGGCAACGGTCCCCGTGGACACGGTGCACGCCGTGGCGGTCGCCTTTGTGCCGGCGACCAATGACATCGAGGCGATCGAGCTGGTCGACACGCTCCCGGCGTCGGCGGTGGATCCGGCGCAGGAGCAGATCCCGGAGACAATCACGGGCTATACGGTGAAGAGCGCGGCGGACGGCGACACGGACGTGGAGATCGACCTCGTGCGCGAGCTGTCCGAGGACACGCTCAAGAAGGGCGGCATCACGACGAGCCCCGTCAAGGACCGGCCGGTGCTGACGGCGGCGCAGAAGTCCGCGAAGGACCCGACCGTCGTCTACGAGGCGACGACCTATGACACGAAGATCGTCTATCGCGGCACGGAGCAGGTCCCCGGGTGGCAAAACATCACGGTGACCTACAGCAACCCCGCGGAGACGTACAAGACGTATATCGTGAAGGCGGTCTATGAGCCGACGGATCCGCCGACGACGACGGTCACGAGCACGAGGTATGTGGATGTCGTGGTCGCGGGCGGCGGCGGCACAGGCACAGGCGGCGGCGCGGCGGCGGCCGGCACAGGCGGCGGTGCGGCGGCCGGAGGCGGCGGCGCGGCAGCCGGCGGTGGCGCGGCAGCCGGCACAGGCGGTGACGCGACAGGCGGCGACGGCGGTGTCATCATCCCCGACGACGAAGTGCCCCTCGACCCCGGCGACGGGGACGGCGGCGATGGCGCGACCAAGCCGGACACGACGATCGAGGACGAAAAACCGCCGCTCATCGACGGTGGCGATGCCATCATCGACGGCGACGGCGACGGCGGCGGCGTTGGCGGCGGCCTCAGCGGCATCTTGGCGAGCATCACCAGCTTCCTAAGCAAGCTCATCACGTGGCCGTGGATCCTTGTGCTCGCAGCGGTGGTGGCCATCATTATTGTGGCTGCCGTCGTATCGGCGCGCCGCAAGCACCGCGCGGAAACCGAGACGGAATAGTATGAAAACGGACGAAACGCTGGTTCACTCAGAGGCGCCCGAAGACGGGCGCGAGGGGGTGGACCAGCGTTTGCCTAACGGCGGTATTGCCAAAGCGGCAAAAAAATCCGGCAAGCGGCTACGCAAAGGCGTCGGCAAGGCGTTCTACAAACTGGACAAGCTCGAGGTCGGCTACAACAAGATCTGCGATGCGTTCGGCAAGCTGCGCTTTGAAACCCACAGGGCCGTCGTATTGTGGCTGCTGGTGGCAATCCTCTTTGTAGCTGTGGTATTGCTCATGGAGCCCATAGGCAGCATGGCCATGGATCTCCCCAGCAATGCGAATCTGGAGCGGGGGATGATGATCGCCCTGTTCGCGATGGGGGGGCTGTTCTACATAGCGGCAAAGAGCTTCGATGCCCGCGAAAGAGGGGAAGGCGAAAAGGTCCAGGCCCTCTTCCACGATTTCCTGCGGCGGCGGGATGGCACGGCCTGGGAGGGCGATATCCGCATCTATTATTCGATTTTGAAAGAGGAATCGGACTTTCGGATCCCCGGCCTCACCAATATGATCGAGCAGTATTACAAGGAGGCGGACGCCGGGAAGCGCGCGTGGCCTTCCTTCGAGCTGCGCACGGGGCTGTATGCGGTCTGGGAGAAGGAGCGTGCGGAGGCCGCGGCGGCCGTGACGCGCAAGCAAAACCAGGCAAGCCTGTCGGCGCCGACCGGGAACGGGATCGGCCTCTTCGCCGGGATCGTCGGCGTCGCGTCGCTGGTCTCTCTGGCCATCGCCATCATGAGCCTGGTGTCCCCGGGCTGGCTCGAGGAAATCATAGGGAAGCTCGCATCCACCTAATCCCGCTCAACCGCCGCGCCGTGGCAGTCGTCGATTTTCATCTGGTCGGCGAGTTGCAGGAAATAGTCCAGCGTCCAATGGTCGAGCCTCGCGATGTCCTCCACGAAATAGGATAGCTCCGCCTTGACCTTTGCGATGTCCGAGGACGATATCTTTTCCTTGAGCAGCGTGCGGAACCCGCCCGGCGTCAGGTCTTCGGAGATATGGCCTCCCTGCTTTGCGCGTGCGTTGAAATGGATGAGGTCCAACGCGACGCCCTGCCGCACGTACCATTCGAAATCGTACCAGTCGCGGCCTTTTACGCGGTTTTTCCACTGGCGGTAGAGGAGTGCGCTCATCTTGCCCGCGTATGCGGACTCGAGCGCGTAGCAGTGCACCATGAAGGAATAGGGTATGTGCACCGGCTTGAGCGTCGTCCAGAAGTCCAGCGGCGGGTCCGTGTCGATCTCGATCTTGATCCGCATCTGCGGGAGCCGCCCGCCCTGCAGGTTGTACAGCTCCGTCGTATCCTTCAGAAACGCCGAGTCGACAAACGTCAGGTGCCCCTTCTTTTCCTTGCGCGTGATGGTCACTTGCTCGTGCCCAAGCATCAGGAACTCCTGCTTGATATAGGGGAACCACGGCTCGAGCGTAAACTCGGGATCCGGCAGGATCAACGTGAAATCCATGTCCTCCGAAAAACGGTCGAGGCCGTAGCAAAGCCGCAAGGCCGTGCCGCCGTAGAACGCCGCCTTTTCGAAGAACCCGCCGCGGTGCAGCCCCGCAAGGATCGTCTGCTGCATGATTTCGCGTACGGCATTTGTGTATCGAATCGGCAGGCTGACATCATAGTTTTTCAGCAAATCGTCAAGCAAGTATACGGCCATCCAAGAGTACCTCCTTCAGCAAGCGGATCTCCCGCCGCTTGATGCCGACCTCTATGACCTGATCGAATATACCAAAATCAATTTCCCCCAGATCGGACAACACCGCGCGGATGTCCTCCTCCAAATATTCCACCATCGCGCCGAACGACTGCAGGCGCAGCCCCGGCGTGAGGATGATCAAATCGCAAAGCGCCTTTTCCGGTGAGGCGATGTCATAGCCCAGCCCCACCCAGGATTCATGGCGCACGCCGATATGGAAATAATCCTCCGGCACATGAACGTACCGGAACCAGCCGATCGGCGTCCGGATATCCCTCGACCGTCTTGTCGTCACCGATGATGTATAATAAACCGTTTCCGGGATGATGTCGTAATGATGTAGCGACAACGCATAGTACAGCGAAATATACGACGGCCCGTAAAGCCTCCCCGCGATGACATCCTGCGACACCATCTTCACGCCGGTCTTCTTCGATGGCGCGGGCACGTACAGCCCCTTCTTGAGCCGGATCAGCGTCCCGTCCTTTGCAAGGCGCGCGATCTTGTCGTGCGGCGACTTATAGCCCCGGTAAAGGAGGGCAAGTTCCCCATATGTGAGCGGCATCGGCCCGATTTCAGTAAAATCTACATACATAATCGAATTTTATTCGATTTTCCGTGCAATGTCAACTAAAATGGCAGCTGTACCAATGCATGCTCTTGGTTTGTGGTATGATGAACCATATGGAGGAGCATCGTGATGAAGATGGAAATAATAAAGAGAATTGCGTTGATTGCGGTTGCTTTGTTGGTGGCGCTGACTTTTGCCTCTTGCGGGCAGGATGCCGGCGGGGGCAGCGGCTCCGGGACGGCGGGTTCGTCCCAGCTGGCCGCGGCGTCCGCCGGGGAGCCTGAGCCCGAGCCTGAGCCCGAGGGGCCGCCCGTCGCCGGCGGGCATATCTTCTTTGGGACGTGGGATGGCGCCCCCATCGAATGGCGCGTGCTGGAGGTGCAGGACGACCGCGCATTGCTGATCTCTGAGGAGATTTTGACTCTGTGGCAGTATATGGACGCCGAAACGCTGCGTTCCTGGATTGATGCGGAACGCACCGGTGCGACGTGGGCGCGCAGCGGCCTTAGGACCTGGCTGAACGGGGAGTTTCTGGACGAAGCGTTTACGGAAGAGGAGGTGGAGACCATTCTGCTCACAGATGTCGAGACCCCCGGCAACGGCGTGATCGCCGGCAGCGAGCCGACGCAGGACAAAGTCTTCCTCCTGAGCCGGGAGGAGGCGGTGCAGTATTTTCCGACCGACGAGGATCGGGCCGTCTGGTATACAAAGGCGGAAGAGGATGTCCAAAAAGTGGTGGATGCCGTAGTGAACGGCACCATATACACAGGCGCCGAAACGCCCGAAGAGGAGCTGCGGCTCGAGATCGAGGAGAGGCTGAATACCAACGAGCTCGGCAAACGCCAGCCGCATTACTGGTGGCTCCGCTCCTCGGCGTCAGCCATGTGGGAAAACTCGGCGGTGGTAAACGACAGAGGCGAAATCTCGGATCAGTTCTGCTGCAACTGCCACGGCGTCCGCCCCGTGCTGTGGGTGGAAGTAAGCTGAGGGAGTATTCTCTTTGCCAGAGGGGCATTGCATTTTGCAGTTGTGCGGGTATAATATAAATACTACAAGGCTGACACGCAAGGAGGTGAACGCAATGGCGACAAGCAGCATATTCAGCAATATCCATATCACGGACGAGGCTTCGTGCCGTGCGTTCCTTGATGCGGTTGAGGCGTCCGAGAAGGCGGCAAAAAACCAGGTTCGCGTACCGATCAAGATCAGGGAATTGACTGCAGAAGAAGAGATTGCGGCGGTGTTCAGGAAGGACGAGAAGTGACGCCGGACTTTTTTTCGGTAAAACTGCAAACGGTGATTAAAACGATGCCAGTGGAGAGAGTGAACGAGATTCTCTCCACTTTTTCGTGCCCACTCAACGATGACATCGAGCATTTCCTGAAGGAGCGCGCGGTCGAGTTCTCGAACAAAGGCATTGCGCGCACTCATCTCGTGATGCGAGGGGAAGGGGATGGGCTTGAATTGCTCGGCTACTATACGCTGGCGAACAAGATCCTGACGATCGCTGCCGATAGCATGTCCAAGACCACAAGAAGTCGCATCGAACGCTTCGGCGTGATCGATACCCATACCGGCCTGTACAATGTTCCGACGCCATTGATCGCGCAGCTCGGCAGGAATTTCTCGGAATGCCTCTTATATAGCATTGCCGGAGAGGAACTGCTCGAGGCCGCCTGCAGCAAGGTTGCGGATATTCAGGCAGAGCTCGGCGGGCGGCTGGTCTATATTGAATGCGAAAACACATCAAAGCTCATCGACTTCTATTCTCGAAACAATTTTCGCATCATGGACAGCGGAAAACCAAAGGCTGGCGGCTTGATCCAGATGATCCGGTTTCTTTGATGTGGAAGCGAGGAGAGGTGATATATGTTTGGGAGAATTGTAAAGTCGGCAAAGGGGCATACGAAAAAGCAAGCCCCAATAAGCTCTTTCGGGGTTGGTGTATTCCAAGTCGCCATCACGGTTGCATTTATTCTTTGGTACTATTTTCATGACAAAATAAGCAGCGCAGAACGCGAAGAATGGCTCATTTTACAATGGCTCGACGAAGATCCTGTCAAGGTGTTTGCTCCATGCGTTTTTGTTGGGATTTTAGTCTGGTTGAGCCTTTTGTGCAAGAAGAACAGAAAAGTCAGTCGCGAACCACGATATAGCAATGTCATTGTTTCTATCATCTGCACGTATACTACGATACTGTTCCTTTATCGTTTTTCATTCCCGGGTTACTCTGATATGGAAGAAAGCCCATATCGGTATATTCTCGTTGGCATCTTCACGCTTGCATTGGTGACGTCAATTTTTTCTTATTTAATCTGTCGATGTTATTACCACAATGCTTACAAGAATGAATATTTGGATCCAGATTGTGCACTTGTCATGCTAAAGGACACTTGCGTTGAGGAAAACTTGGCATACTGGCAAGCTTATCGAAAGAAGCAATTCATTGACGAGCGGTCAGACCAAAAGACAAGCAGCGAAATCGAAGAAGGGAACCTGGATGTTTACAGCGAGGTGATGTGGCGGCTATTTTATTACGGAGGTGAGAAGGATAAGGAGGACAAGGTTTTCAAAAAAAAGACATTCAGGTTGCTTCTGGCGATGATACCGATCTGCCTGTTTATCACGTATGCTTTTTTCAAAGAAAGCGCAGAGTTTTTTTACGAAAGCCCCCTAAATCAAGAGTTTTACATGAATCCTGGATGGCTATCGGCATTGAATAATAACACATCCTTGATGGTATTGGCTTATATGGCGATGTTCGGCACTTTTGTCGCCATTGGATATGTTACGGTCTGGACATTCACAATGGCGAACACTGTCAGTTGTATCGCGAACTGGAAGACTCGCACCTCGTCCCCTATGGAACCAGCGGCAGACAGGGATTATGCTCAATTAGATAAGTGGGTGTTCTTTTCCAGCCTCTTCTTCTGGATAGATATTTTTGCCTTGATGATGTTTATTCTATTCAACAGGTATGTAGCCTATGCATCCGATAGTAAAATCAAAGATACCTTTCTCAATTACTTACAAGGGCAACAGCCGAGCATAGTCATGTTTGTTCTGAGTTTGTTTGTGTCAATCGTTTGCTTTTATGCATTGTTTGTATTCGTGTATTATCCATACCGGTGCATTCGGTCTTCTGTGCGCCGCGCAATCAATGAGAGCATCATGGAAGTACAGAGGCCGTTATGTGATGAGAAAATGCAGTTGAAAGAAGCGGTAATAAAAAAGAAGCGCGAAGAACTGATGCAAACGCAGAAAATCATAGAATCCTTAAGAAAAAGCCCAACAACAATTAACGAACCGAAAATACATCCCTATATCACGTTCACTGCCCTATACCTTGTTCCTATCGTGTTATCTATCATCGCCATGACACTGGGCATGAACCAATCTGTGGTACAATGAGTCTTGATGAAAAACGACTTGGATAGCGGCCTTTTGCTGGAGAAGGCGCGTGCCGTGTTTGCGGCGGACAAATACTTGATGCTCACGGGCGTGCGGATCGACGAGGTCGGCGCGGACTCGTGCCGCTGCTCGCTGGTGGTCGAGCCGCAGCATATGAACGCGGGCGGCGCGGCGCAGGGCGGGGCGGTCTACACGCTCGCGGACTCGGCGTTCGCCGTCGCGTGCAACATCGGGCACTTGGAGCGGGGCGAGGCGCTGATCACGGTGAGCCAGTCGGCGTCGATTTCGTATCTAAGGGCGGTCCCGCTGGGCGCGAAGCTCGAGGCGTTTGCGCAGAAGGTCGGCGGCGGCAAACGCTCCTCGGTCTACCGCATCGACGTGACGGCGGAAGACGGCAAGCCCGTGGCGACGATGACGGGCAACGCCGTCACGGTCCCCAAACGATAGAATCCCCCTAAGGAGCCGGCGTACCAGGAGCCGGCGCATCCGGAGCAGCCGCATCCCCGAAATGGATGACGCCGCTTTCGATGGAGGCCACGACCGCGAGCGACTCGACGCGCACGCCTTTCTCGCGCAGTTTCGCGCCGCCGCCCTGGAACGCCTTCTCGATCACGATGCCGCAGCCGAGGACCTCCGCGCCCGCCTGGCCGCAGATGTGCAAAAGCCCCAGCGCCGCCTGGCCGTGCGCGAGGAAATCGTCGATGATGAGGCAGCGGTCGCCCGCCGAGAGGAATTTTTTCGCGACGCGGATCGCGCTGAGCTTGCGTTTCGTGAAGCTCATGACTTCGGAGAAATAATATTCGTCGTCCATCGTGCTCGGCTTCTCCTTCTTGGCGAACACGACCGGCACGCCGCCGAACGCGCGCGCTGTGAAGGCAGCGACCGCGATGCCCGACGCCTCGACCGTGAGGATCTTGTCGACGCGGTCCGCCACGTCGCCGAAGCGCCGGCGGAACTCCGCGCCCATCTCCTCGAACAGATCCACGTCGATCTGGTGGTTGAGGAAGGTGTCCACCTTCAGGATCTCGGTCCCGATGGCGACCCCGTCGCGCACGATGCGGTCCTTCAGTTTGTCCATTGCACCATCGGTTGGGGCGCGCCCGCCTCCGCCTCTTTCTCCACGAGGTCGAGCACCGCCGCGACGTCGCCCTTCAGGGCGCTGTCGTCGCCGAGGCCGAAGAGGCTCAGGTCGGCAAATTGGAGCCCGAGCGAGCTCGCGAACGACGTGTCCGGCCAGTAGTAGGCGTCTATGAGCTCCACGCCGCCGCCGACCTCGTCGAGGACGTGGGCCTCCGCCTCGCGCTCGCCCATGATGCCGTCGATGAGCCCGTTGCCCAAAGCCTGCTGCGCCGAGTACAGGCGCCCGTCCGCAAGGCTGCGGACGACCTTCTTCTCCATGCCCCGGCTCTCGCTGATGATGTCTACAAACTGGTCATACGCCTCGTCGACCATGACCTGGAAGATCTCCTTCTGCTCGTCCGTGATCGGGTCGAAATAGCTCCCCATCGCCTTGTTGCGCCCGCTCGTGATCGTCTCCGTCTTGACCCCGTGCTCCGTGAGGAAGTCGGAGACGTCGAAGAGCGTGCCGATGGTGACGCCGATCGACCCCGTCCAGGTGTTGCGGTTCGCGTTGATCTCGTCCGCCGCCGCCGCGACGTAGTAGCCGCCCGACATGGCCGAGCTGCCCAGATAGGCATAGATCGGGCGGTGCGTCTGCTCCTTGTACTCCATCAGCTTCAGGTAGAGCGCGTCGCTTTCGTAGACCGTGCCTCCCGTCGTGTCGAGGTAGAGGAGGATCGCCTTGTTGTCCCTGTCCCCGATGAGCGTGTCGATCGTCTCGATCGTCCAGTCGTGGTGGTAGCCGTAGTCCGAGGACACCGTGCGGTCCCCGTTCGGGCCGATGGCGCCGACCACCGAAATCCTGGCCACGTAGGGGATGCCCGGCGGTTCGAACGCCGCGCCCGCGCCGATGGATCCACTCGAGAACGAGTTTACGAGCGCACTGAGGATCGCCGCGCCCGCCGCCGCCAGCACGATGAGCGCGAGCACGACCGCCGCGATCACGACCAGCGTCGAGCGCACCGGGGAGGGCATGCGCCACTTCGTCTTCCCCTGCGGCTGCGTCGGCGGCGGCATCTGCCCCGGCCCGCCGTAGGGCGAGGCATACATCACGCCCGGCCCTTGTTGCATGTTCTTATTTTTTCCAAACATCTTCAAATCCATCCCAAATCAACAATTCTCAATTCTCAATTCTCAATTCTCAACTCTCAATTCTCAATTCAAAAAGCCTTGCTCCGCACCTCTTCCAGCATCATCTCTTTCAAAGCCTCCGCCGCCATCGGCTCCAGCTCCCCCCGCTTCGACGACCGCACGGGCACGACGCCCGACGTGGCCTCCTTCTCGCCGATCACGACGATGTACGCGTCCCGCGCGTTGCGCGCCTCGCGGATCTTGTAGCCGATCTTCTCGTTGCGCCCGTCGACCTCGGCCCGGAGCCCCGCCGCGCGGAACTGCACGCACAGCCCCTCCGCGTACGCGTTCCACTCCGTCGCCACCGTCAGGAACCGCACCTGCACGGGCGCGAGCCACAGCGGGAACTTGCCCGCGAAATGCTCCGTCAAAATGCCGATGAAGCGCTCGATCGACCCGAAGATCGCGCGGTGCAGCATCTGCGGCACGTGCTTCTCCCCGTCGCTGCCGACGTAGGTGAGCTCGAACCGCTGCGGCATCTGGAAGTCGAGCTGGATCGTCCCGCACTGCCACGTCCGCCCCAGCGAGTCCTCGAGATGGAAGTCGATCTTCGGCCCGTAGAAGGCCCCGTCGCCCTCGTTGATGATGTAGGGGATGCCGAGCCGCTCGACCGCGCGCTGCAGCGCCGCCTGCGCCCGGTCCCAGTCCTCCTTCGACCCCATCGAGTCCTCGGGCTGCGTCGAAATCTCCACGTGGTACTCAAACCCGAACAGCTTGTAGATGTAGTCCGTGAGCTCGATGACGCCGACGATCTCGTCCTCCGTCTGCTCCGGCAGCATGAAGATGTGCGCGTCGTCCTGCGTGAACGTCCGCACGCGGAACAGCCCGTGGAGCGCCCCCGACAGCTCATGCCGGTGCACCTGCCCCAGCTCGCAGAGCCGCAGCGGCAGGTCGCGGTACGAATACATCTTGTGCTTGTAGATCAGCATCGCGCCCGGGCAGTTCATCGGCTTGACCGCGTAGTCGCCCTCGTCGATCTGCGTGAAATACATATTGTCCTTGTAATGGTCCCAATGCCCCGACGTGTGCCACAGCGCCTCGTTCAGGATGAGCGGCGTGCGGATTTCGAAATAACCGCGCTTCTGATGCTCCTCCCGCCAAAACTGCTCGAGCGCGTCGCGGATGATCATGCCGCCCGGCAGGAAGAACGGGAAGCCCGGCCCCTCGTCGGTGAGCATGAACAGCTCCATCTCCTTGCCGATCTTGCGATGGTCGCGCTGCTTGGCCTCCTCGATCTTGTCGAGGTATTCCTTGAGCATATCCTGCGAAGGGAAGCTCGTGCCGTAGATGCGCTGCAGCATCTTGTTTTTCGCGTCCCCCCTCCAATAACTGCCTGCCACGCTCGTCAGCTTGAACGCGCCGATCTGCCCGGTCGACTCGATGTGCGGCCCCTTGCACAGGTCGGTGAAGTCCCCGATCTTGTAGAAGTCGAGGCTGTCCGCGTCCACGAGATCCTCGATCAGCTCCCGTTTGTACGGCTGCTTCGCCCCGTCCGCCCACGCGAGCGCTTCCGCCCGCGGCAGCGCGTAGTGCTCGAGCTTGATGTTTTGTTTGACGATGCGCTTCATCTCCTTTTCGATGCTCGCGAGGTCCTCGTCCGAGAACCGGTGGGGCAGGTCGAAGTCGTAGTAGAAACCGTCCGCGATCGCCGGCCCGATCGCCAGCTGCGCCTCCGGCCACAGCCGCAGGACGGCCATCGCCAGGACGTGCGACGTCGTGTGCCGGAAGGCTTCGCGCGCTTCCTCGTTGTTCCAATCGATTTTTGCCAGTGCCATGATTTTTGCTCCTTTGGATATATTGTAACACAAGTACAGGATCCCCCGAAGGGTTCGGGGGATCCTGCCATACTTGCGCAAACGCCGAAAGGTCAGTATTTGGATTTCGACGTGTCCATGATCACGAGCTTCGTCTCCGACAGGCAGTTGAGGATCCAGGGGCCGAGGATGCGGCCGTTGCCGGACTTCTTCGCGCCGCCGAACGGGGCCAGGTAGTCCCAGTAGTTTGTGTGCTCGTTGATGAGCACCGTGCCGTGCTGGAGGTTGTCCGCGAAGAACCAGGCGTTGTTCAGCCCGCTCGTGAACGCGGCCGAGCTCAGCCCGTACATCGTGTTGTTGGCGATCTCGACGGCCTCCTCGCGGTCCTTGAACGGGATGAGCGGCGCGACCGGGCCGAACGTCTCCTCGAAGTTGAGCTGCGCGTCGGCGGACACGTTCGTGATCACCGTCGGCTCGAAGTACAGGTCCTTGTGCCCGCCGCCGAGGACGACCTTCGCGCCCTTCGCCACCGCGTCGTCGATGTGGCGGATCACCTTCTCGAGCCCCGTGGCGTCGTGCAGGGGGCCGACCGCGACCGACGGGTCGAACGGGTCGCCCGTCTTCATCTTCGACACCTTCGCGATGAACTTCTCCGAGAACTCCTCGTAGACGGCCTCGTGCACCAACAGGCGCTCCGCGCCCGAGCAGACCTGGCCGGCGTTGTAGTAGATGCCCACGATGCTGGCGTCCACGGCCGCGTCGATGTCCGCGTCGTCCATGATGATCATCGGCCCGTTGCCGCCGAGCTCGAGCACCCGCCGTTTCAGGCCGCCCTCCTTCGCGGCGATGAGCCCGACCTCCGTGCTGCCCGTGAAGGTGATGCAGTCGACGAGGTCGTGCCGGAACAGCTGCGTGCCGACGCTGCCGGGGCCGAGGACGAAGTTGACGACGCCCTTCGGGAAGCCGGCTTCCACGAAGCATTTGATGAAATCCTGCCCCGTGAACGGGCAGAAAGACGTCGGCTTGAACACGCTCGTGTTGCCGAGCACGAGCGCGTAGGGCGTGTACTCCGCGATGAGCGCGATCGGGAAATTCCATGGCGTCACCGACGCCACGACGCCGATCGCCTCCTGCTTGACGACGAGCTTCTTGCCGTTCTCACGCTCGAACGTGCTCGGCGGCGCCGGCGTGCGGAACCGCTTCGCCTCCTCGACGGCGTCCAGCAGGTTGGGCAGCCCGAGCTCCATGACCTCCTCGACGGATTCCGCGTGGATCTTGCCCATCTCGCGCGTCATGTTGCGCGCCATGTCGTCGGCGTATTTCTCGAAGCCGATCTTCGACGCCTCCTCGAGCAGGTCGCATTTCTCCCGCAGCGACACGCGCGCCCATTCCTTCTGCGCGGCCTTCGCGCTCTTCACCGCCGCGTCGACCTGCGCCTCCGACGCCGCGCGGAAGCTGCCGATCGACTTGCCGTCGATGGGGCTGATGACCTGTTTCTCCTCGCCTTCCCCGTCGACCCATTCCCCGTTGATGTAGTTTTTCGCATAGAGCATTTCTTCAGACATTTTTCTTGACCCTCCTTATAGTTGGATACATCATACCACTAAAACCCGCCCAGGCCGCGCGGGGCGACGGCGAGCTTCGTGACGAGAATATAGACGGCGCCCGCGACGATCGTCGCCGGGAGCGTCGCGCTCAGATACTCAAACAGCAGATGGTACTCGTACGTGATCGGGTTGAGCATCGAGAGGTAGGTGGCGATCCCCGCGAGGAATCCGATGATGGACGCGGGGTTGACGCCGCCGAAGAAGTAATAGTCGCTCCCCCGGCTTTCCGAGTAGAGCGCCTTCAGGTTGATGTTCTGCTTGCGCAGGATGAGGTAGTCCGCGATCATCACGCCGCAGAGCGGCCCCATCGACATGCCGAGCAGGGCGAAGAACACGCCGGAATTGTCGGAGAACCAGCTCGGAAACCCGCCGGAGATGACCGCCGTCGGCCCGAGGACGATCAGGCAGGTCTTCATCCAGCCCATGTTCTTGATGGCGCCAAGCTGCTTCAGCCCGAGCGCGCCGCTGTAGGTGCCGACGACCGTGATGCCGATGCTCGCCAGGATCAGGAACAGCAGCGCGACGATCGCAAAGATTGTCGTGGCCGTCGTGAAGCCCACGTCGCCCTCCGCGAGGGTCAGCAGATAGTCCGTCGGGTACGGGCTGCCCGTGACGAGGGCGGTGTACAGCCCGATGAGGCTGACGAGCCCCGTTGCGAGCCCGAGGCAGAACGCCGCCGGCCACATCGCGTGCTTCGGGTTGCCCGTCATGCGCGTGAGGCCGCCGATGTACGCCCACCAGGACGCGACCGACCCGACGAGGATCTCGAACCCGAGCACGTAGTTGATCTTCAGGTCCGGGTCCGCGTAGGACGGCTCGGCCGTCCGGATGCCCTCGAGGCCGTACTGCTTCACGACGAAGAAGAACACCGCGAACGCGAGGATGACGATGAGCACCGACAGGTACTTCGAGGCGTTCTGGATGCCGGTCGCCCCGTTTTTCAGCAGCAGCCAGATGAGGAAGACCCCGACGACGGACGCGATGCGCGCGACGCCGTCCTTCGCTTCCGCATCGATCACGCCCGCCATGTACAGCCCGCTCCCGATCGCCTGCCCGAGCAGCACCATCAGCACCGTGTTCCAACCGACGATGGAGAAAAATTGCGCGACGAGCGGGATGCCGTAGCCCCGCGTGCCGAACGACAGCTTGGACGCCGTGATGATGTCGATGCCGTAGCGCACGCTGCTCGGCACGCCGGCGAAGATCACGAGCATCATGCCGACGAGGCTGCCGGCGCACATCGCGATGCTGCCCATGAAGGCATTCAAATAATAAGAGACATAGCCGCCGATGACGTAGCTCCACGACGCGAGGCCGCTCGTGAGCATGATGGTGATGATGGCCTTGAGGCCCCATTTCCGCTCCTCCGGGAGCAGCGGGTAGGTGCCGTTGATCGCCTCGGCCGTGAAGGCGTCCACGGATTGGCCGTTCCCGCTCATTTCAACCACCACCCAACCAGCATCAGCACCATGGGCAGCCCGAAGCAAACGACCAAAAGGGCGATGACCTGGCTTCTGGTCATCTTCTCGCCTTCGTACGACGGGTCGCTCGCAAGCTCGAGCCTCTGCTTCAGGGATTCCTCAAAATTGTCTTCCATCATAAATAACCACCTCCTGATCAAAAAATACAAAAAGAGAAGAGAACGAATGATTCGAGCGAAATTCCGGGCAGGGTTATTATATAAAGAAACGGATAAATTTGTCAAGAATATTTTGACAATTCATAAAATTTTGAATCATTGCCTATAAATTCTATATATTGTGGTTTTTTTTCGGTTTCGATGGATTCTTTAACAAAATGTGCTTGTCATACGGTTGGTTATTCTCTATAATTGAAAGACAGATGCAGTTTCATCGAAGGAGGAAAGTATGAAAAGAGTTCTGATTTTATTGTTGGTGGCCTTGATGGTCTTCACGCTCGCGGCTTGCGGCGGCGGCTCGTCCGGCGCGGCGGACACGGGCAGCGCCACGGCGGACGCGGACAACCCGGCGGGCGCGAGCGGCGCGTCCGAGGAGCCGGCGGCCACGCCGGTGAAGGTTGGCTTCATCTATATAGGCGCCATCGACGACGGCGGCTACACGCAGGCGCAGCACGCGGGCACGGAGGCGCTCAAAGAGGCGCTCGGCGACAAGGTGGAAACCGCCTACCTCGAGGGGATCGACGACACGAACACGCAGGCGGCCCAGGACGCGGCGAAGCAGCTCATCGACCAGGGCTGCTCGGTCATCATCGGCACGAGCTTCGGCTTCGGCGAGGGCCTGTTCGAGCTGGCGGAGTCCGGCGACTACGACGACATCATCTTCCTGCACTTCTCGGGCAGCAACATCAACGACACGAACTTCGGCAACTATTTCGGCGCGATGGAAGAGCCGCGCTACCTGACGGGCATCATCGCGGGCATGCAGACCGAGACGAACAAGATCGGCTATGTCGCCGCCTACCCGTACACGGAGGTCAAGATCGGCATCAACGCCCTCGCGCTCGGCGCGCAGTCCGTCAACCCGGACGCGACCGTGCAGGTCGTCTACATCAACAGCTGGTATGACCCGGCGGCCGAGAAGGCGGCGGCGGAAGCGCTGCTCGCGCAGGGCTGCGACGTGATCGCGCAGCACGCCGACACGCCGGGGCCGCAGATCGCGGCGGCGAGCGCGGGCAAGCTCTGCATCGGCTACAACCTCGACAACAGCGGGCTGGAGGGCCTGGAGGACGCGTTCCTGACGGCGCCGACCTGGCACCACGACGTCTTCCTCGTCCCGACGATCCAGGCGATCATCGACGGCACGTGGACGCCGGAGTCCTACTATGGCAGCCTCGCGGACGGCTATGTGGACCTCGCGCCGCTGACGGCGAACGTGACCGAAGAGGCGAAGGCGAAGGTCGCGGAGGTGCGCGCGCAGTTTGAGGCGGGCGAGCCCGTCTTCGTCGGGCCGATCGAGGACAACGCGGGCAACGTCGTCGTGGCGGAGGGCGAGAGCCTGGACCGCGCCGGCATCTGGTCCATGGAATACCTCGTGAAGGGCGTGACCGCTTCCGAATGATCAATTGAGAATTGAGCATTGAGAATCATTGACTGTGGGTTGAGTTTGGTTGATGGCTGACGATGTGCGGCCTGATGTGCCCGCGATTGAGATGCGCGGGATATCGAAAGCGTTTGGGTCCGCTGTCGCGAACAGGGATATCGACCTGACGGTGCGCTATGGGGAAATCCATGCGCTGCTGGGCGAGAACGGCGCGGGCAAGAGCACGCTGATGAACATGCTGTCGGGGATCTACCGCCCCGACAGCGGTTCTATTTTTGTGGGCGGCCGGGAGGCCGTCTTCGCCGCCCCGAGGGATTCCATCAAGAGGGGCATCGGCATGATCCACCAGCATTTCAAGCTCGTGGACGTGATGACCGCCTGGGAAAATATCGCGCTGGGCAGCGCGGGCGGGCTGCTGCTGAACCGGAAGCGCATCTCCCAGGAGATCACGGAGCTGTCGGACCGGTACGGCCTCGACATCAAGCCGGACCGCAAGGTCTACGAGATGAGCGTAGGCGAGAAGCAGACGCTCGAAATCCTCAAGGTGCTGTACCGAGGGGCGCGGATCCTCATCATGGACGAGCCGACGGCGGTGCTGACGCCGCAGGAGATCGGCAAGCTGTTCGCCATCATCCGCAATATGAAGGAGCAGGGCTGCGCGATCGTGATCATCACGCACAAGCTGAACGAGGTGATGGAGGTCAGCGACCGGATCACCGTGCTGCGGCGCGGCGAGGCCATCGCGACCGTGGAGACGGCCTGCGTGGAGATCCCGTCGCTGATCGAGATGATGGTCGGGCGCCGCATGGACCTGTCGATCAAGCGCCCGCCGTGCGAAGGGGCGGAGGAGCTGCTGCGCGTGGACGGCGTGACGGTCACGGGCAAGGACCGCAAATCGGCGCTCGACGGGATCAGCTTCACGCTGCACAGCCATGAGATCCTCGGCGTCGCGGGTGTCGCGGGCAGCGGCCAGAAGGAGCTCTGCGAGACCATCGCGGGGCTGCAGGCCGCGGAGAAGGGGCGCATCTTCTTCGAGGGGCAAAACATCCTCGGCAAGTCGCCGAGGGACATCATCCGCCTCGGCATCCGCATGGGCTTCATCCCCGAGGACCGGCTCGGCATGGGCCTCGTCGGCTCGATGGACATCGTGCACAATATTATTCTCAAAGAATACCAGGGCCAGAAAGGGGTCGTGCTCCGGCGGGGGCCGAGCGCGCAGAAAGCGCAGCGCATCGTCGAGCGGCTCGACATACTGACGCCCTCCATCCACACGCCCGTCTCCCGGCTGTCGGGCGGCAACATCCAGAAGGTGCTGCTCGGCCGCGAGATCGACAGCGACCCGAAGGTCCTCATCACGGCCTACCCGGTGCGGGGCCTCGACATCGGCGCCTCGTACCGCATCTACGACCTTCTCAACGAGCAGAAGGCGAAGGGCGTCGGCATCATCTTCATAGGCGAGGACCTGGACGTCCTCATCGAGCTCTGTGACCGCATCCTCGTATTGTCGGGGGGGTGCGTCACAGGCGAGCTCGATGGGGCGCGGGCCAGCAAGGAGGAGGTCGGCTTCCTCATGACGGGGGGCGCGGCATGATCCTGCCGCTGCGGATCACGAAAAAGGACGACGTGCCGAGGCGCCAGATGGCGGCCGTCCTCGTGGTCTCCATCGGGCTCGCGCTGTTTTTCTCCGGCGTCGTCATGCTCTTTTTCGGGCTCAACCCGATCCAGGTGTTCGGGACGATCGTGCAGGGCGCGTTCGGCACGGCGATGCGGCTGGAGCAGACGATGATCAAGGCGGTGCCGCTCACGATCGCGTCGCTGGGCATCCTCGTCGCCTTCAAGATGAAGTTTTGGAACATCGGCGGCGAGGGGCAGATCATGATGGGCGCGTTCGCGGCGTCGTGGGTCGCGCTCTACCACCAGGGCCTGCCCGCCGGCGCGATGCTCCCGCTCATGGCTCTGGCGTCCATCGCGGCGGGCGGCGTCTGGGCGCTCATCCCCGCGATCTTCAAGGCGAAGATGGGGACGAACGAGACGATCTTCACACTGATGATGAACTACATCGCGATCAAATTTGTGATGTACCTGCAGTACGGGCCGTGGAAGGACCCGGCCTCGCAGGGCTTCCCGAAGATCCCCAAATTCCCGGACGCGGCGCTCCTGCCCGACGTCGGCGGCATGCACGCGGGCTGGGTGCTCATGCTCGCCCTCACCGGCCTCGTCTTCCTGTTCATGAATTTCACAAAGAAGGGCTACGAGATCGCGGTCGTCGGCGAGAGCCTCGACACGGCCCGGTACGCGGGCATGAACATCCCCGCGATCATCATGACCGCGATGTTCATCTCCGGCGGGCTCTGCGGCCTCGTCGGCTTCGTCCAGGCGAGCGCGATCGAGAAGACGCTGACCTGGGGGCTGTCTTCAAACTACGGCTTCACCGCGATCATCACGACCTGGCTCGCGCGGCTCAACGCGGTCACGACGCTCTTCGTCTGCCTCGCGTTCGCGGTGCTGCTTCAGGGCGCGGACTACATCCAGCTCGCGCTGCACGTGCCGGCGGCGGTCGCCCAGGTCGTGCAGGGCATCATCCTGTTCTTCGTGCTCGGCAGCGATTTCTTCCTGCGTTACCGCGTGAAATGGATCGGCCTGGCGCGCGCGAGAAAGGAGGCCGTGCAATAATATGGAAGCCTTCCTCGCTGCCGCCATCGTTGCCGCCATGCCGCTCCTCTTTGCGACGCTCGGGGAGCTCCTCACGGAGAAGTCCGGCTCGCTGAACCTCGGCGTCGAGGGCATGATGCTCATCGGCGCCGTCATCGGCTTCATCACCGCGTATGGCACGGGAAGCCCGGGGGCGGCCCTGCTCGGCGCCTTCGGCGCGGGCGCGGCCGGGGCGCTCATCTTCGCCGTCGTGACCGTGACGCTGCGCGGCAACCAGGTCGTGACCGGCCTGACGCTGACGATCTTCGGCAGCGGCTTCGCCTCTTTCGTCGGCGACCCCCTGATCGGCAAGTCCGTGCCGAAGACGGTGCAGGCGTTCTTCGCCCCGGCGCCGGTGCCGGGCCTGTCGGAGGTGCCCTTCATCGGCCCCGTCTTCTTCCGCCAGGACGCCTTCGTCTACCTCGGCTACGCGCTCGTCGTATTGATTTCGATCTATCTGTACAAGACGCGGCCGGGGCTGAATATGCGCGCCATCGGCGAGAGCACGGCGGCGGCGGACGCCTCGGGCGTCGCGATCGACTTCCACAAATACGCGCACATCCTGTTCGGCGGCGGCCTCTGCGGCCTCGGCGGCGCCTACCTCGCGCTCGTCTACGTGCCGATGTGGCAGGCGGACGTCGTGACGGGGCGCGGCTGGATCGCGGTGGCGCTCGTCATCTTCGCCTCGTGGAACCCCGCGAAGGCCTTCGCGGGCTCCTTCCTCTTCGGCGCGCTGTCCATCCTCGGGTTCCGGCTCCAGAGCATGGGCTTCCACATCTCGCAATACCTCGTGGACATGTTCCCCTATATCGCGACGATCGCGATCGTCATCATCTCCACGCACAAAAACCGCAAGGAGGATCTCCCCCCTGCGGACCTGTCTGTCCCGTATTTCCGCGAAGAGCGGTGAGGTTCCCTATTCCATCTTCGTGAGCGCCGGCTCGTCCATCTGGAAGAGCAGGTCGTTGATTTCGTAGATGTCCAGCCTTTTGCGCAGGCCGAAGGCGATGATGGCGTCGCGCCGGTTCTTGAGGTAGAGCTCGCTGTGCCCCGCGAGCTTCAGGGCGCGGCGGCATTCCTCGGCGTCCATCGAGAGCCCGATGGCGAGCGCGAGCAGCTTGTCGCGGGAAGGGTGCTTGTCGCCGGAGAAGATTTGGTAGGCGAACGACTCGGAGATGTCGGCGGCCTTGATGGCGTCGGCGCGCGAGATGCCCTTCTTCTTGACGATCTGCTGCAAGTAACCGGAGAGTTCGACGCCCTGGAAGCCGTCGACGTGGTCGCGCAAAAAATCGCGGATGTTGTCGTAGCGACGCATCGCGTCCTCGATGTCGACCGTCGACTTCCGTTCGTATTCGGAATAACAAGCCGTCGGGCTCTTGTCCACTGCTGTACCCATGCCCGTATTGTACACCATTTTCGGGCGGTGCGGAAAAAAACTTCAAACTCTGCTGTTGGTGTAAGACTTTTCCCGGCTTGCACTATAAAATTGTGAAAAACCGGGGAATGTTGTTATTTGTTTAGGAGGAAATGGAGATGTCCAATACGCGTTTTCTGTCGAAGGCGGCGGCGTTGTTGCTCGCTGTCTGTCTTGTTTTTGCGCTATGCGCACAGATGAGCGCCGGGGCCTGGGCTTCGGAGGGGGATAGCGCTTCTGAGGAAACCGCAGGCGCGGAAGCCGCGCCGGCGGAAGGCAGCAGCGGCGGCGAGGGCAGCGGCAGCAGCGCCGCCACCGGCGGTGACAGCGGCGGCAGCGGCGGCGATAGCGGCGGCGGGGATTCCGCGGGCGCCCCGGCGGAACCCGGCGGCAGCGCCGGCGCAGCGGCATCCGAAGGGGGCAGCGCCCCAGCCGAAGAGGCGTCCTCCGGGTCGTCGGCGCAGGCCGCGGCAGGCGGCAGCAGCGCGAAAGCCGCCGAATCGGCAGCGGCCGGCGCGCTGGCAGGCGGCGTCGAGGCGCTGGGCGACATCGAGCCGCTGGACGCGGTGGTCACGATAGACGGAGTCCAGTACCATCTGATGGACTATCCCTGGGACGGCCCGGGGCGCGCTGTACTCATATCGTATATGGGCGGTAACCCCTATGTCCATATCGAAAGAGAAATCCATCTTGAGGACAAGACCTATATGGTAGAAGAAATCAGCGACCACGCTTTCCAAAATACAGGCGTGGCGGAGATTGATCTGCGCGATGCTTTCCCGCTCCGCAGAATCGGCAGCTATGCCTTTGCAAACTGCGCCAGCCTGCAGCGCCTGATGCTGACAACCAATGTGCAGGATGTAGGGGAGAAAATCCTTGAGAACGCCAACTCGAACGCCGAGGTATACCTCTACGAAAGCTATAGCGACACGTATGCCTCGGTGCCGGCCTCCTGGAATCCCGCGTGGAGCGAAGGCTTCAGCGGCACGCTCAACGGCGTGCCGGTCGGCTCGACGCAGTCGAGCGGCTTTGCCTATACGGTGAAGGATGACGGCACGCTCAAGCTGGATCGTTACATCGGAGGAGACGCTGCGGAGGTCACGATCCCGGCCGAGATCGACGGCAAGACCGTCACAGAGCTCGCGGCCAATCTGTTCTATTACAACTACAATGCCTTCACGGGCAACATCACAGTCCCGGCGAGCGTGCAGATCGTGCCCTCCGGGGCGTTCAACGGTACCACGGGCGATATCTACCTGCCTTTCGCCGTGGACGCGGTTCCGGCCGGCTGGAGCGCGTACTGGGCGTCCGGCGCCGAAGGGCGGTTTTATTTCAATGGTACGCTCGTAGCAGCGATTCTGATCTATACGCTTAACAGCGACGGCGCCGGCTATACGGTTGAGGACATTTCGAACAACCCTGTCTCTGCGGAAATCCCCGCAGTCTGGAAGGGCAAACCTGTGACCGCGATCGGCGCCTACGCGTTCAACAGCCGGAGCCGCCTCACGAGCGTGACGATCCCGTCCTCGGTGACGAGCATCGGCAACCAGGCCTTCAGTGAAAGCGGGTTGACGGCGATCGACATCCCCTCTTCGGTGACGAGCATCGGCACCGGCGCGTTTTACTACTGCCGCAGCCTCGCGCAGGTGACGGGGGGCGAGGGGCTGACCTCGATCGGAAACAGCTCCTTTGGCTATACAGCCATCACGAGCTTTCCCCTCCCGGATACGATCACGACCATCGAGCCCTACGTCTTCACCAACTGCACCAACCTTGCCAGTGTGACCATCCCTGATTCGGTGACGAGCATCGGAACCTATGCGTTCTACGGGTGCTCCAACCTGGCGTCCGTGACGCTGCCCGGGGGGCTGACCTCGATCGGGAACACCGCCTTCTGCTTCTGCACCAGCCTCACCTCCATCACGCTGCCGGCCAGCCTCACTTCGATTGGCACCAGCGCGTTCAGCCAATCGGGGCTTACGGGCATCACGATCCCGATCGGCGTGACGACGATGGGGAGCCGTGTTTTCTACGGTTTGGACATGGACATCTACTGCGAGGCCGCTTCCAAGCCCGCTGGCTGGGCATCCGACTGGATCAGCGGCTGCACCGGCACCGTGTACTGGGCCGGCGCGCAGTCCGGGATCACGCTTACCTACAGCTATTCCGCGGACACGGATTCCTATACCGTGACCGGCGCTTCCGGCGAAGGGGCGGCGGCGAGTGTCCCGGCCGTCTACGATGACAACGCGCACGGCGTACGCCCTGTCACAGCCATCGGCGCGGGCGCGTTCCAGGGCCTGTCGCGCATCACGTCCGTGACGATCGGCGCCAACGTGCAGATGATCGGCAACCAGGCATTTCGAAATCTCACCACGCTGAAGACCGTGACCTTTGAAGAGGGCAGCGCGCTGACGAGCATCGGCGACAGCGCGTTCTACGAAGCGGGCATCACCAGCCTCATCCTGCCGGACGGCGTGCAGAGCATCGGAACCTACGCATTCTACCGTTGCGTCAGCCTCACAGAGGTCACGCTGCCCGAAGGCTTGACCAGCGTCGGAAGTGCCGCGTTCAGCCAGATTGCGGTTACAAGCATCGACGTCCCGGGCAGCTTGGAGACCCTGCCGAGCTTCGGGACGAATCTGACGAGCATCACGCTCCACGAAGGCCTCAAGACCATCCCTGCCTCGCTGGGCAATACGAAGATACAGAGCATCCACATCCCGGCCAGCGTGGAGTCGATCGGCTACAACGCGTTCACGAGTTGTTTCTACCTTGAGACCGTGACATTCGCGGAGGGGAGCAACCTCGCCTCGATCGGGGACTCCGCGTTTGCGTCCTGCTCGGCGCTCACAGAGATTTCGCTGCCGGATAGCCTGACGACGATTGGAAGGCAGGCATTTTCCGGTTCAAACGCCTTCGCGCGTTTTGATATCCCGATCGGGGTTGCGAGCGTGGGCGCCAGCGCCTTCAGCGGAGACAGCTTCGACATCTACTGCGCGGCAGCGGCGCAGCCCGCGGGCTGGGACGCGAAATGGAACAGCGGGCATACAGGCACCGTCTACTGGAACGGCACAGCCGGCATCGAAACCACAGAGGACGGCTACCGCTTCGTGCTGAACGCGGACGGCGCGGGCTATACGTTGGCTTTGTACGACGGGAAGGCATTCCAAAGCCTTTCGTCCATGCAGGAGGTCACGCTCGCGATCCCCGGCAGCTTCAAGGACAAGCCCGTCACGGCCATTGCGGACGGCGCGTTCACGAGCGCCCTTCAAAGCAACCGCTACGGGCTCATCCACCTGTCCATCCCCGCGAGCGTGAAAACGATCGGTGCCTCCGCCTTCTCGGCGAACAGCGGCGGCATCAGCTACACCTCCGGCGGCATCACCCCGCTCAGCCCCGGGGACGAGCGGGACTATTCCGGCTACACCTGGGGCGCGGTCGTATCCGTGGCCTTCGGCGAGGGCAGCGCCCTCGAGTCGATCGGCAGCTATGCGTTCGCGTCGGCGGCGATCACCGAGATTGCGTTCCCGCAGGGGCTCCGTATCATCGGTAATGATGCCTTCGAATATGCGAGCCTCGAAGGAGACCTGGACATCCCGGCCAGCGTGACGTCCATCGGCAGCGGCGCTTTCGAAGGCTGCTGGAGGTTGCAAAAGGTCACGTTGCACGAGGGGCTTGGGAGCATCGGGAGCTACGCGTTTGCGGCCTGCTACACATGGACCAGCGATCAAGGCTGGATCTATGGCCTGTCCGAGATCAACATCCCGCTCTCCGTGGAGACGATCGGAGCCTATGCCTTCAGATCGAACAAGACGACGATCTACTGCGCCGCCGCCGCCAAGCCGGACGGCTGGGCAAGCAACTGGACGGGCACATCTTTCGACGGGACGGTCATCTGGGGCGTGGGCGGTTCGCTCACCGACGCGCAGGCCGTGGCGGCGGACAGGGACGCGCTGACCTGGGATACGATCAAGGCCGGCAACACGGCGCAGACCTCGGTGACGGGGGACTTGAGCCTGGCAGCGGCCGGCGCAAACGAGACGTCGATCGCGTGGGCGGCCAGCCCGGCCGGCTACGTCGCGGCGGACGGCCAGGTGACGCGCCCGACCTATACGCAGGGCGACCAGAGCGTCACGCTGACGGCGACGATCACGAAGGGCGAGGCCAGCGCCACGCGCACCTTTGCCATAACAATCCTGCGCGCCGACCGCAACGACGAAGAATCCGTGGCCGGCGCGCGCGACGCCCTCACGTGGGCCCTCATCGCGAACGGCAACGCCGCGCAAAACAACGTGACGGGGGATCTCAACCTCCTCACAGCGCACACCTACGGCACGAGCGTGTCGTGGGCGTCGAGCAAGCCGGAGTACATCGCCGGGGACGGCCAGGTGACGCGCCCGTCCTGGACGCAGGGGAGCCTGGGCGTCATCCTAACGGCGACGATCACGAAGGGCGAGGCCAGCGCGACGAAGACATTCAGCGTCACCGTGACGGCGCTGCCGATTTCCGACCAGGAGGCCGTGAGCAACGTGGCCGCCAACCGGATATCGTGGAACGCCATCCGGGGCGCGAACGCCAGCCAGGATGCCGTGACGGCCGACCTCAACCTTGCCGGCGCGACCGACCCGACGTACGGGACGACGATCACGTGGTCGTCGAGCGACGAAGCGGTGGTCGCGGCGGACGGCCAGGTGACGCGGCCGGACAAAGACACGGGCGACCTTTTCGTCACGCTGACAGCGACCGTCACGAAGGGCGAAGCGGTAGCGACGAAGGCGCTCACCGTGAAGGTGCTCTCCGAGATCACGGACAACGCGGCGGTGCTGGAGGTCGTGACCGGCCTGTCCTGGGACACCATCAAAGGCGAAAACAACATCGAGCCGGCCGTCGCCATCTACGACCTGGTGCTGCCGACAGGCGGCGACTACGAAACGACGATCACATGGAGCAGCGACATGCCGGACGTGATCGAGGTGGACGGCACGGTGGTGCGGCCCGGCGAGGGCACGCCCACGCCGATCGTCACGCTGACGGCCATCGTGGGCAGGAACGGGGTCGAAGCCAGAAAGACGTTCAATATCTATGTGCGGCCGGTTGATACGGCCGCGCCGGCCGTCGCGTGGATCACGCCGCAGGACGGCGCGTCCATCGGGCCATCCAGCAAGACGGTGCGCGTGCGCGTCACGGACGCGACCGCCATCGACACGATCAGCGTCCAGTACAAGGTCGGAGACGGCGGCACCTATACCGAGATCGCCGGCGCGACCGCCGTCGGCACGCGGAGCAAAGAGCTTTCGGCGGCGCTGCCGGTGGGCGATCTCTCCCACGGCGACGAAGTCTACGTGCAAATCAGCGCGGCAGACGTGGACGGCAATGCCCTGACCGCGCATACGGTGACGTACACCGTCGACAAGCAGGTGGCCGCGCCCCTCACGGCGGAGGCCAATGTGGACAACGCCGCGTCCGATGGCTACGCGCAGATTTCCTGGACCGCGCCGGACGACGCGGACATCACGGGCTTCAGCGTCTACCAAAACATCGCGGGCAGGGGCTGGACGCTGGCAGGCCAGGTCGCAAGGCAGGCGGGTGTGACCGCGTACAGCGTGAAAAATTATTCCATCAGCAAGGAGGCGCTCTCGCACACCTTCCGTGTGGAATCCTTCGACCGCGTCGGCAATACGGCGGGGATCGAGGCCGATGCCGTCATGACGCCGAACCGGACGCAGCCCGAGGCGTACTACTACGGCGAGCGGACCGTGGAGGCGACGTTTGCGTTCACGGCCAACGCGTCGTATTCGCAGCATTACTGGCCGATCACGGCGTACAGCTTCGACTTCGGCGACGGGACGCCGGTGGTGTCCGGGGCGTCGGCGGTCGTGGAGCACACCTACGCGGAGCCGGGCGACTACACCCTGACGCTGACGGTGACGGACAGCAAGGGGCAGAGCGATGCGAAGGAGTTTGCGATCCAGGCGGTGGCGCCGGACGCGGCCGCGAAGGTCGAGGTGACGGTGAAGGCTGCGGGCGGCGGGGCGCTGCCCGGCGTGCCGGTGTTCTTCGACCTCGGGTCGGAGGCGCAGGTCTACAAGACGTCGGACGGCAGTGGCAAGGCTGTCTTCAGCGGCGAGCCGGGCATCCACACGGTGGGCAGCCTCGGCACGGCCAACGACTACCTGCCGGCGGAGGCCAATGTGACGCTCGTGGCCGGCCAGGTCGCGCAGGTCACGCTGACGCTCGAGAAGGAGCCGATCGTCGAGGGCGAGTTTGAGATCCACAAGATGACGCTCGAGGAGATCCTCGATGCGGGCATCGACGTGAGTGATCCGGAAAACCACTACATCGCGGAGATCACCTTCTACCTCTTCTATGAGGAGCAGGTGTTCAGCGGCGGCGGCGTCATCGTCGACACGGAGTACAGAGGCGGCGGGTTTGCCGGGCCTTCGGGCGATGTGATCTACCCGCAGGTCATCGTGACGCAGCCGGGGGAGGGGGCGGAGCCGATCGTCACGGTCGCCTACCTCGAGATCCCGGCGACGGTCTCGGCGCTGAAGGACTTCTACGACGTGAAGCTGCATATCCTGAACAACGCGGACGAGGCGTACAGCCTGCTCGCGAACACGGTCACGCTGAACGTGCCCGACGGGCTCACGATCATGGACACCCAGGTGAGCGCGGGGCAGACGGTGACGATCCCCGAGATCGCGGGGCAGAGCGAGGAGGTCGTGCGGTGGATCCTGCGCGGCGACCAGATCGGCGAGTATGAGATCTCGGCGGACTACACCGGCACGGTGGACGTGTTCAACTGGCCGCTGTCCGCGCAGTTCCTCGCGCCGGACAAGATCGTTGTGGAGGGGCTCACGGGGCTTGAGGCGCGGCTGGATATCAGCGACATCGTGACGCACCCGTTCTACTACAACCTGTCGCTCATCAACAACAGCGACCGCGACATCTACTATCCGGATATCGCCTCGCCGCCGGTGAACGAAGAGGGCGTCGAGCTCATCCTGTATGCCTCCGAGCATTTCACGGCGGCGCAGGCGGCGTTTGCCGATACCCTGAACACGGGCCAGGTGCTGTCAGACGAGGGGTATGCCTCGGAGCTGCCCGACGGGCTCACCGTCCTGCACCCGGGCGAGAAGATCGTGCGGCACTACCGAATCAAAATGAACAACCTGGGGCCCGGGGTGCCAGTCGATTGGAGGCATTTCTCATTCCAAAGGTACTACGAAGGCGTCTTAAGAGGCAAGGCCAAGCTGACAAACTACTACGCCGTCTGCGAAAACGCATACGGGCTGGAGGTGACCATCTACCCGCGCGACCCATCCTGGTTCTCGGACGACTATGTCGAGCCCCCGGAGGAGGGGATGACGGACGAGGAGGCCGTGGCGGCGGATGCGGACGCGCTGACCTGGGACGCGATCCGGGGCGAAAACACGGCGCAGGATGCCGTGACGGGCGATCTGGCGCTGCCTGCGGCCGGCGAAAACGGCACGGCGGTCAGCTGGGCTTCGACCGATACGGCGGCCGTGGCGACGGACGGCACGGTGACCAGGCCCGCGGCTTCGGCCGGCGACAGCGCCGTCACGCTGACGGCGACCGTCACGAAGGGCGAGGCGTCCGCTACGAAGACGTTCGTGCTGAAGGTGAAGGCGGAGCCGCCCGTGGTGGACCCGGAAGCGGCGGTCATCACGGTGGGGACGCCCACGGGGCCCTACCGCGCGGGCGAGCAGGTGGTCGTGCCGGTGCGCATCGAAAAGAACCCCGGGTTCATCTCGCTCTTCTTTGAAGTGGCGTACGACGAGGACGTGTTCTCCATCGCGGAGATGGACACGGCGGGCGGCGTGCTCGACGGGACGAGCGGGCTTGACGGCGAGGGCAGCCGGTGGTTCTTCGTCTCCTTGACGCCGGCAGAGGGCGACGGGTTGCTGTTCAACATCGTCTTCGACATCGCGGAGGACGCGCCCGCGGGCGGCTACGACATCACGATCGGCCTCCTGAACGGCGACGCGGACATGTTCATAGGCTTGAACGAGGACGAGGAAGAATACAGCATCCCTGTCAGCTTCGTGGCGGGCGAAATCGAGGTGGCGGACCTCGAGACGCCGACGGCGGCGGATCTGGACTATGACCTGCCGAAGACCGTGACGTACACCGGCGCCGCGCAGGCGGTGGCGGTCGGCAAGAAGACGGCGGGCATCGGCGATGTCACGGTCTGGTACGCGGGCACAGGCGGGACGGTGTATGAGAAATCCCAGACGCCTCCGGTGGACGTGGGCACGTATCAGGTGTCGGCGGATGTCGCGGACGCGCGGGCAAACGGCTACGCGGCGGCGGAGGGCATCGCGCTCGGGACGCTGACGGTGGCGAAGGCGGCGGCGCCGGTGATTACGTGGCCTGTGGCCTCGGCGATCACCTACGGCGACACGCTCGCGGACGCGGCGCTCACGGGCGGCTCGACGGAGTACGGCTCCTTTGCCTGGACGGACGACACGATCTGCCCGTCCGCGCCGGGAGGCGACTTCGAGGTGACGTTCACGCCGAGCGAGGCTACGGAGAAAAATTATGAAACCATCACGGATTTGACGGAAGACGTGCATGTCACCGTGAACAAGGCCGGCAGCATCACGGTCACGTACCCGTCCGCTTCGGCGATCCGGTACGGGCAGACGCTCGCGGATTCGGCGCTCACGGGCGGTTCGACGGAGTACGGCACGTTCGCGTGGACGGACGGCTCGATCGCCCCGGCGGTGCCGGGCGGCAGCTACGGCGTGACGTTCACGCCGAGCGATGAGACGCTGGCAAACTACGAAGGGGTGACCAACCCGGCGGCGGACGTGGCAGTCGTTGTGGAGAAGGCGATCGCGCCCTCGATCACGTGGCCTTCGGCTTCGGCGATCACGTACGGCCAGACGATCGGGGATTCGACGCTGACGGGCGGCACCGAGGGCTATGGCACATTCGGCTGGGCGCCCAGCGTCGACACGGACGCGAAGCCCGGGGCGGGCAGCGTGTTGGTGGACGTGGCGTTCACGCCGAGCGAGGAGACGCTTGCAAACTATGAGGAGATCGGCACGCGCACGCAGCCGGTCATCCTCATCGTGAACAAGGCGGCGGCGCCGGCGATCGAATGGCCTTCGGCTTCGGCGATCACGTACGGCCAGAAGATCGGCGACGCCGAGCTGACGGGCGGCACCGAGGGCTACGGCACGTTCGGCTGGGCGGATAGCGTCAATCTCGACTGGGCGCCCGACGCCGGGAGCTACCCGGTCCTTGTGGAGTTCACGCCGAGCGCGGGCACGCTGGCAAACTACGAGCCGATCAGCCCGCTGATCAAGGCGGTGACGCTGGTCGTGGACAAGGCGGAGGCGCCCGAGATCGAGTGGCCGGTGGCTTCGGCGATCACGTACGGGCAGGCGGTCAGCGCTTCCACGCTCTCGGGCGGCACGGAGGGCTACGGCTCCTTCGATTGGGCGCCGGGCGTCGATGTGGATGAACGGCCGGACGCGGGCACGTACAGCCTGGAAGTGGTGTTCACGCCGAGCGAGGGCACGCTGGCAAACTACGAGGCGGTCAGCCCGCTCACGCGGGCGGTCACGCTCCTCGTGAACAAGGCGCCGGCGCCGGCCATCACATGGCCGACCGCCTCAGCGATCAACGAGGGGCAGCCGCTGTCGGCTTCGACGCTGACGCCTGCCTCGAACGCGTACGGCACCTTCGCCTGGACGGACGGCACGATCGAGCCGGCGGCGCCGGGCGGGGCGTACGAGGTGACGTTCACGCAGACGAATGAAAACTACGAGCCGGTGACGCCGGCGGTGCAGGACGTGGATCTGATCGTGGTGGCGCTGCCCGGCGACAGCAACGGCGACGGGAAGCTCGACGCGCGCGACGCGACGATGGCGCTGCGGGCGGCCATGGGCCTCGCCACGCTGACGCCGGCGCAGTTTGCGGCGATCGACCTCGACAAGGACGGCGTCATCACGGCGGCCGACGCGACGAACGTGGCGCGCCTCGTGGCGGGCCTCGCGCCCAAATTCTGATCGGCGGAGTGGAATGGGATCAACTTGAATGAGCAGGAATAGGAAGGGCAGGGAGATGAGAGGAAGGAAGAAGAGGATGGCGAGGGCGCTGCGCGTCCTTGTGGCCGCGGCGGCGTTGGCTGTCGCGGCCGGCGCGGCGCCGGTCTGCGCCTATGCGGCGGGGGATGCGGTGATCGCGGTCGGCACGGCCGGCGAGAAGGCGCCCGGCGCGGAGTTTTCGGTCCCCGTGACGATCAAGGGCAACCCCGGGTTCGCGTCGGCGGTGCTGACGGTGGACTACGCGGAGGCGGCGCTGGAGCTCGTCGACATCGACACGGCGGGCGGGATTTTGAACGGCAAGGCGACGAAGGACGTGGGCTCCGGCACCATCGGCAGCGCCTCGACGCAAAACGACAAGACCGGGGACGGCACGCTCTTCACGCTGAAGTTCCGCGTGAAGGACGGCGCGGCGTCCGGGCGCTACGAGATCGGCGTGGGCGTCAAGGACGGCAACGTGAAAAATTTCGTGAACGCGGACGTCAAGCCGGTCAGCGTGACGTTTGCCAAGGGCAATGTGGTGGTCGGCGCGGGCAGCGGCACGGGCAGTGGCACGGGCAGTGGTTCGGGCTCCAGCTCCAGCGGCACGGCGGGCAGTGGCACGTCGTCGTCCGGCGGGAGCACGTCCTCGTCCGGCGGCACATCGTCCTCGTCCGGCGGCACGGCTTCGTCCGGCGGCACGTCGTCTTCGTCCGGCAGTGCGTCATCATCGGGCAGCACGTCCTCGTCCGGCGGCGCGACTTCGTCCAGCGGGACATCGTCGTCCGGCGGCGCGGCGTATTCAGACGGCACGTACGCGTATGACGGCACGGAAGGCGCCGCGGCAGGCGGTGCGGCAGGCGGCGACGCATCCGCGGGCGCGCAGACGCCCGAAGGCGCGGACGCGTCCGGCGGCACGGCGGCCATCGGCGACGCGGAAACGCCGCAGGCCAGCGGCACGGCGCCCGGCATCCAGCGGTGGCTCCCATTCCTCATAGGCGCCATAGCCGCCATAGCAGCCGTAGTGCTCATCTACCGGAGGCAGCGGGCGCAGGAATGATGCCGGCAGATTGACAATCGGCGGGTTGTCCCGTATGATTTGGCTATCAATGGTTGCGACTCATATACACTACTGCTGAAAACCGGGGAATGTTTTTGGTATAGGAGGGTAGGGAGATGTCCAATACGCGTTTTCTACCGAAGGCGGCGGCTTTACTGTTCGCTGCCTGTCTTGTTTTTGCGCTGTGCGCGCAGACGAACGCCGGGGCCTGGGCCTCGGAGGAGGGCAGCGCCCCAGCGGAGGCCGCGCCTGAGCAGGGCGGCATCGAGCCGCTGAGCAGCGGCGAGGCCGTGCTGGACGGCATCCACTACTGGCTGGAATACAACGACGAGGATGAAGGCAACGAAGCCCCCGGCACCGCGAAGATCACGGGGTACGACGGTGGCGCCCCTGTGATCGATATCCCAGACGAGATCTCCGCCGAGGGCAGGGCTTATACAATAACAGAAATCGCGGACCGCGCCTTCGCCGGCTCCGGCGTGAAGGAAGTGCACCTCGAAAACAGCACGATGCTCGCAAAGGTCGGCAGCGGCGCGTTCGCGGACTGCGCCAGCCTCGAGTCCCTGACGCTGGCCACGCGGATCTGGGACGTGGGCGAGAAGATCCTGGAGGGCGCCTCACAGGGCGCGCAGGTGTACGTCCTTGACGCGCAGGGGGCATACGCAAACGCCCCCGCGTCTTGGAACCCCCAGTGGCTGGAGGGCTTCAGCGGCAGTGTCAACGGAAAATCGGTCGATGCGCCGCAGCCGGCGGACTTCTCCTACTCCGTGAAGGGGGACGGCACGATCAAGCTGGAGCGGTACGAGGGGGCGAACACGGACATCGTGATCCCGTCCGAGATCGAGGGCAAGGCGGTCACGGAGCTCGGCGGCTACCTGTTCATCTGGGTGGATGATGCTTTCACAGGGAGCATCACGGTCCCAGACAGCGTGCAGACCGTCGCGGCCGGCGCGTTCAGCGGCACCTCCGGCGACATCTACGTGGCGTTTGAAGCGGATGCGCTCCCTGCCGGCTGGGACCCGGACTGGGCATCCGGCGCGGGCGGCAATTTTTATTTCAACGGCGAGCAAGTCACGGCGCTCCTAAATTATTCGCTCAATGCCGACGGGCTCGGCTACACGGTGACGGGCGTTTCGAACAACCCGGAGGAGGTGGCGATCCCCGCCGTCCACAAGGGCCTGCCCGTGACGGCCATCGGCGCGAACGCGTTCCAGTACAAGAGCGCCCTGGCGCAGGTGGCGATCCCGTCCTCCGTGACGGCCATCGGCCGCCACGCCTTCTCCTACAGCGGCCTGGAGTCGCTGGACATCCCGGCCTCCGTGGAGAGCATCGGCGCGAGCGCCTTCTTCTACTGCAAGAGCCTGACGCAGGTGACGGGGGGCGCGGGGCTGACGGAGATCGGCAACAGCGCCTTCTCGCGCTCGGCCATCTCGAGCATCACCATCCCGGAGGGGGTCACGGCCATCGCGCCATTCACGTTTGAAACCTGCGCCGAGCTGGAAAGCGTGACGATTGCAGGCACGGTCACGAGCATCGGGGAAAGCGCCTTCGATAGTTGCCCCAACCTGTCTTCCATCATATTGCCCGAGGGGCTGGCCTCGATCGGCCGGTCCGCGTTTGACGCTTGCACAGGCCTCACCCAGGTGACGCTGCCGGCCAGCCTTGCGTCAGTCGACTACTACGCGTTCAGCGGGTCCGGGCTCACAGGCAGCATCACGATCCCGGCCGGCGTGACGGTGATGAAGGGCCTCGTCTTCGCGGGGCTGGACATCGACGTCTACTGCGAGGCCGCCTCCAAGCCGGCCGGCTGGTACGCCGACTGGATCGCCGGCTGCACCGGCAACGTGTACTGGGCCGGCAAGGCATCCGGGGTCGAGATCGACTACAGCTATCAGGAGGCCACGAAGTCCTATACCGTGACCGGCGCCCATGGCGAGGGCGCGGACGCGGTCATCCCGGCCGACTACGACGACGGCGCCCACGGACGGCATCCCGTCACGGCCATCGGCTCGGAGGTGTTCGCAGACCTGGCGCGCGTCGAGTCCGTGTCCATCGGCGCGAACGTGGAGTCGATCGGGGACGCGGCGTTTGCCCGGATCGTGACGCTGAAGACCGTGACGATCGAAGAGGGCAGCGCGCTGGCCAGCATCGGCGAGAACGCGTTCGTGGAGTCCAACATCACGGGCATCGCCTTGCCGGACACCGTGCAGAGCATCGGGCCCGGGGCGTTCTCCTGGTGCCGCGAGCTCAAAACCGTCAATCTGCCGGAAGGCCTGTCCGCCATTGAAAGCCTGACGTTTTCCATGAGCGGGATCACGGGCATCGACATCCCGGCCAGCGTGGAGACGATCGGCTCGGCCGCCTTCCGGGGGTGCCAAAACCTGGAGACGGTGACGATTGCGGAGGGGAGCCGGCTTGCTTCCCTCGGTGCCTACGGCACCTTCGCCGGCGCCGGCATCAAGCGCATCGCGCTGCCGGACGGGATCGAGGAGATCCCGGAATCCGCTTTCGACTATTGCGAGGCGCTCGAGGAGATCAAGCTGCCGGCCGGCCTGGCCAGCATCGGGAAGTACGCGTTCGCCGGGACGAAGTCCCTCCCGCGTTTCGACATCCCGATCGGGGTTGTGAGCGTGGGCATGGGCGCCTTCGACGAGGTCGGCTTCGATATCTACTGCGCCGCCGCCTCCAAGCCGGCCGGCTGGGCGGACAACTGGACGGGCACGTATTTCACGGGGACGGTCACCTGGGGCGTGAGGCCCCCGCTCACCGACGAGGAGGCCGTTGAGGCGGACGCGGAGGCGCTGGTTTGGGACGTGATCAAGGGCGGCAACGACTCCTCGGGCGCTGTGACGGGGGATCTCGACCTCGTGGCGTCCGGCGCGAACGGCACGTCGATCGCGTGGGAGAGCAGCCAGCCCGAATACCTCGCCGCAGACGGGACGGTGACGCGCCCGGCCTATACGTACGGGGACGCGTTCGTCAGCCTGGCGGCGACGGTCACGAAGGGAGAGGCCAGCACCACGGTCACGTTTATCCTTATTATTGCAAAGGCCGATCCTGTGGAGGATCCGGAGGAGACGGTCATCTCGGTCGGCGCGCCGTCCGGGGCCTGCCGCGCAGGCGAGCAGGCGGTCGTGCCGGTGCATATCGCGAAGAACCCCGGGTTCACGGCGTTCTTCTTTGAAATCGCGTTCGACGACAGCGCGCTGTCCATCGCGGAGCTGGACACGGCGGGCGGCGTGCTTGACGGGAAGCTGGGCATCGGCGGCGAGGGGAGCCAGTGGTATTACGTCTCCCTGGCAGCGGTCCCGGGCGACGGGCTGCTGTTCAACATCGTCTTCGACATCGCGGAGGGCGCGCCCGCAGGCAGCTACGATGTCTCGATCGGGCTCCAGAACGGCGACGCGGATATGTTCCTGGGCCTCAGCGGGGAAGGGGAAGAATACAGCATACCCGTCGTCTTCGAGGCGGGCGCCATCGAGGTGGCGGACCTTGTCACGCCGACGGCGGAGGACCTGGACTACGACCTGCCGAAGACGGTCGTGTACACCGGCGCGGCGCAGGCGGTGGCCGTCGGGAAAAAGACGGAGGGCATCGGCGATGTCACGGTCTGGTACGCGGGCACGGGCGGGACGGCGTATGAGAAATCCCAGGCGCCGCCGGTGGGCGTGGGCACCTATCAGGTGACGGCGGACGTCGCGGCGGCGCGGGCAACCGGCTTCGCGGCGGCGGAGGGCATCGCGCTCGGTGAGCTGACGGTGGCGAAGGCGGCGGCGCCTGCGATCGAGTGGCCGACGGCCTCGGCGATCACGTACGGCGACGCGATCGGGGACTCCGTCCTGACGGGCGGCACCGAGGGCTACGGCACGTTCGACTGGGCGGATGGCGTCGATCTCGAGGCGAAGCCCGAGGCGGGGAGCTACCCGGTGCTCGTTGCGTTCACGCCTTCCGAGGAGGTGCTGGCCAACTACGAGGCGGTCAGCCCGCGGATCAAGGCGGTGACGCTGGTCGTGGGGAAGGCGGCGGCGCCTTCTATCGAGTGGCCGACGGCTTCGGCGATCACGTACGGCCAGGCGGTCGGGGACTCCATCCTGTCGGGCGGCACCAAGGGCTATGGCATGTTCGACTGGGCGTCCGGCGTCGATCTCGAGGCGAAGCCCGGCGCGGGTAGCATCCAGGTGGGCGTGACCTTCGCGCCGAGCGAGGATACGCTGCACAACTACGAGGCGATTGAACCGCTCACGAAGGCGGTGACGGTCGTCGTGAACAAGGCGCCCGCGCCTGCGATTGCGTGGCCTACGGCGTCGTCGATCAACGAGGGGCAGCCGCTGTCGGCATCGGTGCTGACGCCCGCTTCGAACGCGTACGGCTCCTTTGGATGGACGGACGGCACGCTCGTGCCGGTGGCCCCGGGCGGGGCGTACGAGGTGACGTTCACGCCGAGCGAAAGCACGCTTTTGAACTACGAGCCGGTCACGCCGGCGGCGAAGGGCGTGGAGGTGATCGTGGTCGCGCAGCCCGGTGACAGCAACGGCGACGGGAAGCTTGACGCGCGCGACGCGACGATGGCGCTGCGGGCGGCCATGGGCATCATCACGCTGACGCCGGCGCAGTTCGCGGCGATCGACATCGACAAGGACGGCGTCATCACGGCGGCCGACGCGACGAACGTGGCGCGCATCGTGGCCGGCCTCACGCCCAAAGTGTAGGCGGGCCGCCGGCAGCAGCGGGCCGCCGGTAGCGGATCCGCAGAAATCGGGAAAAAATCGCTATGTTCGCTGTACCAACTCGATGTCAAGACTATCGGTTGACAGGGGCGGGATTGTCCTGTATACTATTGACTGTAAACGGTTGTGGCTGACAGGGAGATGTGGGAATGAAAAGCGAAGAAGCGAAGCGCAGTTTTTTATACGACTACTACGGGGCGCTGCTCGGCGAGCGGCAGCAGGAGATTTACGAGCTCTACTACGAGGACAACCTCTCGCTGTCGGAGATCGCGGAGGAGCTCGGCGTGACGCGCCAGGCGGTGCACAGCGCGCTGAAGAAGGCGGCGGCGGCGCTGGCGGTGTACGAGGAGAAGCTTGGCCTCATCGCGAAGCACGAGAAGTTTGTCGCGGCCCTCAAGAAGATCGCCGCGCTGGACGACATCGACAAGGTCAAGAGGTTGGTAAAGAGGCTGGACATCTAATTGGCATTTGAAGGACTATCGGAGAAGCTACAAAGCGTATTCAAGAAACTGACGGGCAAGGGCCTGCTCAGCGAGGGCGACATCGACGAGGCGATGCGCGAGATCAAGCTCGCGCTGCTGGAAGCCGACGTCAACTTCAAAGTCGTCAAGGAATTCGTCGCGCAGGTCAAGGAGAAGTCGGTCGGCGCGGAGATCCACGCGAGCCTCAACCCCGGCCAGCAGGTCATCAAGATCGTCAAGGACGAGCTCGTCGCCCTGATGGGCGGGACGAACAGCAAGCTGACGTATTCGCCCTCGGGGTTCACGATCCTCATGATGGTCGGCCTCCAGGGCACGGGCAAGACGACGACCTGCGGCAAGCTCGTCGGTTATTTGAAAAAACAGGGCAAGGACCCGATGCTCGCGGCCTGCGACATCTACCGGCCCGCGGCGATCGACCAGCTCGAGGTCGTCGGGAAACAGGCGGGCGCGCCCGTCTATGCCGACCACGGGAGCAAGGACCCGGTCGCGATCGCGGAGGCGGCGATCAAGGAGGCGAGGCGCCTCGGGAAGAACGTGCTCATCGTGGACACGGCCGGCCGCCTGCAGATCGACGAGTCCCTCATGGAGGAGCTGCGCACGCTGAAGAAGGCGATCCGCCCGCACGAGATCCTGCTCGTCGTGGACTCCCTGATGGGGCAAGACGCCGTGAGCAGCGCGCAGGGCTTTTCCGAAGGGCTTGGCGTGGACGGCATTATTATGACAAAGCTCGACGGCGATTCGCGCGGGGGCGCGGCGCTCTCGACGAAGTCCGTCACGGGCAAGCCGATCAAATTCATCGGCGTCGGCGAGAAGCTCGACGCGCTCGAGCCGTTCCACCCCGACCGCATGGCGTCGCGCATCCTCGGCATGGGCGACGTGGAGACGCTCATCGAGCAGCTCCAGGAGGACTACGAGGAGGAGAAGGCCGCGGAGCTCGAGCGCAAGATGCGCAAAAACGAGTTCACGCTGGAGGACTTCCTCGAGCAGATGGGCCAGATCAAGAAGATGGGCGGCCTCGGCAAGATCCTCGGGATGCTGCCCGGCATGGGCGCGGGGCGCGTGAGCGACGACCAGATGGCGGAGGGCGAGAGGGAGTTTGTGCGCATGGAGGCGATCATGCGGTCGATGACGAAGCAGGAGCGGCGCGACCCGTCCATCCTGAACGCGAGCCGCCGCCGGCGCATCGCGGCCGGGGCGGGGCAGCAGGTGAGCGCGGTCAACCAGCTGATCAAGCGCTACGAGGAGGCGCGCAAGATGATGAAGTCCATGATGCGCCCGGGGGCGCGGATGCCGAAGGGGTTTCCGCAGATCCCTGGGATGTGAGGGAATATATATTAGATATGGATTCCGGGTCAAGCCCGGAATGACATGAGGTTGGATTCCGGGGTGGGCCCGGAATGACATGAGGTAGGATTCCGGGGTGGGCCCGGAATGACAGCAAAAAGGAGGTAAACACAAGTGGCAGTTAAAATCAGACTCAAGAGGATGGGCGCGAAGAAAAAACCGTTCTACCGCATTGTGGTCGCGGACAGCCGCAGCCCGCGCGATGGGCGGTTCATCGAAGAAATCGGTTGGTACGACCCGCTCAAGGAGCCGTCCGCGATCAAGGTGAACGCGGAGAAGGCGAAGGATTGGATCGGCAAGGGGGCCCAGCCTACGGATACGGTCAAAAAATTGCTCGTAAAGGCCGGCGCCATCGAATAAGCCCTGCCTGGCACGGGCCTCGAACTCGAAAGGAGAAAAGAGATGGAAGAACTGGTACTGGCGATTGCGAAATCGCTCGTCGACCACCCTGATGAAGTCAGCACCACGACGGTTGATAAGGAGGGGGAGACGGTCGTCGAACTGCGCGTCGCGGAAAGCGACATGGGCAAGGTCATCGGCAAACAGGGCCGCATCGCGAAGGCGATCCGGGTCGTGGTGAAGGCGGCTGCGTCCAAGGAGAACAAGCACGTCGGCGTGGAAATCACGCAATGACATAGGGCGGGGAACACCCGGCTTGAAAAAAATCAAAATCGGGAGGATATCGGGCGCTTCCGGGATTCGCGGCGAGGTCAAGCTTTGGCACGATTCCGGGGACAGCGGCCAGCTGATGCGTCTGGACTCCCTTTTTCTGTGCCGGGACGGGGGGCCTCTGCAGGAATACGGCATCGACGCGCTTCGCATCCGGAAGAAGACGCCGATCCTGAAGCTGCCCGGCGTAGACGACCGGAACGCGGCGGAGGCGCTCGTCGGCGCAGAGGTCTGGGTGGACGAGGAACGCGTCCGCCCGACGGAGGAGGACGCCTACCTCGTCTCCGACCTCATCGGCCTCGCCGCCGTTGACGCGGACGGCGGCGCGCCGGTGGGCCATGTCACGGGCATCGTGGACAACCCGGCCCACGACATCCTCCAAATAGAAACAGAAGGGGGCGCAAGTTTCCTGCTCCCGATGGTGGACGTCTTCATCGAGTCCATAGACCTGAACCAGGGCATTATTTTCATCAAAGCGCAGGATTTCATCTAAGCCGCCCCATTCCTTTACAATCCGGCACCCGCAGTTCGCGACTTAGTTTAAGCTTCCGTTACAAAGCGGGCGTTTTCTTGTTTCGACCCCAGAAAATGGCTAAACTTTAAGAATGAAACTGAAGAAGAGGGCCTTTATGATCATGGCGGCTTGTGTGTTCATCGTGGCGGTCGCCGTTTTATATACGATTATTTTCGCCATCCCGAAGATCCAGGGGCTCTCCCTGGACACGGAGATCGTGGAATACGCGGATCTGCCGGTGCAGGACACGGTGGAGGGGCTTTTTGTGCGCAACGAGACGCTCTACAGCTGGCCGACGGCCGGGGTGCCGCAATACCTCATCGCGGAGGGCACGAAGGTGCGGCGCGGGATGCAGGTCTTCTGGGTCGACGCGGCTTCTGCGCCGGAGGGCGGGGCGGAAAGCGCGGAGGCGGAGCGGATCGCGGCGGTCGTACAGGCGGCGGACGGCACGATGGAGTCGAGCGAGGGGGGCGTCGCGCCGGTGACGGCGATCGTTAGTTATTTCGGCGACGGCTACGAGAAGGAGATCACGCCGGAAACGATGCACGGCCTGGACAAAGGCCTCCTGGCCCAGCTCCCGGCGGAGAGCACGGACCTGACGCGCACCTTCGTCGGCGCGGGCGAGCCGGTCTACCGGATCACGGACAACAACCTCTGGTACGTCGTCTTCTGGAAGGAGCGCACGGCGCACAAGCTCAACGAGGTCGGGCAGGCGGCCTCGGAGGCGGCCTCGGGCGAGCCTCTGCAGGTCGAGGGCGAGACGGAGCCGGACGTGGACGCCTCGGAGGGCGTCGCGGCGGAGGCGGGCGCGTCGGGCGGCGCGTCGGCGGGGGAAGCGGAGGAGAGTACGGGCGGCGCCGGGGGCGGCGAGGAGAAGCTCGTGCTGGAGACGGGCGCCTCCATCGAGGACTACGAGGCCGGCCGGCTCGTGACGCTCGACCTCGGCACGACGCGCGTGACCGCGAAGGTCGAGTCGGTCGAGGAGCGGCCGGACGGGTGGTTCGTCGTGCTGTCCTCGGACATGTACTACCGCGACCTCGTGAAATACCGCAAGAAGGTCGTCAGCGTCATCTTCGAGGAATACAGCGGCGCGGTCATCGGCCAGAAGGCGCTGGTGGAGCAGGACGGGCAGGCGGGCGTGTTCGTGCGGCAGCAGAGCGGCACGTGGAAATGGGTGCCCGTGAACATCCTGCGCCGGTCGGGCGGGAAATGCCTCGTCTCCGAAAACACGTACACCGACGCGGCCGGGGACCAGGTGCGCACGGTCAACTACTACGACGAAGTCATGAGCGACCCGGTGAAGGAAGGGTATAGTACGATCATTGAGGATTGAGAGTGGAAGATGAATAAAGAGATTGCGGAGAATGTTTTGGAGGTGCGGCGGCGGATCGCGGCGGCGGCGGCGCGCGCGGGGCGCAGGGCCGACGAGGTGACGCTGGTCGCGGTGACGAAAACGCGCTCGCCGGAGCAAATGGCGGCCGCCGTGGAGGCAGGCTGCTGCGATCTGGGCGAGAACCGCGTGCAGGAATACGTGGAAAAGCGCGAAAAAACCCAATATCTTGCCGAAAACGGGGAAAAAAATCTAAAAAACCTCAAGATAAAGTGGCATTTGATTGGACATTTGCAAAGAAACAAGGTAAAATATATTGCGGATAGCGTTGGCCTCATACATTCTGTGGACAGTTTTCGGCTTGCCGAAGAGATTGAGGCGCGTGCCGCCGCCTGTGACAGGAGGATCGAGATCTTGATCCAGCTCAATCCGGCGGGGGAGGAGCAGAAATCGGGCGTCGCCCCGGCGGAAGCCGAGGGGCTTGCGCTCGAGATCGCAGGGCGCTTTCCTCATGTGGCTGTTACCGGCCTGATGGCGGTCGTCCCGGTTGCGGACGACCCGGAAGCGGTGCGAAGTTATTTCCGGGAGGTGCGCGAGCTGTTCGATGCCATCCAAGCGCAGCACGGCAGCGGGGCTCTCCCATGGATGAAGCAGCTTTCCATGGGCATGACGCATGACTATGAGGTGGCTGTGGAAGAAGGCGCAACGATTGTTAGAGTGGGAACCGGCATTTTCGGGCCCAGAGGCTAAGCAAACGCGGAGGTTTCAACATGAGCATTTTCGAGAAAATTGGTGATCTGTTCAGCGCGGAAGACGAGGAAGACTTCGAGGAAGAAGAAGCGCTTGCGCCGCCCCCCAGCACCCGCCGTGAGAGCCGGCGCATGGGGCTGAGCGAGGACGTGGAGCCCGTCCGGCGGGAGCCACAGCCGCGGCGCGAATACCGCGAGCCGGTGCGCGAGCCGCTGTCGGGGCTCACGCGCGCGCAAACGGGCAACGTCATCTCGATGCCGGGCAACAAGAACAACGTGCTGGAGCGGCTGACGCAGAAGTTCAAGATCGTCGTCGTCGAGCCGCATTCGTTCGACGAATGCCCGAAGCTGGTGGACAGCCTGAAGACGCGCAAGCCGGTCATCATCAACCTTGAAAACATCGAAAACGACACGGCGCGCAAGATCTTCGACTTCCTGTCGGGCGGCACGTACGCGCTCAACGGGAACGTGCAGAAGATCGCGCAGAACATCTTCGTCTTCCTGCCGGAAAACGTGGATGTCTCGACGGGGACGTCGGAGCCGGGCGCTTTCAAATATACGGACGACTGATGGGCTTACTCGTAGAAATCATCGCAGTCGTCATCCGGATACTGATCTACTGCCTGATCGCGCGGGCGGTCTTGAGCTGGTTCGTGTATGCGGGGGGGCAGTACAGCGGCTACCGCCAGTCGCCCGTGGTCCGCATCTACAATGTCTTAGGGGCGATCACGGAGCCGATCGTGCGGCCGTTCCGGGTGCTGCTCTCGCGCTTCCGCACGGGGCCCATGGACTTCTCCCCGCTGTGCGCGATGTTCGCGCTGATCATCATACGCAATATCATCATCACGGTGTACAACCATTCGCTCCTCCCATGATTACGCCGGCCGAGATCCAAAACAAGGCGTTCACGCGGGGCGTGCGCGGTTACAAAGAAGACGAGGTGGATGGCTTCCTCGACCAGATTATCGTGGATTTGGACGCCATGATCCGGGAAAACGAGGCCCTGCGCGACAAGATCGCCGTGCTGACGCAAGAGAACGCGCGCTACCGCGAATCCGAGGCCTCGATCTACCGCACGCTCGACTCCGCAAAATCGCTCATGGCGGAGATCTCCGCAAGCGCGGAGAAGCGCGCGGAAATCGTGCTCAAGAACGCGGAGCTCGACGCCGAGCGCATCCGCCGGGAGGCGCACGAGGACGTGGAGAAGCTGACGGAGGACGCGGTCGCGCTCTCGCGCCGCTGGGAGCTGTTCAGCGCGCGGTTCCGCAACCTGCTCGAGACGGAGCTGGACCGCTTCGACAGCGTCGCGGCGAGCTTGATGCGCGAGGGGTCCGCCACCCCGAAGAAACAGCAGGGCGTTTCCTACGTGCCGGTGCGCGGCATCCCGCTCGCGGATGATTTGCCCAAGGATGGCAAGTCGACACGGAAGTTTTGAACAGCGCGCCCGAACCGAAACAAAAGCCATTCTACCTCATATACTTTGGGATGTTCTTTGCCTTCGTCTGGCTGGACCACTTCCTGAAAAACCTAGTCTCCTCGCGCATGCAGATCGGCGAGGCCTGGCCTTCGCAGGACGCGTTCGTGAGCATCCGTTACACGATCAACGAGGGGGTGTCCTTCAGCCTGTTCTCGGGCCACACGACGGCGCTCATCGTGCTGCAGAGCGCGCTGTTCATCGCGGTCGCGGCGGCGCTGTTCGCTGCCTACCGGCGTGGCATGCACGCGGCGTTCCTGACCGGCCTCTGCTGGATCGTCTCGGGCGGCGCGGGCAACCTCATCGACCGCATCCACCTCCACTACGTCGTCGACTTCATCTCCGTCGGCCGGTTCCCGGTCTGGAATTTCGCCGATATGTGCATCGTCGGGGGCTGCATCCTCGTGGGGGTTTACATGCTGTTTTTCTACGACAAGCACGCTGCGGCGCAGGACGCCGAGGCCGTGGAGGGCGAGGCCGGGGAAGAGGGCCTGGAAGAGGAAGAGGCCGCCGATGGGTGAGGAGCTCTTCATAGAGGGCGACGACGCCGAGCCCCGTACGCTGGTGGCCGGCGCCGAGGACGCGGGGCAGCGGCTCGACGCGTTGCTCGCCTCGCATTTCGAAGATCTCTCCCGCAGCCGCATCCAATCCCTCATCGAGTCCGGCAACGTCACGATCTCTTCCAATAACAATGACGCGGGCATTTCCTCGGTGGCCACCGCCAAAAATCAACGTGTGCGGGCGGGTGACAGAATATGTATTCTCGTGAAGCCTCTGATCCCGCTGCAGGCTGCGCCCGAGGACATCCCGATCGATGTCGTGTACGAGGACGCGGACGTGATCGTCGTGAACAAGGCGCGCGGGATGGTCGTGCACCCGGGCAAGGGCAATGCTTCGGGCACGCTCGTGAACGCGCTGTTGCACCATGGGGCGATCGCCCCGGGGCAGGACCCGGTGCGGCCGGGGGTCGTCCACCGCATCGACAAGAATACGAGCGGGCTCCTGGTGTTCGCGAAGAACGCGCGGGCGCACGAGGGGCTGGCGGCGCAGTTTGCGGCGCACGCGGCGCAGCGGCTCTACCACGGGATCGCGGTCGGGGGCTTCGACGAGGACGCGGGAACGGTGGACGCGCCGATCGGGCGCAGCCCTTCCGACCGGCAGCGCATGGCGGTGGTGCCGGGCGGCAAACCTGCGGTGACGCATTGGCGCGTGCTGGAGCGGTTCTCGGACGCGCCGGGGCGGCAGAGGGCCGGGGCGTACGGGGGGAAGCACACGTACCTGGAGCTCCGGCTGGAGACGGGGCGGACGCACCAGATCCGCGTGCACCTTGCCTATATCGGGCGGCCGGTCATGGGGGATGACCTCTATGGGGGGCTCGGGGGCGAGGGGCAGATCCTTCATGCCAAGACGCTGGGGTTCACGCAGCCGGTCACGGGGAAGCGGCTTTTGTTTGATTCGGAGCTGCCGGGGTATTTTTCGGAGGTATTGGGGCGGCTTAGGGGGTAGTGGGCGGCAGTCCGCAGGCGCCTCCGGCGCTGCGCCCCCCCGCGAAAGCGCCTCACAAAACAGAATCTTCCGTTCATTTTGTGAGCGAAATTTGATGAAACTTCGATAACTCGCTTCGCTCAAACAATCGAAGTTTCGTCAAATTGTCTGCTCCCAAAATGAATGGAAGATTTGCTGTTTTGCTCGAAGCGCTTTCGCGGGGGGGCGCAGCGCCGGAGGCGCCTGCGGACTGCCGCGCGGGGGGGTGGGGGGTGGTGTTTGTGCTGGGGTGGGGCTCGTGCTGCGCACATCGCCTTTTGCTCGTGCTTTGCACATCGCCTTTTGCTCGTGCTTTGCACATCGCCTTTTGCTCGTGCTGCGCACATCGCCTTTTGCTCGTGCTTTGCACATCGCTTTTTGCTCGTGCTTTGCACATCGCCTTTTGCTCGGCAATCCGGAATGGCTCGGAATCCGCCTGGTGGTCAGATTTCTCTTAAATGAGTGGATGCTGCCGCCGAATCCACTCATTTAAGGGAAATCTGTCCGCATTTCGGCCTCCGGAATCGTATTTCCACTCATTTAAGAGATATTTGACCACGGCGATGGTGGTGATGTTGAGCTTTCGACATCATCGTAGGGGCGAACTGCGTTCGCCCGAAGCGGGTATCGTTTCCGGCGGGCGGTTGCGGGTTGTTCCGGAAAAATCCGCGCTTGCAATCCCATGGCTCGTATGAAATAATGAAACCATCGTAGAGAACGGGGAGAGGAGACGTACGGAACCAGCCATGCCTTGCGGACGTGAATTTTGATGGGGTGATCAATGGGAAAGCGCACGTATTTCATCAGCTATACCAACAGGACCGCTGACAACATTGCTTGGGCGAAGTGGACCGAGTGGGTCTTTCGGACGCAGCTGGGCGGGAAAACGATCATGCAAGAGTATGACTTTCCCGTCGGCTCAAACTTCCGGGAGAGGATGCACGAAGCGCTGAAACAGGCAGATTGCGTCGTTTGCGTACTCACCCGCGAATACATGGAATCGTTCAATTGCACGGAGGAGTGGACAAATGCGGATGAGATCCTCCCGATACGCTTTGACGACTGCAAGCCGGAAGGGTTGCTGAAGTCGCGGGTATATATTGATCTTTATGGCTTGGACAAAAAATCTGCGCGGGAGCGGCTTGTTGCAGCCGTCAAGGGCTCCCGCCGCCCGGACGAAGAGCCGGATGCCCCGTTTGCGGTTCCGGAAGACGACGCGTCCGAACCGGATTTCCCTGTGCCCGCAGCCGCAGGGCACAACCTCCCGAGGAGGAACCCGCATTTCACCGGCAGGGACGACATTTTGGCTGGCATCCATGCCGGAATGCAGAAGGAACAGGTGGTGATCGTGGACGGCTTCGGCGGCTTCGGGAAGACCCAGATCGCTGTGGAATACGCCTATCGCCATGCTTCGGAATACAGGTTGATCTGGTGCTTCAATGCGGAGAGCGAAACGCAATTGGCGACGGATTACCGCGCGTTTCTGGAGCGCAATCGGGTCTGCCCGGACGCGACGAAGTTGCCGTTTGATGAAACAATCAAACTGTTTCTTGCCTATTTCGAACGGGAAGACAGCTATCTGCTCATCTACGACAATGCCGAGGGCTGCCCTGATCTGAAGCGGTATCTTCCACAGGGCCGAAACCGAGGGCATATCCTGATCAACGCCCGGGAGCGCCTGGCCGGCATCGTCGGCAAGAAGATTCCTGTGGAAGTTTTCTCAGGCGAGGATGCCGTCGCGTTTTTGCTGCGGCGCATTCCTGGCGCTGGGGCGAATGAGGCGAAGGAACTTGCCGACGAGCTTGGCGGCTTGCCGCTGGCCTTGGAGTGCGCGGCCGCCTATATCGAGGAACACAGCTATACGCTCCCCGGGTACGTAGCCCTCTACCGCGAATGCAGCCTCCGGGCGTTGAGCCTGCCCCCCACGGCCACGGAATACGAAAAGACCATCTTGACGGTTTGGACGGCAACGTTTGAGGCGCTCCAGGAAAAGGCGGACAAGGATGAGCAGATGATGGCCTCGGTCCAGCTGCTTAGGCTGTGCACCTACTGCGCCCCGGAGGACATCCCGCTGAAACTGTTTGTGGACGGAAGCGCAGAAGTGCCGCCGCCACTGAGGGATGTGCTTGCGTCCGGCGATCGGGTGGCGCACGACGAGGTCATCTACAATCTGGTGCGCCATTCTTTGGTTTCACTGCGGCGGCGCGTCGATGGATCAGCGCTGCTGTCGATGCACCGCCTCATTCAGGAAGCAGCAAGCTATGACTTCAAGGAGAACGCCGAATGGGTGGGCTGCTGCCTGCGGGTAGCGGATGCTGTATTAGATTATGAGTACGGTACAATAGAGGAGTTCGATGAATTCTCATTGAATCTACCGCATATGGTCGAAATCGCGCGCCATGCCGAAGAATACCTCCCTGACGACGAGTCGCAAATGAAATTGTCCCGGCTACACAACGAAATGGGATTCGGTTTGTACGAAAAAGGCGACTATGGCAAGGCGTTGGAGTTGTACGATAAGGCTTTGGCGATCAGGGAGAAAGTCTTGGGCAAAGAGCATCCTGTTACAGCGGCTATCTACGGCCATATCGCGGACGTGTATCATGAACAAGGCGAATATGGCAAGGCACTGGAGTGGCATGGCAAGGCTTTGGCGATCAAGGAGAAAGTCTTAGGCAAAGAGCACCCAGATACGGCGGCCACCTACAACAACATCGCGCTCGTGTATCATGCCCAAGGCGACTACGGCAAGGCGTTGGAGTGGCTTGGCAAGGCTTTGGCGATCAAGGAGAAAGTCTTAGGCAAAGAGCACCCAGCTACGGCGACCACCTTCAACAACATCGCAGGCGTGTATCGTGACCAAGGCGACTACGACAAGGCGTTGGAGTGGCTTGGCAAGGCTTTGGCGATCAGGGAGAAGGTCTTGGGCACGGAGCACCCACGTACGGCGA
>JAISTX010000005.1 GCA_031272365.1 Eubacteriales Family XIII. Incertae Sedis bacterium
TCTTCCGGCAGACGGCGGCGTACGGGCATTTCGGGCGCCCGGACCTCGACCTGCCGTGGGAGCGCACGGACAAGGCGGAGGCGCTGGCGAAAGCGGCGAGGGGATAAGGTACGAAAAAATGGGAGTGGTAGCATGTAAATTTGGCGGGTCGTCCGCAGCGGACGGGCTGCAGGTGCGGAAGATCCGGGCGATCGTGGAGTACAACCCCGACCGCCGCTACATCGTCGTGTCCGCGCCGGGCAAGCGCTTCGACGGCGACAACAAGATCACGGACATGCTCTATCTCCTGCGCTCCCATGCCGAGCACAACGCGCCGTACGAGCAGCTTCTGCAGGTCATCAAGGAGCGTTTCCTCGGCCTCGAAGCGGATCTCGGCGTGTCCGTGGGCATCGCGGGCGAGTTCGATATTATTGAAGGGAACCTGAGGGAGGGCGCGGGCGCGGACTACCTCGCGAGCCGCGGGGAATACCTCTCCGCGAAGATCATCGCGGCCTTCCTCGGCTACGACTTCGTCGACAGCGCGGGGCTTGTGCTGTTCAACGACAAGGGCAAATTCCTGTCCGAGGAGACAAACGAGGCGCTCGGGGCGGCGCTGCGCGGGCACGAAAGGGCGGTCATCCCCGGCTTCTACGGCACGCTCCCGGACGGTAGCATCAAGACGTTCACGCGCGGCGGCTCGGACATCACGGGCTCTTTGGTTGCGCGTGCGGTCGGCGCGGACGTCTACGAGAACTGGACGGACGTGTCGGGCTTCCTCATGGCGGACCCGCGCATCATCGAAAACCCGAAGGCCATCAGCCGCATCAGCTACAAGGAGCTGCGCGAGCTGTCCTATATGGGCGCGTCGGTGCTGCACGAGAACGCGATCTACCCGGCGCGGCTCGCGGGCATCCCGATCAACATCCGCAACACGAACGCGCCGGAGGACCCGGGCACGATCATCAGCGCGGACGACACGGCGACGGACGGCGGCGTCATCACGGGCATCGCCGGCAACCGCGACTTCACGGTCATCGGCATCTACAAGAACATGATGAGCAACGAGATCGGGTTCATCAAGCGCATCCTGTCGATCATGGAGGATTACGACATCCCGATCGAGCACATCCCGTCGGGCATCGACACGGTGTCGGTCGTCATCGCGGACAAGTTTTTGGAAGACAAGCTCGGCGACATCGTCGAGGACCTCGAAAAGAAGACGGGCGCGGAGAGCATCGAGATTTTCGAGAACATGTCCCTGATCGCGACCGTCGGCGTGGGCATGACGGCCGTGCCCGGCGTGGCCGCGAAGCTGTTCTCGGCGCTCTACGAGGCGGGCGTGAACATCCGCATGATCGACCAAGGCTCCTCCGAGATGAACATCATCGTCGGCGTGGAGACGAAGGACTTCGAGACGGCCATCCGCGCGATCTACGCGGCATTCGTGGCGTAGGCGGCGTTGGCGCGCAACGCCGTCCCCTTTCATCCAATAATATTCCTGCTTGCGCTCCTGCTCGCTTGCGGGGCGGGCGCCTGCACGCGGCCGGCCGCGGACGACCCTGTCCGGCCGGAGGGGCTGGCGTCTGCCCGGGTCGAGCGGGTCGTCGACGGGGACACGGCGGTGGTCGTGCTGGCCGACGGGGCGACGGAGCGCCTGCGGTTCATCGGCATCGACACGCCGGAGTCGGTGCACCCGGACGCGTCGAAGAACGTCCCCTACGGGGAGGTCGCTTCCGCGTATACGAAGGGGCGGCTGGAAGGTTTGGACGTTTCCCTGGAGTTTGACGCGGAGGAGCGCGACCAGTACGGCCGCCTGCTCGCCTACGTCTGGGTGGACGACGAGCTCTTCAACCTCACTTTGCTTCGCGAGGGGCATGCCACCGTCACGACCTACCCGCCCAATGTGAAATACGTGGACCTGTTCACGGCCGCGCAGTCGGAGGCGCGCGAGGCCGGCCGCGGGCTGTGGGCGGAAGCAGCAGGCTGAGCCGCAAGGAGCCTTGCGGCGCCCCGTTTCCCGACCGATGAAAATCGGCCCAGCCCTTGGCGCATAGAGCCCATTTGCAATTTGCAGTCAGGGGGGTTTTGGTGTAGTCTGTAGGTGCTGATTTTTTTGTGTAGGAAAGGACTGCTATGGGCATTTTTGACAAGGTATTGCCGGATCTGAATAAACGGGAAGTCGCGAAACTCGAGAAGGTCGCCGACCGCGTGCTGGCGCTGGACGAGCAGATGCAGGCGCTCTCGGACGCGGAGCTGCGGGGGAAGACGGAGGAGTTCAAGGCCAGGGTCGCGGAACGCACGGGCGACTACGACCCGTATCTGACGGGCGCGGAGGCGAAGGAGCAGCACGCCCGCATGGAGGCCGCGCTGGAGGAGGTGCTGCCGGAGGCGTTCGCGGTCTGCCGCGAGGCGGCGTGGCGCTCGCTCGGGATGAAGCATTTCCCGGTGCAGATCGTCGGCGGCATCGCGCTCCACAAAGGCAATATCGCAGAGATGAAAACCGGCGAGGGCAAGACGCTCGTGGCCACGCTGCCCGCCTACCTCAATGCGCTGTCGGGCCGCGGCGTCCACGTCGTCACCGTCAATGATTATTTGGCGAAGCGCGACATGGAGTGGATGGGCAAGCTGTACTCGTTCCTCGGCCTCTCGGTCGGCTGCGTCATCCACGCGGTCACGGGCGGGGACCGGAAGAAGGCGTATCAGGCGGACATCACGTACGGCACGAATAACGAATTTGGCTTCGACTACCTGCGAGACAATATGGTGAAGTACGCGGAGATGCAGATGCAGCGGCCGCTGAACTTCGCGATCGTCGACGAGGTGGACAGCATTTTGATCGACGAGGCGCGCACACCGCTGATCATCAGCGGGACGGCGCAGAAGTCGACGGAGATGTACACGCGCGCGGACCGGTTCGTGCGCACGCTGAAGGCCGCGCCGCCGAAGGAGGAGCGCCCGAAGTCGTTCATCCCGATGCAGAACTACGACGACGAGTCGGAGCAGGCCGGCGACTTCATCCTCGAGGAGAAGGACAAGAAGATCAACCTGACGGAGAGCGGCATCAAGAAGGCGGAGAAGGCGTTCGGCATCGAGAATTTTTCCGACCCCGAAAATATCGCCGTCAACCATCACATCATGCAGGCGCTGAAGGCGAATTATATTATGAAAAACGACGTGGACTATGTCGTGAAGGACGGGGAGATCATCATCGTCGACGAGTTCACGGGGCGGCTGATGTTCGGGCGCAGGTACAGCGAGGGGCTGCACCAGGCGATCGAGGCGAAGGAGGGGCTCACGGTCAAGAACGAGTCGATGACGCTCGCGACGATCACGATCCAAAACTATTTCCGCATGTACCAGAAGCTGTCGGGCATGACGGGCACGGCGAAAACCGAGGAAGAGGAGTTTGTCGACATTTACAATATGAACGTCATCGTGATCCCGACGAACCGGCCGGTCGTGCGCGAGGACGCGGACGATGTGATCTACCGCTCGGAGCGCGGCAAGTTCGAGGCGATCGTGGAGGAGATCACCGAGACGCACAAGACGGGGCAGCCGGTGCTCGTGGGCACGATCTCCATCGAGAAATCCGAGCACATCGCGGACATGCTCAAGAAGCGCGGCGTCAAGCACAATATCCTGAATGCGAAGCACCACGAACGCGAGGCGCTGATCGTGGCGCAGGCCGGGCGCTTTGGCGCGGTGACGATCGCGACGAATATGGCGGGCCGCGGCACGGACATCATCCTCGGGGGCAACCCCGATTTCGAGGCGAAGCAGGAGATGGCCAAGGAGGGCTACGACGAGGAGACGATCGGCTACGCGTCGAGCTTCGTCCCGCTGGAGACGGACGAGCTGCGTGCGGCGCGGGCGCGTTACACGGAGCTTTTGGAGAAGTTCAAGGCGGAGCGGGCGGACGAGCAGCGGCAGGTCGTCGAGCTCGGCGGGCTGCACATCATCGGTACGGAGCGGCACGAGTCGCGGCGCATCGACAACCAGCTGCGCGGGCGTTCCGGCCGCCAGGGCGACCCGGGTTCGACGCGGTTTTTCATCTCGATGGAGGACGAGCTGCTGCGGCTGTTCGGCGGGGAGCGCATGCAGGCGATCGTCGACCGGCTGGGCGTCGACGAGGAGACGCCGATCGAGGCGGGGCTCCTGTCCAAGTCGATCGAGAACGCGCAGAAGAAGGTGGAGGGGCGCAACTTCGGCATCCGCAAATACGTGCTCCAGTACGACAACGTCATGAACAAGCAGCGCGAGATCATCTACGCGGAGCGCAAGAAGGTGCTGCTCGGCGAGGACATGCACGACAATATCGCGCAGATGCGCGAGGATCTGACGGAGGACGCGGTCTCCTCCGGCATCATGGGCTCGAAGTACCAGGAGGAATGGGATTTCGACCTGATCGACGAGCGGCTCTACGCGCTGTCGCGGAATTTCCGCGGGCTGGGCGTGACCGGGGACGAGCGCCTGTCGATCTCCGAGGAGGCCCTCCGGGAGCGGGCGCATGCCGTGATGGAGGAGCTCTACCGGCAGAAGGAGGAGGAGATCGGGCCGGAGCGGATGCGCGAGCTCGAGCGGACGATCCTGCTCATGGTCATCGACCGCAAATGGATGGATCACATCGACGCGATGGACCAGCTGAAGAGCGGCATCGGGCTGCGCGGCTACGGGCAGCAGGACCCGGCGGCGGCCTACGCGAAGGAAGGCTTCGACATGTTCGAGGAGATGACCGAGTCGATCAAGGAGGACACGGTGCGCTTCTGTTACGGCGTGACGATCGAGACGAAGGCGGAGCGCAAGGAGCAGGTGTCGCAGGCGTCCGAGAAGAAGACGGAGGAGGACGGGTTCCGGTCGGCGGCGACGGAGCAGAAAACCACCTCCCCCGCAAAACCAGACAACCTGCCGAAGGACACGCCGAAGGCGAACGACACGGGGCGCCAGGAGACGGTGCGGCGCACCTCGGCCAAGATCGGGCGCAACGACCCCTGCCCCTGCGGCAGCGGCAAGAAGTACAAGAACTGCTGCGGGAAAAACGCGTGAGTGCGCGGCTGCGTGCGTGAGGGAGGTTTGGGCATGCTGATACGGAATGTGAGAATCGAACAGGCGGAGGCGCTCCAGGACATCCGGGTCACGGACGGGCGGTTCTCCGAAATCGGGCTTGGCCTGGCCGCTGCGGCCGGGGAGGAGGAGATCGACGGCGGCGGCAACCTGGCGCTGCCCCCCTTCGTGGAGTCCCACGTGCATCTGGACGCCTGCCTGACGGCGGGCGAGCCGCGCTGGAATCGGAGCGGCACGCTGTTTGAGGGCATCGAGATTTGGAGCGAGCGGAAGCAGAGCCTCACGAAGGAGGACATCAGAAACCGCGTGCGGAAGGCGGTGCGGATGCAGGCGATGAACGGCGTGCAGTACGTGCGCACGCACGTGGACGTCACGGACCCGACGCTCCTGGCGCTCGAGGTGCTGTGCGAGCTGCGGGAGGAGCTGCGGGACCACGTCGAAATCCAGGTCGTCGCGTTCCCGCAGGAAGGCATCCATTCATACCCGAACGGCAAGGTGTTATTGGAAAACGCTCTGAAGGCCGGGGCGGATGTCGTCGGCGCGATCCCGCATTTCGAGTTTACGCGGGAGTACGCGGTCGAGTCGCTGCGGTACGCGGTGGGGCTCGCGGAGAAGTATGGCAAGCTCGTGGACGTGCACTGCGACGAGATCGACGACCCCGAGGCGAAGGGGCTGGAGACGCTCGCGTGCCTGGCGCACGAGTCGGGGCTGCGGGACCGGGTGACGGCGAGCCATACGTGCGCGATGCATTCGTACAACAACGCCTACGTGTTCAAGCTGTTCCGGCTGCTGCGGATGAGCGGCATCAATTTCGTCGCGAACCCGCTCGTGAACATCACGCTGCAGGGGCGGCTCGACACCTACCCGAAGCGGCGCGGGCTCACGCGCGTGAAGGAGCTGCTCGAGAACGGCGTCAACGTCTCCTTCGGGCACGACGACGTCTACGACCCGTGGTATATGATGGGCACGGGCAATATGATGGACGTGGTGCATATGGGGCTGCACACCTGCCAGATGATGGGCTACGACGACATCGTGGGCAGCTACCGCTTCGTGACGGGCAACGGCGCGCGCACGCTGCACCTTGGCGATGCGTACGGCATCAAGACCGGCAACCCGGCGAACCTGATCCTGGTCGGGGCCAGGGATTTCTACCAGGCGCTGAACGAACACGCGGTCGTCCTGTACTCCTGGAGGAACGGGAAGCTGATCGCCTCGGCGACGCCCGCAGAAAAGAAGGTTCATTTTTAGCCGCAAATATGGTAAAGTAAATCATTGCGCGGACGCGGAGAAGTCGCCTAGTCCGGCCGAGGGCGCATGATTGGAAATCGCGATATTTTTACCGGAGATCGCGCGGTAATTGGAAACTACAGGAAGAAAAGATGGAATAATATGTATGGAGAAGTCGCCTAGTCCGGCCGAGGGCGCATGATTGGAAATCATGTATACCGCAAGGTATC
>JAISTX010000010.1 GCA_031272365.1 Eubacteriales Family XIII. Incertae Sedis bacterium
TCTGGAAGCGTCGGATTCGTTCTGTGACACAGGCAAATGGCACAGCCGTACTGGTGGTACGGCGAAGGCAGTTGCCGAAGTCACAGGGCGAATCCGTCGTTTCCAGACCGACGAGTTCGACTCTCATGTGGTATACCAGATATGCGGCCTGTTGGGTATGGTTTTTTCAGGCGTGGTTTGCGCCCGGGCGGCGCTTCGTGCTACAATCCCCGCAGAGGGGAGCCAAGGAGGTTGGACTATGGTGATTTATTTCAGCGGCACCGGGAATAGCCGCTATGTCGCGAAGCGGGTCGCGGACGGGCTCGGCGACGAATGCATCTCGATGAACGAGCGGATCAAGAGCGGGGACCTGGCGCCGGTCGAGTCGCAGCGCCCGCTGGTCTTCGTCGCGCCGGTCTATGCCTACCGGCTGCCAAGGATCGTGGAGGGGCACATCCGCAAGACCAGCTTCCCCGGGGCCACGGAGGCGTATTTCATCCTGACTTGCGGCGACAAGGTCTGCGCCGCCGCGAAATACGCGGCACGCCTCTGCAAGGGCAAGGGCTGGGCGTTTCGCGGCCTTGCGCCCATCGTCATGCCGAACAACTACGTGACGCATTTTGCGATGCCGGGCAAGGAGACCGCGCAGAAGACCGTCGAGGCCGCCGCCCCCGCCATCCGGCGGGCGATCGAGGCGATCCAAGGCGGGAGAGCCTTTGAGGAAAAGCCGCTTTCCCTTGGGGACATCCTGTACTCCTCCATCGGGCGCCCCCTGTGGTACGCAGTGGCCATACGCGCGAAAGGCTTCCGCAGCACGGACGCCTGCACAGGCTGCGGGGCCTGTGCGCGGCGCTGCCCGCTGAACAACATCCGCATCGAGCAGGGGCGGCCGGCATGGGGCGCCCGCTGCACGCATTGCATGGCCTGCATCTGCGGCTGCCCGCAAGAGGCGGTCGAGTACAAGGACAAATCCGTCGGCAAGCCTCGGCATTATTTGCAAGACGCATAGCCCGCGGCAGGGCTGTCAATACAGCGCGATCAGGCGCTCGACTTTTTTCTTGATCCTCTGGATGGTGTTGTCGATGGATTTGGGGCTCTTGCCGAACTGAGCCGCGATCTGCGCGGCGCTCCGCCCCCCCGTGAAGGACTCCCAGACGCGCAGCTCGAGCTTGCTGAATATCTTCGGCGCGTTGTTGCTGATGTACTCGAACAGGTCCGCAAGCAGCACGATGGACTCCGGGTCCGTGCCGCCCGCGTCGCCGAGCGCGTCCTCCAGCGTGGCGTCCCCCGCGCCCCCGTCCGTCTGCGGGGCGTCGATGGAGAGCGACTCGTTGAGCGGCGTGTGCTTCTTCCGGCCGGCCATCTTCACCGCGTTGATGATCTGCCGCTTCACGCAGAGCTCCGCGAACGTGCGGAACGAGGCGCCCGCGCCCGGGTCGTAGCCGCGGATCGCGGTGAAGAGGCCGATCATGCCCTCCTGGATCACGTCGTCGCGGTCGGCGCCGACCATGAAATACAGGTTCGCCTTGCTCCGCAAAAGCTCGCGGTACAGCGCATACAGGCGCTCCAGCGCCTGCTCGTCGCCGCCCTGGGCCAGCGCCGCAAGTTCCTCTTCCCGCATCGACTCGTATCTCTTCATCCTATTATTGTACACGCTATGCGCGCGGGCGTGAAGCGATTTCGAACAGCACGACCGCCGCCGCGTTCGACGCGTTGAGCGAGCCCACGCGCCCGTGCATCGGGATGCGCACGAGGAAATCGCAGGATTCCCGCACCAGGCGGCTGATGCCGCCCCCCTCCGAGCCGACGACGAGGCAGACCCCGCCGCTGCCGCCGTAGTCCGCCTCGCGGTACGGCGCGCCGCCCATGTCGAGGCCGAAGACCCACAGGCCCTTCTCCTGCAATTCCTTCAGCGTGGCCGCCGCGTTCGTGATGCGCGCCACCCGCACGAAGGCCGCCGCGCCCGCGCTCACCTTCATCACCGTGCCGTTCACGGACGCCGCGCGGTGCTTCGGGATCAGCACGCCGTGCACGCCCGCCCCTTCGCAGGAGCGCAGGATCGCGCCGAGGTTTTGCGGGTCCTCGATCCCGTCGAGCAGCACGAGGAACGGCGGCTCGCCCGCCTCCCGCGCCGCGCCCAGCATCGCCGCAAGGTCCGTGTACTCGTACTCCGTGACGTAGGCGGCCACCCCCTGGTGCGCCGCCCCGCCCGTCTCCTTGTCCAAGACGAAGCGCGGCACCGGCTGCACGGGGATTTTCGCCTTCTTCGCGAGCGCGAAGATCTTCCGCCCCTCCCCTTCTATGTTTTTTTGAATAATAATTTTCTCGATGCCGGCCTCTGCGCGGATCGCCTCCGTGACCGCGTTCCGGCCGTATATCATGTTTTGTTTCTCACTCATCGTCAATGATCCTCATCGCCTCCGCAAACAGGGCCTCCGCCTCTCGGCCGCGCCCGGACATATGATACCACCCCGCCAGCGCCTCGAACGCCGTCGCCCATTTGTATTCCACCGGGTCCGCGTTCTTCGGCATGCTCTTCGGCTTGTGGTTGCGCGCGCGCCGCACGACGGCCGCGTCCTCCCCGGAAAGCCGTGGCAGCAGCTGCCGCATGACCTTTGCCTGGGCGGAGGCGCGCACATAGCGCACAGCCGCATGGTGGAGCCGGTCGGCCGAGACCAGGCCGGCGCGCGCCAGCCGCTCCCGGACAAAGACCTCGTACGCCGCGTCCCCCACAAACGCCAGAGCCGCACTGCTAAGACGTTGCATGCAAGTCAATCCTCCATTCTCAATTCTCAATTCTCAATTCTCAATTGTTATTCTCAATTCTCAATTCAAATCTCAGTCCACCGTCTCCCCAATCTTCAAAAACTCTTCCATGGACGTCACGCCGCTCACCACCAGCCCCTTCGCCCGCTCCCTGAGCGTGACCATGCC
>JAISTX010000066.1 GCA_031272365.1 Eubacteriales Family XIII. Incertae Sedis bacterium
CCAGTGGTGGCTATGGCGGGGAGGATATACCTGTTCCCATCTCGAACACAGCAGTCAAGCTCCCCCGCGCCGATGATACTCGGCGGGCGACCGCCCGGGAAAGCAGGTCGCTGCCACACTTAACGCCCTCCATACGTCAAGCGTGTGGGGGGCGGCTTTGAAATAGGGCCCTATGGTCAAGCGGTTAAGACACCGCCCTTTCACGGCGGTAACCCGGGTTCGATTCCCGGTAGGGTCACCAGTATGAAACCGTTGAAATTCAAATCATTTCAACGGTTTTTTGGTGTCAAAATCGAATATAGATTCGAAAAATATCAATTAATTATATAGATTGTTGTTATTTTGCTCCTTTGGCGGGTATCAATTTGATAAGGCGTGTCTTTGCGCCGGGGAGAAAAGGGGGATATTCATGCGGTTAAGGAACAGCAATTTTGATTTGTGCGCGAGCTATCGCGCGGCGCTGCGTACGGCGGTGGCTGTTTTGCTTGCGCTTTTCGTCGCCATGTCCTATGTCGTGCCGGCCGGCGCGGCTTGGGCGGAAGAGGCACCGCAGGCGGAGCCTGCGCCGGATGTGCAGGCCGCGGACGGGAGCATGCCAGGCGGCCTCTCCGCAAATATTGAAAGCAGCAGCATCTCCGTGGACTCGCCGGCGGTTCCGACTATTATTGCGGATCCGGAATCCCTTGACTTCGGGGCGGCGACTGTCGGGGAGTTGGCCGAATTGGGCTCAGGGTACACGACGTTCTTCTGGGAGGAAAAGGACGCGGCAATCGGGGATATCCGTGGACTGCAGGGATCGGATCTCGTGTCTGTCACGGGCGATTTCGAAATCAAGAATGCCTCCCTGGAGGTGGATGGGGAAGATGTGTCCCTTCGGGTCGACGTCGTGCCTGTGTTGACGCTGGGGCCGGGGACGCACAACGGCGAGCTGACGCTGACGCTCCCGAGCGCCTATGGCAATGGTGGCAAATGGACGAAGAGCGTTTCGCTGAGCGTTACGGGATCGATCAAGATGTGTCCTGGGACGACTTCTATGGAACATTTTCCACCAACCTTGCGCGTTTCAACTCGGAAGTGATGAACTTTACCGTGACGCCGGCATCGGGCACGGGGAGGTCGTTTGCGGGTACGACAATCTACTACGAGATAGAAGTCCGGTATGCGAGCAGGTCGAAGAGCGTGAAAACCTCCGGCATCATCCACGTCGCGGCGGACCACGACTACGGCGACTGGGACTGCAACCGGGACACCGGCGTCGCCACGCGCACCTGCTCCATCTGCGGGCACGCCGAGGAGGGGCATTTCCCGACGGATCTGAGGGTCAAGGCGCGCGCGGACCATCAGGACGCGAGTGACATCGCGCTCGTCCATGGCGACGCCGCCGAGCTGGAGGTGGACGTCCTTCCGGATGCGCCGGCGGCAATCCCGTACTCGTACGGTGATGCGGATGTGGCCTTCTCGTGGTGGGTGGACGACGTGGATTTTTCCCAGGCCCACCTGGCGGACGACCTGGTGGTGAACATGGCCGGAAACGGCCTCTGGTTCATGGACGGCCAGGGCACGTTCGATGAAGAAGCAAACAACGGGGAAGGCTACTGCTGCACTGTTAGCGACATCCCGCTCACATCCGGGGCCATGGACTTTACGATCGCGCCGTCAGCCGCGCTCGCGGGCAAGACGGTGCGGTATGAGATTCTTGTCGGATACGACACAGGCGGCCTTGAGGGGAATCTCAGGGTGTATGGCGCCATCACTGTCACGCACGACTACGAGGAGGAGGTCGTCGTGAGCCCGACGTGTGAGGAAGATGGCAGCGCGACGTACATCTGCCGGGTCGTGGGCTGCGGGGATTCGCATACGGGCGTCATCCCCGCCCTCGGCCACGACTGGGGCGACTGGGAAGTGACCGCCCCCGCGACTGCGGACGCCGAGGGCGTGGAGACGCGCGTATGCGCCCGCGACCACAGCCACAAGCAGACCCGCGTGCTTGCGAAACTGGCCGGTGGCAAGGACAAAGGCGGCGGCGTGCACGAACACGCGTCGGGGTCCGGCAGCGGCGCTGCGGGCGCAAACGCGTCGGGCGGCACGTCGAGCGGCTCGTCAACGGGCGGCACGACGAGCGGGTCGTCAGCGGACGGCACGTCCGGCACGACGGCTTATTATACGGCCACAAGCGGGACGGCACGGGGTGCTGCGTCCGGCGACCTGGATTCCCGGGGCAAGCCCGGGAATGACGCGGTGGGCGATAGCGCCGGCGGCGCAGCGATCACTGGTGGCAACGACATCGAGGCGGAGCTCATCGGTGGGCCGGCCGACCAAGGCACGGGCAGCGCGGATAGCGCGGCAAGCGCATCGCACGGAAGCGCAGGCACCCTCGCAGCCATCGCGGTAGCCGCCGCGGCAGGCCTGATCCTCCTCCTCATCTTCTGGAAACGCCGCAAGGACGGGAAAGAAGCGGGGCGCGAAACAGCCGCCTGACAAAGGTCGTCCAATATACAGATATAGCAGCCGGCTGTTTCGACAACCGGCTGTTTTTCTGTATAATGTACTATATGCGCGCGTGGCGGAACTGGCAGACGCGCCAGGTTTAGGTCCTGGTGGGAAACCGTGGGGGTTCGAGTCCCTCCGCGCGCACCATGAAAGGCTCGTACCATTGGAAAAATTAGCGGGAGGTCATTTTTATGCCTGGAAGAAAAGTACTGTTCACGGAAACAATCCTGCGGGACGCGCACCAGTCGCTGATCGCGACGCGCATGAAGACGGAGGAGATGCTGCCCGCGCTCGAGATCCTCGACGCGGTCGGCTACCACGCGCTCGAATGCTGGGGCGGCGCGACCTTCGACGCAAGCGTGCGCTTCCTGCACGAGGATCCGTGGGAACGGCTGCGCACCTTCCGCAAGCACATCAAGAAGACGAAGCTGCAAATGCTGCTGCGCGGCCAGAACCTGCTCGGCTACCGGAACTACGCCGACGACATGGTGGAGGAATTCGTGAACCGCTCCATCGCGAACGGCATCGACATCATCCGCATCTTCGACGCGTTCAACGACACGCGCAACCTCGAGGCCGCCATCCGCGCATGCAAGAAATACGGCGGGCACGCGCAGGGCACGGTCGCCTACACCGTCTCGCCGGTGCACACGCCGGAGATGTTCGTGACGCTGGCGAAGCAGATCGCCGAGATGGGCGCGGACTCCGTCTGCATCAAGGACATGGCGGGCCTGCTCGACCCGTACGGCACGGTGGCGCTCGTGAAGGCCATCAAGCAGGAGGTCTCGATCCCGCTCGAGCTGCACACGCACGCGACGAGCGGCCTCGGCGCGATGACCTACCTGAAGGCGGCGGAGGCGGGCGCGGACATCATCGACACGGCGCTGTCGCCGTTCGCGGAGGGCACGAGCCAGCCGCCGACGGAGCCGATGGTCTACGCCTTCGACCACTCGGACGGGCAGTTTGAGACGGGCCTGTCGATGGAGAAGCTCAACGAGGCGGCGCAGTATTTCCGCCCGATCCGGGAGGCGGACATCGCGAGCGGCCTGCTCGACACGAAGCTGCTCGGCGTGGACATCAACACCCTCATCTACCAGGTCCCCGGCGGGATGCTCTCCAACCTCGTGTCGCAGCTGAAGCAGGCGAACGCCATGGACAAATTCGAGGAGGTGCTGCAGGAGGTGCCGCGCGTGCGCGAGGACCTCGGCTACCCGCCGCTCGTCACGCCCTCGAGCCAGATCGTCGGGACGCAGGCCGTGCTCAACGTCGTGACCGGGGAGCGCTACAAGATGGTGCCCAACGAGGTTAAGGACGTCGTGCTCGGCAAATACGGGCGCACGACCGTGCCGATCTCCGACGAGTTCGCGAAGCAGATCCTCGGGGAGCACGTCTCCGCGCGCATCACGCACCGGCCGGCGGACGACCTCGCGCCGGAGCTGGACAAGGCGAAGCGGGAGTTTGCGGAGTACATCGAGCAGCCGGAGGACGTGCTGACGGGCGCGATGTTCCCGGGCCCCGCGGTCGAGTTTTTCAAATGGCGGCTCGCGCAGAAATACGGCATCGACTCCGGGGTGCTGAACGAAGAGGACGAAGTCTACCCGATTTAGAAATGATAATAAATGGCGTCAGCCGAGCGCCTTCTCGGCGGCCGAGATCTGCTCTTTCACCCGCGCTTCGGAGGTGCCCCCATAGGAGCGCTTTTGGTTCATGCAGGCCAGGAGGCCTATGCGCTCGAAAAAGTCCTCCTCGAAGGCCGGGCTGATCTGCTGCAGGAGCGGGAGCCCCACGTCTTCCAGCGCGATGCCTTTTTCCACGCAGTATGCGACGAGCTTGCCAATGACCTCGTGTGCCTCCCGGAAGGGGACGCCCTTGGCCACGAGATAGTCGGCGGCGTCGGTGGCGTTCATGAACCCCTGCTTCGCGGCCTCCGCCATCGCGCCCGCGTTCACCGTCATCGTCGTGATGATGCCGGTGAAGGCCGTGAGGCAGCCCGACAGGGTGGCGGCCGCGTCGAAGAGCGGCTCCTTGTCCTCCTGCATGTCCTTGTTGTAGGCGAGCGGCAGCCCCTTCATGACCGTGAGGATGGCCATGAGGTCGCCGTAGACCCGGCCCGTCTTGCCGCGGATGAGCTCGGCCATGTCGGGGTTTTTCTTTTGGGGCATGATGGAGGAGCCCGTGCTGAAGGCGTCGTCCATCGTCACGAAGCCAAACTCCTGCGCGCTCCACAGGACCAGCTCCTCGCAGCACCGGGACAGGTGCATCATGCACAGGGCGGCGGCGGAGATGAACTCGACCGCGAAATCCCGGTCGGAGACCGCATCCATTGCGTTCGCCGTGACCTCGGGGAAGCCGAGCAGGTCCGCCGTCAGCCGGCGGTCGGTCTCGTACGAGACGCCCGCGAGGGCGCCCGACCCGAGCGGCAGCGCGTCCGCCCGCTTGTACACGTCCCACAGCCGGTCCGCGTCGCGCGTGAACATCTGGTACCACGCGAGCATGTGGAAGCCGAAGGACACGGGCTGCGCGTGCTGCAGGTGCGTGTAGCCGGGCATCAGCGTGCCCGTGTGCGCCTTCGCGAGCGACACCAGGGCCGCCCGCACGCCCCGCAGCAGCGCCGCCGTTTCAAGGATCTCGTTTTTGAGCCACAGCCGCACGTCCGTCGCGACCTGGTCGTTGCGGCTGCGCGCCGTGTGCAGCCGCTTCGCGGGCGCGCCGATCTTCTCCGTGAGCAGCGTCTCGACGTTCATGTGGATGTCCTCGGCGTCGACGGAAAACGCCACGTCGCCGGCCTCGATCGCCTCGAGGATCTCCGTCAGGCCGGACTCGATGGCGGAGGCGTCTTCTGCCGAAAGGATGCCGCACGACGCGAGCATCTTCGCGTGCGCGATGCTGCCCGCGATGTCCTCCTTGTAGAGGATCTGGTCAAACGGGATCGAGGCGGCCCACGCCGCCGTGCCCTCGTCCATATCCTTGCTGAACCGTCCGCCCCAAAGCTTCACCGGTAGCTCCTTTCTTTCCGTGGGCCGTTATTTTTTCCGGCCCTTGCCCTTCGCTTTCTGCATCGCGCGGATCTTCATCGACAGGCTGAACAGATTGATGAAGCCCTCCGCGTCCTTCTGGTTGTACACCTCGTCCTCGCCGAACGTCGCAAACTCCTCGCTGTACAGCGAGGCGGGCGCCTTCGTGGCGCAGGGCAGGGCGTTGCCCTTGTAGAGCTCCACGCGCACCGTCCCCGTCACGACCTCCTGCGTCACGTCGACGAAGGCGTCGATCGCCTCGCGCAGCGGCGTGAACCACCGCCCGTCGTAGACGAGCTGCGCGTACCGCCGCGCCAGCTGGCCCTTTTCGTAGAGCGTCTCGCGGTCGAGCACGAGCTTCTCGAGCGCCTTGTGCGCGTTCATGATGATCGTGCCGCCCGGCGTCTCGTACACGCCCCGCGACTTCATGCCGACGAGCCGGTTCTCGACGATGTCGATCGTGCCGACGCCGTGCTTGCCGCCGATCTTGTTGAGCTCCGCGACGAGCTTCGCGGGCTTCATCTTCTGCCCGTTCAGCGCGACCGGCACGCCCTTGACGAAGTCGATCTCGATGAAGGCCGGCTTGTCTGGCGCCTTCTCGATCGGCTTGCTCATGACGTGCACGTTGTCCGGGTGCATCTCCCACGGGTCCTCGAGGTTTCCGCCCTCGTGGCTGATATGCCACAGGTTTTGGTCGCGGCTCCAGATCTTCTTCGCGGACTGCTCCAGCGGGATCTTGTGCTGCTTCGCGTAGGCCAGCAGGTCCTCGCGCGACTTGAAGTCCCAGATGCGCCAGGGCGCGATGATCTTGATCGACGGGTCGAGCGCGTGGATCGTCGACTCGAACCGCACCTGGTCGTTGCCCTTGCCCGTCGCGCCGTGCGCGATGTACTTCGCGCCTTCCTTCTGCGCGATCTCCACGAGCTTCTGCGCGATGAGCGGCCGCGCCATCGACGTGCCGAGCAGGTAGTCGTCCTCGTAGACGGCCCCCGCCTTCACGACCGGCCAGATATACCCCGTCACAAACTCGTCCTTCAGGTCGAGGATGTAGCATTTGTCCGCGCCCGTCGCGTAGGCCTTCTTCTCGATATATTTGAAATCGTCGTCCTGCCCGACGTCCCCGTCGGCCGCGATGACCTCCGCGTCGTAGTTTTCCTTCAGCCACGTCAAAATGATCGACGTGTCCAACCCGCCCGAATACGCGAGTACGATCTTCTCTTTCTTCGCCATGCTTTCCCTCCTTGCCGGATGCAATACACAATAGAAAGAAGTCTATCACTACGCAAGATCAAAAGCAAGCAATTATTGCATATTTATACATAATAATTTATAATTATGCATTTTGCGTTTGCGGCTTAAAGTAGCTTTAATGCTTGCCGGGCGTTGTGGTATACTGGCATCATGAGAAATAAGGGGTCTCTCAGGAAAACCATCATGACTTCGATGATTGTGCTTGTGCTGCTCGTGGCAGGGGTGCTTGGCGTGTCCGGCACGATCACCAGGTACTACGAAGCGTCCGAGAACATCAACCGCCTGCAGGAGACGGCTTGCGCGGCGTACGCGCAGGGCATCGACCAATACCTCACGATGCTGGCCGCGGACGCGGAGACGATCGCGCTGTCCGGGGCGATCACGCAGGCCTCCAAATCGCAGGAGGAACGGCAGCGCGAGATAGGGCGCATCTTCTCGGCGCGGGGCGACGTCGCATCGCTTTACACGGTCGGCGCGGACGGCATAGCGGTCAACGACGCGGAAGAGGAGGACATCGGGGAGGATTATTCGAACGAGCCCTTCTTCCTCGAGGGGATGGCGCACGAGGGCGTGCACATCGACGTGCCGTCCTACGACCAGTGGAACGACTCGGTCACGATGACGGTCACCTACCGGCTGGACAATGTGGACGGCTTCTCTGGCCTCGTCTGCCTCGACGTGGCCTACGACGTGGTGCGCGACCTGACGACGTCGAACGCGCTGGGCGAGACCGGCTACAATTTCCTCGTGGACACGGGCGGCATCGTGGTGGCGCACCCGGACGAGCGGGTCGTGATCGACGAGAGCCCGGCCACCTCGGTCGTCGGCGGCAGCGAGCAGGCGGAGGCGTTCGTCGAGGACATGCTCAGGATGGACAGTGCGAAGAGCGGCGACTTGGTGATCGACGGGGAGCGGGTGCGGCTGTTCTCCGACACGATCCCGGCCACGGGGTGGAAATACGTCTCCGTCATCAAGGTGGACGAGTTCATGGGGCGGTTCCTCGCCCAGCTGCGCTCGATCCTGGTCATCACCGCGGTCCTCATCCTCGTGGCGGTCTGGATCGCGCTCGTGATGAGCCGCCGGATCGCGCAGCCGATCTCCGCGATGCGCGCCCGTCTGGAGCAGCTCGCGCAGGGGGATCTGCTGTCGCCGCTGCCGAAGCTGACCGCGCCTTCGCGGACGGAGGTCGGGGTGCTCTACGCGTCCATGGAGACATCGCTGTCGTCCATCAGCGCCTATGTGCAGGACATCACGCTGCGGCTGGGGCGGCTCGCCGCCGGGGATCTGCGCGGGGATCCCGGCCCGCCCCCCCGGGACGGGGCAGGCCGGGCGCCGGCCATCGACTACATCGGCGACTACGAGCCGATCCAGCGGAGCATCGAGGCGCTGCGCGCCTCCCTCGGCGGCTTCTTCGCGAAGACGGGCGAGGCGGCGAAGCTCATCGCGGACACGTCCGTGCAGATGGCCTCCGCCTCGGAGGAGCTCTCCGGCAGCACGGTCGAGCAGGCGGCGGCGATCGACCGCATCGACAAGCGCTTCGAAGGGATCAAGGACTCCCTCCTGCAGACGGCGGGCGGCGCTTCGGACACGCTGGAAAAGACCGTGCGCACGAAGGGCGAGCTCGCCCGCAGCCACGAGGAGATGGGGCGGCTCATGGATTCCATGCGGGAGATCGGGGAGGCGTCCGACGCGGTCCTCAAGATCATCAAGGACATCGACGACATCGCCTTCCTTTCGTCCATCCTCTCCCTGAACGCGGCGATCGAGGCGGCGCGGGCGGGCGCCCACGGCAAGGGGTTCGCGGTCGTGGCGGAGGAGGTGCGCGAGCTCGCGGGCAAGAGCGCCGAGTCAGCGCAGTACACGGAGAGCCTGCTCACGAACGTGCAGGAGGCGGCCTCGAAAGGCCGCGACATCGCGCAGTCGGTCTGGGACCAGATCGACGGCGTGTCCACGCTGCTCGGATCCGTGACGTCGCTCATCGAGGAGATCGAGGCGACGGTCGGGAAACAGGCCGCGGCGGCTGGCGAGATCTACACGGAGCTGGGGCGCCTGAACATGCTCGTGCAAACCGACAGCGCGATGAGCGAGCAGACGGCCGGCGCCAGCGTGGAGCTGTCCACGCGCGTCACCGAGCTCGAGCAGGAGATGTCGTATTTCAAGACAAAATAAAAGAACCGGGAGACACATCCGGCTCTCTTGCGCATTGGAACTTCTGCGCGCGGCGGCTTCTTGAAGCCGCCTTGTGGGGTGGGTGAGTTTAGGCTTCGGCTGGCTCCTCGGCTGCCGCTTCGTCAGCTGCTTCCGCCGCAGGCTCCGCCGTGGCGACGGGCTCGGCTTCCGTAGCAGCCTCGGCGGCGGGCTCGGCCTCGATGACAGGCTCTGCCGGCGCTGCGGGCTCGGCCGCTTTCACGGGCTTTGCCTTCGCGGGCGCCTGGTCCACGCCGAAAACGGTGTTGAAGCGCTGCGTGAGGCGCGATACCTTGCGGCTCGCGGCGTTCTTGTGGATCGTCCCCTTCGCGGCAGCCTGCCTGAGCTTTTTCTCGGCCTTGGCAAGTTGCTCCTTCGCCGCTTCCTTGTCCTCGCCCGCGACGGCCAGGTCGAATGACTTGAACACGTCCTTCAGGCGCGACTTGATGCGGCGGTTGCGCGCGGTCTTGACCTTGATCACGCTGATGCGCTTCTTTGCGGATTTGATGTTTGCCACTGATTCACCCCTCTTTCTGTGTGTGCATGGCAATTGCGGAAGCGGCCCTATGCCGCCCTCACAAAAACAAACGCAACCATTATTTTATGCCAAATAGGGGCGTATTGCAAGCGGTTTTTGCTATTCGGAGGAAGGAGGGCGGATGCTGGCGCATCCGCCTTTTGAATGGTATACTATGGCTCATGAGCAAGCAGGACCTGATACGCAATTTTTCCATCATTGCGCATATCGATCATGGCAAGTCGACGTTGGCGGACCGGATACTGGAGTACACGGGGGCGGTCGCGAAGAGGGACATGCGGGAGCAATTCCTCGACAATATGGACCTGGAGCGGGAGCGCGGCATCACGATCAAGCTGCAGACCTCGCGGCTGGAGTACAAGGCAAGCGACGGGCAGACGTATGTGCTGAACCTCATCGACACGCCGGGCCACGTGGACTTCACCTACGAGGTGAGCCGCAGCCTCGCGGCGTGCGAGGGCGCGGTGCTCGTCGTGGACGCGACGCAGGGGGTAGAGGCCCAGACGCTCGCCAACGTCTACCTCGCGATGAACGAGGACCTGGAGATCCTGCCCGTGCTGAACAAGATCGACCTCGCGAGCGCCGAGCCGGACCGCGTGAAGGCCGAGATCGAGGACCTCATCGGCATCGACACGGAGGGCGCACCGCTCATCTCCGCGAAGGAGGGCATCGGCATCGGCGATGTGCTCGAGGATGTCGTGAAGAACGTGCCCGCGCCGAAGGGCGACCCGGACGGGCGGCTGAAGGCGCTCATCTTCGACAGCTACTACGACAACTACCGAGGCGTCGTGATCTACGCGCGCGTCTTCGACGGCACCGTCCGGCGCGGCGACATCATCCGCCTCATGAACACGGGGCGCGACTACGAGGTGACCGAGGTCGGCGTGTACGCGCCGCAGCCGCAGGAGACGGAGGCGCTCTCGGCCGGCGAGGTCGGGTTCATCTCCGCGAGCATCAAGCACGTGGCGGACGCCCGCGTCGGCGACACCGTCACGATCGCCTCCGCGCCCGCGGACGCCCCGCTCAAAGGCTACAAGAAAGCGCAGCCGATGGTCTACTGCGGCATCTACCCGGCCGAAGGCGAGAAATACGAGAGCGTCAAGGATGCGATCGAGAAGCTGCAGGTCAACGACGCGGCGTTTCACTTCGAGCCCGAGACGTCGACCGCGCTCGGCTACGGCTTCCGCTGCGGCTTCCTCGGCTTGCTGCATATGGAGATCATCGTCGAGCGGCTGGAGCGGGAGTTCGACCTCTCCATCATCACCACGTCGCCGAGCGTCATCTACAAAGTACTTTTACAGGGCGGCGCGGAGGAGATGATCCAGAACCCGTCGAACCTGCCCGACCCGGCCGAGATCGACCACATCGAAGAGCCCATCGTGAAGGCGGACATCATGATCCCGAAGGAGTACGTGGGCGCGATCATGGATCTGTGCCAGGACCGGCGCGGCACGATGCTGCACATGGAGTACGTGACGGAGACGCGCGTGCTGCTGCACTACGAGCTGCCGCTCAACGAGGTCATCTACGACTTCTTCGACGCGCTGAAGTCAAAGACGCGCGGCTACGGGTCGCTCGACTACGAGTTTGTGCGCTACCAGACGAGCAAGATCGTCAAGCTCGACATCCTGCTCAACAAGGAGCCCGTCGACGCCTTCTCGATGCTCGTGCACGAGTCGAAGGCCTACGCGCGCGGGCGCTTCGTGTGCGAGAAGCTCAAGGAGATCATCCCCAGGCACCAGTTCGAGGTCCCGATCCAGGCGAGCATCGGGCAGAAGGTCATCGCGCGCGCGACCGTGAAGGCCTACCGCAAGGACGTCATCGCGAAGTGCTACGGCGGCGACATCAGCCGCAAGAAGAAGCTGCTCGAGAAGCAGAAAGAGGGGAAGAAGCGCATGCGGCAGTTCGGCTCGGTCGAGGTCCCGCAGGAAGCGTTCACCGCCGTGCTGAAGTACGACGAGAACAAATAGTGGGGATGTGGGAAGGAATGTATCGTTTGCTCAAAAGTAGGGAGGAATCAAATGGTGAAAAGGAATAACAATTTGCGGCTGGCGCTCACGCTCGCGCTCATGCTGGCGACGCTCGCATTCGGCTTTGCCGGGTGCAAGGACCAGGGCGGGTCTTCGGCTGCGCCCGGGGGGTCCTCTGCGCCGGTGGAAGAGCCCGAGGCGGCCCCGGTGGCGGAGGAATACCGCGCGTTCGTGGAGGCCGTCGACACCGATTGGGCCTACGACCTCGCCGTGGAGGTCTGCGAGGGCGCGGACTACCAGGACAACGAGCTGGGCGACCGGCAGGCGGGCTCGGACGCGGAGCACCGCACGGCGGACAAGATCGCGTCCGTCATGGAGGAGATCGGCCTTGAGGGCGTGACGAAGGATCCGGTCGCGGTCGACCGCATCCAGGCGAACGGCTCGTCCGTGACGGTGGACGGCGTGGAGGGCGAGATCGTGCTGCACGCCTACCAGACCGTCGGCACGCCGGAGGGCGGCCTCGAGGCGGAGATCGTCGACGCCGGCGAGGGCACGATCTGGGACTACGAGGACCTGGACGTGGAGGGCAAGATCGTCCTCATCGACATCGACCAGTGGGAAAATTGGTGGATCGGCACGCCGGCCACCCAGGCGCTGGAGCTCGGCGCGGCTGCGCTGATCGCCAACAACGTCTCTGGCTTCTCCGAGGTCGCCACCGACGCGTACAACGCCAACGACTTCTGCGGCCCGGCGGACCTGCCGACCGTGAGCATCACGCAGGACGACGCGGCCAGGATCCGCGAGGCGATGACGGACGGGGTCGTGGGCGCGAAGCTCGTCGTCGGCAATGATTATTCGAAGGGCGGTGGCGAGAGCTACAACGTCTATGGGCGCATCCCCGGCAAGGACAGCAGCGAGGCCATCCTGTTCGGCGCGCATTACGACGCGTATTTCCAGGGCTTCCAGGACGATACGATCGCGTGGACGGGCGTGCTCGCGATCGCGAAGGCGATGATCGACTCGGGCTACACGCCGCAGCGCGACATCATCTTCATGTGCCACGGCGCCGAGGAATGGGGCGAGGCGGACACAAACTACGACTGGGCAATCGGCTCGTACCGGCAGATCACCGAGGCGCACCCGGACTGGCAAGGCAAGCTGGTCTCGTTCATCAACTTCGAGCTTTCGGCGTACGAGTTCGCCGACTACACGTATACGAACAGCTCGCCGGAAAGCTACGGGATGCTGGCCATGTTCACGGAGGCGGAGGGGACGCCGAAGCCGGACGGCGTGTACGCGGGCGGCATCCTCACGGATGGCTTCCAGACGTACACCTACGACGACTCGTTCTCCTACTACGTGGCGGGCGTGCCGTCGTTCATCAATGGCATGCTGCTCGACGTGCAGGCGGAGGAGCCGGACAAATTCCCGTTCTATTATGAGATCTACCACACAAACTATGACACGAAGGAGACGTACAACGAGGCGGTCTTCGACTGGCAACTGAAATTTTACGGGTCGCTCGGCATCCACATCGACCTGATGCCGGCCGTGGAGCTCGACTTCACGGGCGAGACGGCGCGGCTCACCGAGGCGCTGGACGCGGATTCGGCCGCGGCGGCGGGGCTCACGGAAGAGGAAATCGCCGCGTACACGGACGCGGTGGCGGCCTTCGACGAGGCAGCGAACACGCTCGCGATGAAGACGGCGTCCATCAACGAGCGCTACGCGCAGGCGGAGACGGACGAGGAGAAGGCGGCGCTCTACGAAGAGGCGAAGCCGCTCAACGAGGCGAACCTCGCGCTGTTCAAGAAGACCGTGGACGGGCTGCTCGGGCTGGAGGCGGAGACGCCCATCGTGCCGCACGAATGGTTCCTGCACAACGTGCTGCTGATCGACGAGACGGTCGGCTACCTCGAGGAGGGCGACGTGGTGAGCGCGGCGGACGAGACCGGCTGGCAGGTCAACGGCGGCGGCGAGTGGTACGCGATGAACTTCTCCGAGGAGACGGCGGCGCACGGCGACGGCGCCTACCTCGGCACGTACGCGTCGCTCAACTGGGGCACGGGCAAGACCTACGAGTTTGCGGACGTCTCGGATGCGACGCGCAGCATCACGGAGCGCTACGAGGAAGAGGGCGGCGACTACGCGGCGGAGATCGCGATCTACACGGCGGCGCGCGAATCCCAGGCGGCGCTCCTGAAGGCGAAGCTCGCGGAGGAGGCCGCGCTGCTGGAGGCGCTCGCGGAGGAGATGCGGGCCTTATAGGAATAGCGATGAAATACGCGGTCCGGCAGGAGGGGAAGAGGGCGCTTGGGCTGTATGTCCATATCCCGTTTTGCGTGCGGAAATGCCGCTACTGCGACTTCTGCTCCCTGCCGGTCCAGGACCCGGACCTGCACAAGGAATACGTGCGCAAGCTGACGACGGAGATCACCTTGAAGCGGAAGCTGTTCCCGGCGCACGAGGTGGATTCGATCTATTTCGGGGGCGGCACGCCGTCGTCGATCGACCCTTCGCTGATCGAGGGGCTGATCGACGCGGCGGTCGCTCGCTACCCGGTCGCGGACGACTGCGAGATCACGCTCGAGGCCAACCCGGGGTCGCTCACGGACAAATCGCTCCGGGCCTACAAGGCGATGGGCGTGAACCGCATGAGCATCGGCGTGCAGTCCTTCCAGGACAAGCAGCTGGAATTCCTCGGGCGCATCCACACGGCGGAGGAAGCTTTGCTGAGCTGCCTGGGGGCGGAGGCGGCCGGCTTTTGCAATATTTCAATCGACCTGATCTTCGGCGTCCCCGGGCAGGCGCACAATGACTGGCTGTACAGCCTCGATATCGCGCGCCAGCTGCCGGTGCAGCACATCTCGTTCTACTCGCTGCAGATCGAGGAGGGCACGCCGCTCCACGCCGACGTGGAAGCGGGGCGCGTGGAGCCGGTGGAAGACATCGAGGACAGGCTCATGTACCACCTCGCGATCCGGTTCCTCCGCGACAAGGGCTACCAGCATTATGAGATCAGCAACTGCGCGCTCCCCGGCTTCGAATCCCGGCACAACATGAAGTACTGGTCGATGGAAGACTACGCGGGCTTCGGCCTCGGGGCGCATTCCTACGTCACGAAGTACACCAAGGACGGGCGCCCGCGCGGGCTTCGGCTCGCAAACACCGAGCGGCTCGGCGACTACCTCGCGGCGCGGGACGCCTACTCGATGCTCGACGCGATGCACGAGAACACGGTGGGCGACCAGCTCAGCGAGTACGTCTTCCTGGGGCTGCGGCGCACGGCGGGCATCGACCTGGCGCATTTCAAGGAGGTGTTCGGCAGCGATTTCTGGGAAAAATACGGCGAGGAGACGTCGAAGCTGATCCAGCAGGGGCTGCTGGAGCGCAGCGACGAGCGCCTCAAGCTGACCGAAAGGGGGCTCGACGTGGCCAACCGCGTGTTCTCGGAATACGTATGACCCTGCATGAAGAGAAATAGCAATAACAATCATCGGAATGCCATCCGGCTCGAGGAGATGAGGGTTTCGCTCGTGCTGAAGAGCCTGCTCGTGGGCGCCTGCACGGGCGGCTGCGTGGCCGCCTACCGGTGGCTGCTCATGGGGATCGAGTCGGGCCTGGACGCCGTGTACGAGGGCCTGCGCGCGGAGCCGGGGCGGTTGCCCCTGTGGGCGCTCGCGACGGCAGGCATCGGGCTGGCCGTCGGCGCGATCGCCGCGAAAAACCGCATGGCCTCCGGGAGCGGGATCCCGCAGGTGACGGGCCTCATCCGCGGGTATTTCCGCTACGATTGGCTCCGTGTGCTGCTCGCGAAGTTTTTCGGCGGGGCGCTCGCCTTCTGCGCGGGGGCGGCCCTCGGTCGCGAGGGCCCATCCATCCAGATGGGCGCCTGCATCGCGGACGGGCTCGGCGGCGGGATCGCCTCCTCGCGCACGGAGCGGAAGGTGCTCATCGCGGGGGGCGCGAGCGCGGGTCTGGCGGCGGCGTTCGGCGCGCCGCTCGCGGGCGTCCTCTTCGCCTTCGAGGAGATCTTCCGGTATCTGTCGCCGGCGCTCCTCCTCGCGACGACGGTGGCCGCGATGTCGGCAGACTACGTGACCAACTGGGTCTTCGGCATGGAGCCCGTCTTCGACATCCCGGTGCCCGAGGCGTTGCCGCTTCGGCTCTACGGCTTGCTCATCGCGCTCGGCGTCCTGCTCGGCGTCTTCGGCGCGGTGTACAACCGCGCCCTGATCGGCGTGCAGCAGGGCTATGCGGGGCTGTGGCGGCGCCTCTGCTTGCTGCCCGTAGCTGCGAGCGCGCGGCGCGCGAGGGCGGGCATGACGCGGCTTTCCGCATTCCTGGCCTGGTGCAAGCCCGCGCCCGTCTTCCTGCTCGCGCTCCCGATCGGGATGCTGCTGCCCGCCGCGCTTGGCAGCGGCACGGCCGCGCTCGGGCAGATCGGCCCGGCCGCCGGCCTCGGCCTGCTGGCGGCGCTGCTCCTGGTCCGCTTCGCCTTCTCCGTCACGAGCTTCGCCTCCGGGTCGCCCGGCGGGATCTTCCTGCCGCTGCTGATCCTCGGCGCGCTCGTAGGCGGCCTGTTCGCCACGGCCTGCGTACAGCTCTTCGGCGTCGACCCCGTTTTCTACAACAACTTCGTCGTGATGGCGATGGCCGGCGCCTTCGCGGCGATCGTGCGCGCGCCCATCACGGGCATCGTCCTGCTCACGGAGATGACGGGCTCGTTCACCCACCTGCTGCCGATCACCGTCGTGAGCATCTGTGCCTATGTGACGGCGGAGGTGCTGAAGAGCGCGCCCGTCTACGAGTCTTTGCTCAAGGGCTTCCTCGGCGGGGCGGCGAAGGACGGCGGGGACGGCGGCGGGGACGGCGGCGGGGATTCCGGCGCCCACATCATGCTGCAGGCCGTCGTCCACCTCGGGTCGCGGGCGGCGGGCCGCGCGGTCAAAGACCTGTCCCTGCCGCAGGGCTGCCTGCTCGTCGCCGTCACGCGCGGCGGCCGGGACATCGTCCCCTCGGGCGCGACCGTTTTGCGCGAAAGCGACCGCGTCCTCATCCTCTGCGACCGCAGCAAGGAGGCGAAGCTGCGCCGCGCCCTGGACGAAACCTTCTGCTGAGGCCGCCGGCGCCCACTCACATAAGCGAAATCTGCCCCCGGGGGCGCGCAATACACGGAACAGGTTCGAAATCGGTCGAAAAACCGGGTGTTTTGCTACCAAATCGCAACCTGTTCCGGGAGCTGCGCCGCGAGCGCGGCGGCGGCGTTCAAGGTCGGCAGGCGGGATGTTATTGAAACAAGGGAAAGAAATGTGGTAAACGGAGCGAATTTTGGGTAAATAGTATTTGACACCACCCGTCAAGGGTGGTATTCTTTGGACAGGCGTTAGCACTCACCATGCGAGAGTGCTAACAGAACAGGTGAAATGCAAGCATGATGGAATTGACGGAAAGAAAACTGAAAATCTTGCAGGCGATCATCTCGGACTTCATCGTGAACGCGGAGCCCGTGGGGTCGCGGACGCTTGCATACAGGCTCGACATGGGCCTGTCGCCTGCGACGATCCGCAACGAAATGGCAGACCTCGAGGAGATGGGGTATCTCTACCATCCCCACACGAGTTCGGGCCGGGTTCCGACGGATCGCGCCTACCGGCTCTACGTGAACCGGCTCATGGACAAATACGAGCTCGACCAGGCAGAGAAGCTGCGCATCCGCAAGGCGCTGCGCGGCAATATACGCGAGCTCGAAAAAACCGTTCGGCATGCATCGGAGTTGCTCTCGGAGCTGACGAACCTGACAAGCTTTGCTACGCTCGAGGAGGATATGCGGGATATGAGTCTGTTTCTGCAGGGCATGACGCGCATCTTCGCCCACCCCGAGTACAGCACGATTGAGCAGGCGCGTTCGTTCCTGGAGATGCTTGACGACCGGGAACCGCTCACGACTGCGCTAGCTGAGCGGCCGGAGGGGCTGTCCGTCACGATCGGGGACGAGAATTCGTCGAACATCGCGCCGGGGTCCAGCATCATCACGGCGACCTACCACGTGGACGGCCATCTCGTCGGCAAGCTCGGCGTCATCGGCCCGACGCGGATGCGCTACGGCAAGGTCGCTTCGGTGATCGAATACATGTCAGACAATCTGGAGCGGACGTTCAAGATGATTGACGATGGAAAGGAATCAGGGGAGAATGGCGAAGACGAAGAAGGACGTGGTTGAAGCAGTGATACAAGAACAAGCAGAGAAGGCTGCCGAGGAAGCCGCCAAGTTCGCGGCTGAGGCGGAAGAGGCAAAGCGCCGTGCGGAAGCGGAGACGCGGGAAGCGCGGGCGTCGGCGGGGGTGCCGGAAAACGGCTTCCCGGAGATCCGCGGGCAAGGGGACGGCGACGAGGAAAGCGCGGAAGTGCGGTTCCTGCGGCTCGCAGCGGATTTCCAAAACTACCGGACGCGCACGGAGCGGGAGCGTTTCGAGCGGTACACGGAGGGCAAAAAGGACTTCGCGGCGGACCTGCTCGCGGTGCTCGACAACTTCGACCGCGCCCTCGTGAAGGAGGCGGCGGAGAACACGGACCCGCAGTTTTTCGAGGGCATGGAGATGATCCTGCGGCAGTTCCAGGACGTGCTCGCGAAGAACGGCGTGAAGGAGATCCCCGCGCTCGGCGCGGACTTCGACCCCAACATGCACCACGCGGTCATGATGGAGGCGTCGAAGGCCTTCGGCAGCGGCAAAGTGAGCGAGGTGCTCCAGAAGGGGTACGCGCTCGGCGACAAGGTCCTCCGGCCGGCAATGGTCAAGGTGGCGGAGTAGAAGTGAGAATTGAGAATTGAGAATTGAGAATTGAGAAGTGAGATAGGTGATAGGCGTTGGACAATAGACAACGTGTATTATAGAAAAATGGTACTTAAAGGAGACTGAGAAAAATGGGAAAAGTAATCGGAATTGACTTGGGCACAACGAACTCGTGCGTAGCGGTGCTGGAGGGTGGCGAGCCGGTCGTCATCCCCAATGCAGAGGGGAATCGCACGACCCCATCGGTTGTCGGTTTTGCGAAAAATGGCGAGCGGCTCGTCGGCGAGACGGCGAAGCGGCAGGCGATCACGAACCCGGAGCGCACGATCAGCTCGATCAAGCGCGAGATGGGCACGGACTACAAAGTGGAGATCGACGGCAAGTCCTACACGCCGCAGGACATCAGCGCGATGATCCTGACGAAGCTGAAAGAGGACGCGGAGGCCTACCTCGGCGAGAAGGTGACCGAGGCGGTCATCACCGTGCCGGCGTATTTTGCGGACAGCCAGAAGCAGGCGACGAAGGACGCGGGCAAGATCGCGGGCCTCGACGTCAAGCGCATCATCAACGAGCCGACAGCGGCCTCGCTCGCCTACGGCCTCGAGAAGGACGACTCGCACAAGATCCTGGTCTACGACCTCGGCGGCGGCACGTTCGACGTTTCGATCCTCGAGCTCGGGGACGGCGTCTTCGAGGTGCTCGCGACGAACGGCAACAACAGGCTCGGCGGCGACGACTTCGACGACGTGGTCATGAACTACATCGCGGACCAGTTTGCCAAGGAGAACGGCGTGGACCTGCGCGCGGACCGGATGGCGCTGCAAAGGCTCAAGGAGGCGGCTGAGAAGGCGAAGAAGGAGCTCTCCGGGCAGCAGACGACGAGCATCAACCTGCCGTTCATCACGGTCACGGACGCGGGCCCGCTACACCTGAACATGGACATCACGCGCGCGAAGTTCGACCAGCTCACGCAGCATCTGGTCCAGAAGACGATCGAGCCGATGAAGAAGGCGATGGCCGACGCGGGCGTCACGAACGCGGACATCGGCAAAGTCGTGCTGGTCGGCGGCTCGACGCGCATCCCGGCCGTGCAGGCGGCGGTGAAGGAGATCACGGGCAAGGACCCGTTCAAGGGCATCAACCCCGACGAGTGCGTGGCGATCGGCGCCGCGATCCAGGCGGGCGTGCTGACGGGCGAGGTGCACGACGTGCTGCTGCTCGACGTCACGCCGCTGTCGCTGTCGATCGAGACGCTCGGCGGCGTGGCGACGCGCCTCATCGAGCGCAACACCCGGATCCCGACGAAGAAGAGCCAGGTCTTCTCGACGGCCTCGGACAACCAGCCGACCGTGGACATCCACGTCATGCAGGGCGAGCGCGAAATGGCCGCCGGCAACATCACGCTCGGGCGCTTCCAGCTCACGGGCATCCTGCCGGCGCCCCGGGGCGTGCCGCAGATCGAGGTGACGTTTGACATCGACGCCAACGGCATCGTCAACGTCACGGCGAAGGACCTCGGCACCGGGAAGGTGCAGAGCATCACGATCACGTCTTCGAACAAGCTGTCCGAGGACGAGATCAACGCGAAGGTCAAAGAGGCGGAGCAGTTTGCCGAGGAGGACAAGAAGCGCAAAGAGGAGATCGAGATCAAGAACAACGCCGAGCAGCTCATCTACAGCACGGAGAAGACGCTGGCCGACCTCGGCCCGAACGTGACCGAGGAGGACAAGGCGCGCGTGAACGCGAAGAAGGACGAGCTGCAGACCGCGCTGAACGCCGGCAACATCGAGGACATCAAGGCGAAGATGAACGCAGTCGAGGAGGAGTTCCACGCGCTCTCCGCCAAGATGTACCAGCAGGCGCAGCAGGGCGGCGGCGAAGCGGGCCCGGACGGCGCGGGCGCCTACGGCGGCACGCCGGGCGCGGACGGCTTCGGCACGGGCGCGGAGGCGCCGAAGGGGCCGGCGGACGAAAACATCGTCGACGCGGAGTTCGAGGTCGTCGATGAAGACGAAAAAAACTAAAGAATTGAGAGCATACCTTGGCCGAGAAAAAAGACTACTATGACGTATTGGGCCTGAAGAAGGGCGCTACGGAGGATGAGATCAAAAAGGCCTTCCGCAAGAAGGCCATGGAGTACCATCCCGACAAAAACCCCGGCGACAAGGAGGCCGAGGAGCGGTTCAAGGAGATCAACGAGGCCTACGGCATCCTCTCCGACAAGGAGAAGAAGGATCTCTACGACCGCTTCGGCCATGCCGGCGTCGACCCGAATTCGGGGTTTGGCGCCGGCGGCTTCGGCGGTTTTGGCGGCTTCGGCGGCAGCGGCGCCGGCGGTTCCTACGGGGGGGATTTCAGCGACATCTTCGGGGACCTCTTCGGCAGCGTCTTCGGCGGCGCGGCGGGCGGCGCGGGGCGCGGGAGCGCCAAGCAGAACGGGCCGCGCAAAGGCCGCGACCTCCAGCAGGGGATGCGCATCACGTTCAAGGACGCCGCCTTCGGCACAAAGAAAAAGATCCGCCTGAAGCGGCAGTCCGACTGCCCCGCCTGCCAGGGCACGGGCGCAAAGAACGGGACGGCGAAGCATACCTGCGAGACCTGCCACGGCTCCGGCCAGGTGCAGACGCAGCAGCGCACGCCGTTCGGCTCGTTCACGAGCATCGGCCCCTGCCCCACCTGCGGCGGCAAGGGCATCATCATCGAGACGCCGTGCCCCGAATGCAATGGCTCGGGCAAGGTGGTCAAGGAGGTCACGCTCAACGTCGACATCCCGGCCGGCGTGGACAACGACTCCGTCATCCCCCTCCGGGGGCAGGGCGAGCCGGGCACGAACGGCGGGCCCTCCGGCGACCTGTACATCATCCTGCAGGTGGAGCCGCACGAGGTCTTCCAGCGGCAGGGGGACGACCTGCACCTGGAAATACCGATCACGTTCGACCAAGCGGCGCTCGGGACGACGATCGTCGTGCCGACGCTCACAGAGAAGGTGAGCTACAAGGTGCCGCCGGGCACGCAGCCGAACACGCTGTTCCGGCTGAAGGGCAAGGGCGTCAAATCCGTGCGCGGCAACCGCTACGGCGACCTGTACGTGAAGGTCATCCTCGAGGTGCCGACGAAGCTCACGAAGGAGCAGCAGAAGGCGCTCAAGGAGCTCGGGGAGAAGCTCGGGCCCGAGGCGTACGCGCGGCGCAGCACGTTCAGCAAACTGTTTGACAAGCTCTGGGGCAGCGACTGATGGGGCCTAGGGGGGAAGGCGCTATGGACAAGAAACGGCTCGCATCCATGATGGACCACACGCTACTGAAAGCGGACGCGACGGACGCGCAGATCGAAGCGCTCTGCGCGGAGGCTGCAGCCATCGGCGCGGCGTCCGTCTGCGTCAACTCGGCGCGCGTGGCGCTGGCGAAGCGGCTGCTGGCCGGCAGCGGCGTGCTCGTGGACACGGTCGTCGGTTTCCCGCTCGGCGCGAACACGCCCGAGGTGAAGGCCTTTGAGGCGAAGGACGCGATCGCGCGCGGCGCGGACGAGGTGGACATGGTGATCAACATCGGCGCGCTGAAGTCCGGGGACGAGGCGCTCGTCCAGCAAGACATCCAGGCCGTCGTCGGGGCGGCGCAGGGCGCGACCGTCAAGGTCATCCTGGAAACTTGTTATTTGAATGATGAAGAAATAACGGCCGCTTGCCGGCTCGCTTTGGAAGCGGGCGCGGATTTCGTGAAGACGTCGACGGGCTTCGGCACGGGCGGCGCGACGGCGGAGGACGTGCGGCTCATGCGCAGCGCCGTGGGGGATCGCATGAAGATCAAGGCGAGCGGCGGCATCCGGGACTACGCCGCCGCGATGGAGATGGTGGCCGCGTCCGCCGACCGGCTCGGCGTGTCCGCGAGCCTCGCGATCCTCGAAGGCGCCCCGGAAACCCCCGAAATCTGATGTTTGACCTGATCGTCGACCACGCGTGGATCCTGTCGTCCGAGCGGGGCTACGAGCCCTATACGGGCGCGGTCTGCGTGACGGGCGGCCGCATCGAGGCCGTGGTAGACGATGAGGATCCGGCCGGCGCGCCGCGCGCCGGCTTTTCCGCGTCCGACGCGCGGGAATACATTGACGCCCGGGGGCGGATCCTGCTGCCGGGGCTCGTCAACGCCCACTGCCACGGCGACATGGCGTTTGCGAAGGGCTTCGGCGACGGCTTGACGCTGAAGGAGCAGATCGAGGCCTTCGCCGGCCACAGCTGGTTTCACGCGTATATCACGGACGAGGACCGCATCGCGTCGCGGGCGCACACCTACCTCGAGGCGCTGCTCAGCGGCACGACCTGCATCCTGGAAAACATGTACTGGTCGCTCGGCCCGCGCTCGGCGGAGATCGTGCGGAAGGCCGGCATCCGCGCGGCGCTGTGCGAGGACGTGCGGCGCGATTTCACAGATCCGGAAAACCTGCTGCCCCCAGAGGAGATGGAAGCGTTTGCGCGCGCCTGCGAGGCGGACGGCATCGTGCCCGTGTTCGCGGGCGTGGCGGAGGAGGATTTCTCCCCGGGCCTGCTGGCAAAGATCGCGGAGCGTTTTTCCGCGCTGCCGGTGCACACGACCTCGCACGTCGCGGAGACGACGTGGCGCGTGGACAACGCGCTGCGCGTGATGGGCGAGCGGCCTGTGCAGACCATGGATCGGTATGGGCTCATCACGGAGCGCTATATCGGCTCGCACGCGGTCTGGCTCGACGACGAAGACATCGCGGCGCTGGCGCGGCGCGGCGCGAGCGTGGCCAGCACGCCGGTCTGCGAGCTCAAGATCGGCGACGGGCTCGCGCCTGTCCCGAAGCTGCTTGCGGCGGGCGTGAACGTCGCGCTTGGGACGGACGGCGCGGTATGGGACAATACGAACGACCTGTTCCGCCAGATGAAATGCATGGCGATCGCGCACAATACGCCGAACGCGCCGCGGCAGATTTCCGCGCGCCAGGCGCTCGATATGGCGACCGTGGGCGGCGCGCGGGCGCTCGGGCTCGCGGGGGAGATCGGCACGATCGAGGCCGGGAAGGCGGCGGATTTCATCCTGATCGACCCAGGGCGGCCGCATATGCAGCCGCTGCGGCCCGGGAAGGGCGGCAATATGGCCTCGGCCGTCGTCTACTGCGCGACGGGCCGCGACGTCTGCGATGTGTTTGTGCGCGGGCGGCATCTTGTGCAAGGCGGCGCGCTGGATACGCCCGGGGGCCTCGATGCCGCCGAGGTCATGGAAGCGCTGCGCGAAACCGCGGAGCGTGTGTCAAAGGCTGTGGAATGAGGGGGCGCGGTTTCGGTAGGTCGTGACGTACCGGAAGCCGTGCGCGCGCAGGATGTCCTCGCCTTCCTTGATGAACGCGCCCACGTACCGGGCTTCGTGGGCGTCTGAGCCGATGGTGACGATCTCGCCGCCGAGCTCCCGGTAGAGCGCCAGGATGGCGGGCGTCGGCGTGCCGTGGTCCGCCATGCCGTAGCGGAAGGTGGAGACGTTGAGCTCGATGCCCTTGCCGTCCCCGATGGCCTGCAGCAGGATCTCCCGGACCGTGTCCATATACAGCCCTGCGGGCGCATAGCTGTCCATATATCGGTCGATCACGTTGAGGTGGCCGAGCACGTCGTAGTTTTTGTACTGCCGGATGCAGGTGAGCAGGGCGGTGAAATACTCTTCCACGATCTCCTGCTGCGTCCGCCCCCTGAGGAATTCCGGGGTGTGGATCGGCGCGCGCGCCGTGTGGTGCACGGAGGCGATCACGAAGTCGAACGGGAAGCCGGAGAGCGTCTCCTCGCAGACGGCGAGCCCCTCGCCCTCGATGAGCCCGATCTCGATGCCCTTGGCGAACGAGAGCTTCCCGGCGCAGGTCCGCTCCGCGCCTGCCAGCGCCGCTTCGTAGGCGGGCAGGTCGAGCACCCACGGGTATTCGTCGTCGTAGTAGAAGGGGTCGAAATGGTCCGTGACCGCAATCCCGTCGAGCCCTTTTTTCATCGCGGTGGCGAGGACTTCGTCGAGGGTTGATCTCGCGTCGTCCGAGAAACTGGTGTGAATATGGTAGTCAAACATGTTATCATTATAGCATGAACGGGAAAATCATGATCATAGACGGCAACAGCCTCGTCTTCCGCGCGTACTACGCGATGCAAAACCCGATGGTGACGAGCAAGGGCGTGTACACGCAGGCCGTGTTCGGGTTCCTGAACATGCTGCACAAGGCGCTCGCCGACAACCCTGCGGACTATATCGCGGCTTGCTTCGACCGCAAGGCGCCGACGTTCCGGCACCTCGAGTACGCGGCGTACAAGGCCGGGCGGCAGAAGACGCCGGACGAGCTGGCCATGCAGGTGCCTTACATCAAGGACATCCTCTGTGCCATGCACGTCGCGGTGCTCGAGATGGACGGCTTCGAGGCGGACGACCTCATCGGCACGGTCGCGAAGCGCGCGGAGGCCGAGGGGCTGACCGCGCTCATCATCACGGGCGACCGCGACCAGCTGCAGCTCGCGAGCGAGCGGACGAGCGTGCTGATCACGAAGAAGGGCGTCTCGGAGTTCGAGCTGAGCACGCCCGCGTCGATGCTCGAGAAATACGGCTTCCCGGCGGCGCAGTTCGTGGACTACAAGGCGCTGATGGGCGACGCGTCGGACAATATCCCGGGCCTGCCGGGCGTCGGCGAGAAGACGGCGGCGAAGCTCATCTGCCAGTTCGGGACGGTGGAAAACCTCCTCGCGCACGCGGACGAGGTGACGCCGCCGCGCATCCGCGGCATCGTGGAGGAGAATGCGCAGCTCGCGACGATGAGCAAGCGGCTTGCGACGATCGTGACCGACGTGCCCGTGGAGGTGGACTTTGCGGCGATGCGCGTGCGGGCCTGGGACGTGCCGAAGCTGCGCCAGATCTACACGGAGCTCGAGTTCCGCATGTTTTTGAAGCGTTTGGACGAGCAGGCGGCGCAGTACGCGGGCGAGGTGCCGGGGGCGGACGGGTTGCCGAAGGTGGACGGGCAGCCGAAGGCGGCTGCCCCTACGTGTCCGCTGGAAACCATCACCGTTGACTCAATGGATGCCTTGGAAACGTTGAAAAATGCGCTTTCCGACGCCGAAACCGCCGTCCTGAAACTCTTTGGCGGCGAGGACCACGTCCACCCGCCGGAGGTTTACGCAATATTCCTTCTTGTAAATAATAATTTTTACTGCGTCGACACCCGGAACAGCGGCGAACTGCTGCGAAAAGCCGCCGATTTGCTGCTGGATGCGGACGTCCGCTACGCCGGGTATGGCCTCCAAAGCGACCTGTACAAGCTCAAGACGCTGCGCGGCGGCGGATCTTTGATCGGCAGGGTGGCCGACGACGTCCAGATCGCGCACTACCTGCTCGCGCCGTCGAACGGGGGCGCGACGCTCGCGCAGGTGTTGCTCGGGGACCTTGGGGTAGAAGTGCCGGAGCCGCCGAAGCTCGAGGGCGGCCTGCTGCTCATGCCATTTGACGAGATCCGGGCGTACGGCGCGGCGTTTTGCGCGGCGGTGCAGGCGCTCGCACCCGTCCTGCGCGAAAAACTCGCGGCGGAAGGCCAGCTGAAGCTGTACGAGGAGGTGGAGCTGCCGCTCGCCGCCACGCTCGCGGAGACCGAGGTGAACGGATTCGCCTTCGACGCGGGGGCGTTGACGGAGATCGACCGCGGCATCATCGCGCGCGTGGAGGAGCTGACGGAGGGCATCACGGAGCTGGCCGGCGAGGCGTTCAACATCAACTCGCCGAAACAGCTCGGCGAGATATTATTCGAAAAAATCGGGCTGCCCGGCGGCAAGAAGAACAAAAACGGGTATTCGACGAGCGCGGACGTGCTCGAGAAGCTGCGCGGGGCGCACCCGATCATCCCCCTCGTGCTCGAGTACCGGACGCTGACGAAGCTGAAGAGCACGTATATCGACGGGCTGCCGGCGTTCGTGGGCGCGGACGGGCGCATCCGGGCGCACCTCCGGCAGACGGTGGCGGCGACGGGGCGGCTGTCGTGCACGGACCCGAACCTGCAAAACATCCCGGTCCGGCAGGAGCTCGGGCGGACGCTGCGCAAGGCCTTCGTGCCGGGCGGGCCGGGCCTGGTGCTGATGGGGGCGGACTATTCGCAGATCGAGCTGCGCGTGCTGGCGCATTTTTCGGAGGATCCGGCGCTCCTGGGCGATTTCCGCAGCGGCGCGGACATCCACAGCCGGACGGCGGCGCGCGTGTTCGGGGTGGAGCCGGACGCGGTGACGCTCGAGCAGCGCAGCGCGGCGAAGGCTGTCAATTTCGGCATCATCTACGGCATGAGCGGCTTCGGGCTGTCGGAGAACCTGTCGATCACGCGCAAGGACGCGGAGCGGTTCATCGGCGACTATTTCGCGCAGCACGCGCGCGTGAAGGCGTGGCTCGACGCGCAGATCGCGGCGGCGAAGGCGCTCGGCTACACGACGACGATCCTCGGGCGCCGGCGCGCGATCCCGGAGATCCACGCGTCGCAGTACATGGTGCGGCAGATGGGCGAGCGGCTCGCGATGAACTCGCCCGTGCAGGGCAGCGCGGCGGACATCATCAAGGTGGCGATGAACCGCGTGCACGCGCGGCTGGAGAAGGAGGGGCTCGCGGCGCGGCTCATCCTCCAGGTGCACGACGAGCTAATCCTCGAGGTGCCGGTGGGCGAAGTGGACGCGGCGGCGCGGGTGCTCCAGGAAGAGATGGAGGGCGCCGTGGAGCTGCGGGTGCCGCTGGTCGCGGAGATCAAGACCGGCGGGAGCTGGTTTGAGCTGAAATGAATCGGTATGAAAACGGAGCGATCAAAGCGCAAGCCTATACGGATTCCGGAATTTGATTATTCGCAAAACGGATCCTATTTCATCACGATATGCACAAAGGATCAGGAATGCTTTTTCGGACAAATCACAGGGTCGGATGGCACCCGTCCCGCCGTAGGGGCGGATGGCAATCCGCCCGAAGGCAATCCGCCCGCCCATACAGTGCTGTCCACTTGTGGTGAGATCGTAAAACAGGAAATCGAACGGTTGCCGGAAATACGCAAGGAAATACGCGTGGAAAAATACGTTATCATGCCGAACCACATACATATGATCGTGTCAATCGTGGGGGGTGATGGCGATTGCCCCGTGAATGGTCAATCGGGTTGGCGGGCGGATTGCCATCCGCCCCTACGGCAGGGGGATGGTCATCGGCGGGCGGATTGCCAGCCGCCCCTACGGCGGTCGATACCGAATATGGTGCAGGGGTTGAAGGGGGCGGTAACGCGGCGTATGGGGTTTTCGGTGTGGCAGCGGTCGTTTTACGATCATGTGATCCGCGATGAGAAGGATTTTTTGCGCATATGGGCGTATATTGAAAATAATCCGTTGAAGTGGGAGTTGGATGAGTATTTTCGGCGGGGGGAGTGCCATCCGGGTTTGCGGGCGGAGTGCCATCCGCCCCTACGGCAAGGGGGGTGCCATCCGGATGTGCGATGGATGCGGAAGGTTGGGATTACTGGCGGGATTGGGGCCGGGAAGTCGGAGGTCACGGACTATCTGCTTGCGCGGGGGTATACTGTCGTGGATGCGGACGAGCTCGCGCGGGAGGCTACGGCGCCGGGGCAGCCTGCGCTACGGGAGATCCGCGCGGCGTTCGGGGACGGCGTGTTTGTGCCGAAGCCGGAAGCCGGCGCGCCGGATGTGCTTGACCGGAAGGCGCTCGCCGAAGTCGTCTTCGCGGACGCGGACGCCCGCGCCCGGCTTGAAGCCATCGTCCACCGCGAAGTCGAACAGCGCATCCGCGAGGCCGACTACGGCGGCCAGAAGCTCGTCTTTTTCTCGATCCCCTTGCTGTTCGAAACGCAGTCCGAAAACGAGTACGACGAGGTTTGGCTCGTCACGGCAGACGAAGACATCCGCATCGAACGGGCCTGCGCCCGCGACGGCGAGAGCCCGGAAGCCATCCGGTCTCGCATCAAGGCCCAAATGCCGGAATCCGAGAAACGAGCGCGAGCCGATATCATTATCGAAAACAACGGTTCAATAGCGGATCTCAAAAATCAAATAGAGTCCATCCTCAGCACCCATCAATAATTCTCAATTCTCAATTCTAACGCACCGGGCAAACGCCACCCTCACAGCCATCATTGCCGATATCGAGCTCCGTCTCTTCCTTTTCGTATTTCGAGATCAGCGACGGGATGAAGGGCTTCATGGCCGCGCGGCGCTGCTCGTACTCCTCGGCCGTGATCTCCTCATAGGGCATCAGGTCGTAAAACGAGTCGTCGAGCGAGAGGAAGGTCACGCCGAGGACGTCGTCCCAGTTGTCCCAGACCCACTGCTCGACGGCTTCCCACTCGCCCTCGCGCACGTGCACCGTGATCGAGCAGTTGTGGTCGACGTAGTGCTCCATGAACATCTTGTAGATCTCGAGCTGCTCGACGGCCGAGACCTGCGCCTTGATCTTGCCCTCCGGCGCTTTCACGGGGAATTCGACGACCTTGACGGTCGCGGTCGCCTTGTGCTGGCCGACCTCGGGGTAGACCGGGTAGCCGAGATCCTCGCAGACCTTCGCGAGCGGGTCCTGCGCCGAGATGCGGATGCGCCGCACGTAGTAGGGCGCGTGCGAGAAGTGCACGCCGGAGGACACGACCGGCAAAAGCGACAGCGTGCCCTCGGGCTTCACAGTCGTCACGAGCAGCGGCTCGGGCAGGCCGAGCTCGGCCGCGTACTCGCGCGCCGCCTTGTGCGCCGCCTCGCGCAGATCCTCCAGCAGCTGCTCCTGCGCCGCCTGGTCCAGCCCCACCGCGTTCACCATGTCCTGCCAGCCCGTCAGCGAGCAGCCTACCAGCCGGTCGCGGTGCTGCACCGCGTTCCACTCGGGGATCTCCAGCTCCGTGCACGTCATGCGGTAGCCCGCGCGCGCGGACAGGCGCTGCGCCGCGAGCAGCCCGGCGCGGTCGAGCGCGCCGTCCGCGCCGACGAAGGCCATCACGTTGACCGTCGTCAGGTTGCACAGCCCCTTGCTGTCCAGAAGGATCTCCGCGCACGGGTTGACGCCGCAGAAATTGGGGCGGCGCTTCTTGCCGGCCTCCTCGTTGACCCAGCCCGGCTCGCCGCTGTAGCGCATCTGCTGGAAATGCCGGTTGAGGAAGGCGCGGTCGGGTTTGTGCGCATAATAGATCGAGTTGTTGCTCATCATGCGGTGGCTGAGCTCTGGGTCGATGACCCATTGCTCGTCGACCTTCTTGTACAGCTCGCTCTTGGCCGCGATCGTCTCCTCGTCGTCCTGGTCGACGAGGCAGATCTCCGCCGTGCGCCGCACGCCGCCGACGACGACGTTCTCGCCGACGATGTTGGCCAGGTCGAGGCAGTCGATCGGCTGCAGCTTGATCTTGTCCGCCGAGGCCTGCCGCGTCTGCGCCTTCTCGAAGACGCGCACGATCTTCTGGAACATGTTCTTCATGCTCTGGTGCCCCGAGGCCGTGCCGCCGAACGTGGCCAGCCGGTCGCCCTTCGGGCGCACGTGGTCGTAGTTGAGGATGACGGTCGTGATCTTGCGGTATTCCGCCGACCAGAAGACGCGGAAGAAATAATCAAGCGACTGCACCCACCCCTCCTTGCTGTCGCCAATCGTAATCTTGACCGTGTCGCCGTGCGTGAACTCCAGAGAGGTCGAGTCCTGCCGGAGCGTGCGCAAGATCGGCGTGTAGCTCTCGTGGATCACCTCGACGCCGGGGCGGATCGGCGGCAGCTTCTCGACATCGCTCTTCAGCACGCGCACGCCGACGCCCGCGCCGACCATGAGCAGGTAGAAGATGTCGCGGTAGGCCGCGAAGCTGTCGATGACCTGGAAGGCGCAGTTGAAGTTTGCCATCGGGTAGTACTTCGACACGTCCGTGCTGCCGACCCAGAAGGTGCGCCCGGACAGGAACTGCTTCAGCGAGAAGATGTTTTCGTACAGCTGCTCCGCCTCCGCCTTGCTCGTCGGCACGAGCGAGCAGTTGTACTCGACCGCGCGCCGCACCGTCTCCCACCAGTATTCGCGGCGCTTCTCCTCGGGCATCCAGCGCGAGTAGGTGCGGTAGTAGACGAACGAGCCGAGCTGGTTCATCGGGGAGGGCAGGTGCTTGTAGTGGCTCACGAACTCCTCGGACAGGATGCGCCCGTCGCGCCGTTTGCGCGCGTCCCTGGTCTTGTCGCGCTCGTACCGGTAGATGATGAATTTTTTCGCGGCCTGCTTGCAGCCGTTCTCCATGAGGAAGTCCTCGACGAGGTCCTGGATGTCCTCGACGTTGACGTCGCGCGGGCTGCGCTCGACCTGCTCGCCGACCTGCCGCGCGATGTCCGCCGCGAGCTGCCGGTCGACGCCCTGCGTCGTCTCCAGCATCGCGTTCTCGATGGCGGTCAGAATCTTCGCGCCGCTGTATTCCACCAAGGTGCCGTCACGCTTGACTACTTTCTTCATTTATCCTTACCTCATATTCCATGCGAGAGGGTACAACGTATTGTGCTCCTGAACGAAACGAAACACATTATATAGTAGCTCCGGCGTCAGTTCAATACGTGGAACGTAGAATTTTAATGAATTTTTCTTCATAAAAAGAGGAGTGTTTCAATCCACATAAACGGGGTATGAGTAGGGTAGCGCACACAGCGCAGGAAAGGCGGAGATTTTCAATGATACGTTACATCGACCACACGAAAATGGGGCGCGGGCAGCACGGATGGCTGGACAGCCACTTCCACTTCTCGTTCGCGGAGTATTTCAACCCGGACAACATCCAGTTCGGCGACCTGCGCGTCATCAACGACGACATGGTCATGCCGGGCACGGGGTTCCCGACCCACCCGCACCGCGATATGGAGATCCTCTCGTACGTCGTCTCGGGCGCGCTGACGCACGGCGACAGCATGGGCAACGAGCAGACGCTCACGCGCGGCCAGGTGCAGTATATGAGCGCGGGCACGGGCGTGACGCACAGCGAGTTCAACCTCGGCAGCGAGGTGCTGCGCTTCCTGCAGATCTGGATCCTGCCGGACGCGGCGGGCTACGAGCCGAACTACGGCGACTACCGCTTCGCGTTCGAGGACCGCGTCGGCAAATGGCTGCCGATCGCGACGTCGGTGGGGAATGAGAAAAGCGAAGCGCCGATCCGCATCCACCAGGACATGAACGTGTTCGCGACGGTGGTGCGCGCGGGCGGCGAGGAAAGCTTCGCGGTAGGAGAGGGGCGGCAGGCCTATATGGTGCTCATCGAGGGTGAGGCCGAGGTGAACGGCGTGAAGCTGGGGGCGCGCGACGCGCTCGAGATCACCGAGGAGGACATCACGATCCACGCCGGCAAGGACGCCCACGTACTCATCCTCGAGATGCAAAAGCAGGCGTAACTTTATTATTCAATAGCAGGCAACTGGCGGAACAGGTTGCGATTTGGTCAAAAAACGGGCGGTTTTCTTGCCAAATTGCAACCTGTTCCGTGTGTTGCCAGTTTTGTCGCTGGCCACGCCGGCTTCTCTCTGTGGTAGAATTGCATCAGGCATTGTCGTGGAAGGCGGCGCGAGGGCGCGGGGAGAGCGGATGGAGATCAAAATACGCGCGAAGGCGGCCGGGAGCAGACGCCCGGCGATCGAGCTCAAATCTTTTGAAATAACGGACGGCCTGCGGACGTCGGACGCGCTCGTCGAGGACGTCGTGCGCCGGAATGTGCGCGCCTACAACGCAGCGGATGTGGACGCGCCGCTGCTCCGGTGGCTCGCGCCCGGCGAGATCGAGGACGGGGCGGCGCTCGGCAAGGTCGGGTTCGGCGACCGGAAAAACGAGCGGCAGCAGGACGAGGACGAGGCGGTCGGCGTCGCGCTGCAGGCGTACCGGGACGGGCTGTTCAAGCTGCTGGTCGGCGAGGACGATGTGGAGAGCGGGGCGGAGGTGCGGCTCGAGGAGGGGGCGGTGGTGACCTTCCTCCGGCTCGTGCTGCTCGCGGGGAGGATGTGGTGATGAAGGGCATTTTCGGGAAGAAACGGGGCGGCGGCGAGCTCGCGGCGCTGGTCGAAACGGTGGCGAAGGAGGGCGCGCGCAACGCGGAATCCCTGAACGCGCTCATGGCTGCGCTGTTTGGGAAGGGGGGGCGGACGCTGGAGCAGATCTGGGAAGAAGACCTCCGGGCGCCGGTCGGACGGTTGGCCGGCGCAGCCCTGGCCGAAAAGACCGGCAAGGTCATGAAGCGGATGACGATGCACGCTGCGTCCCTGTCCGTTCATCGGCGCAGCTTCCGAAGCCAGGACGCCAACTTTTACGTGATGCAGGTCCGCATGCTGCTCGGCGTCGTCTTCGGCTATGGCAGGCTGTGGGCCGGCGGCCGGACGCCGGCCGACTATCTCGGTGCGGCATCCTGCCCGGAGGCGGCGGCGGAGCAGGATCGGAAGCAGCTGATGCAAAGCCCCATCCTGGGCTCCTTCCTGGCACTGGAGATCGACGAGGGCAATGCGGCCGTGATGGAGAAGATCGAAGACGCCGCGCTAGGCGACAACAATGTGGTGCTGTTTTCCTATCCGATCATCCACGCGATCGTCAAGAGCTCGGATCCGAAGATGCATGAATTGCTGATGCAGATGCTGCTCGCGGCGCGGCTGCAGGAAGGGCTCCGCCAGGCTATCCTCGAAAACGCGGACGCCGGGACGCTGGACTGCTTCAGGAAAATCGTACGCTGCGTGCTGGAAAACGACCTGCTGCGTTACTCGGCGGCCATGCGCGCCGCGATGACCTGGTTTGGGATCGGCTATAGCGCTGCGGACCGGCGGCAGGTGGAGAAGCTCGCCACGCTCGGCTTGGCGTGCCTCGAGGACGCGGGGGTGCGGGCGCGGCTGCTGGAAAGCAGGGATACGCTTGAATTTTACGCGGCGCTCTGGGCGACGGCCACGAACGAGGGCGCGGATGTGGCGGGCGCGATTCGAAAGGCTATGGCGTCGGGCGACAAACTGCGGCAGATGGTGGCGCTGGAATTTGCCGAGCGCATCGAGAACCCGGTATTCCGGACGCAGCTGGCACATGAATTCCTGCCGGGCTGCGACGCGGACCTGCTTGCGTTTGTGCTGCCGAACCTTGTGTATGCGGGATACCGCTACTATGCATCCCCCCGCGGGAGGGCTGACTGGTCGCCGGAAGTTTGGAAAGAAGAGCTCAGGGCCGGAAAGGGCGCCTGGGCGGGCAACCGGGTGCTTGGTTTCATGGAGGAGGGGCGCCGGGCGCAGGTGTTCGACATGCTTGCGGCCATGCTGGCCAAATTGCCAAAGGGCGGCCACCGGGTGAAAGGCAGCCCCTTCCCATGGACGGAAAAGGAGGCGACGCGCGAGGCCGTCGTGGCAAGGCTGAACGCGCTCGCCGCCTTCGGGATCGGCAGGGATCCGGCGGAAGCCTTCATGGACTTGGCGGATTACCTGGACGCGGGCGCGAAAGAAACGACCCTGTTGGCTTGGATGGAGATCCCGAAAAACAGCCGGGAGAAAGGGTTCCTTTCGGATTGCCTTTCGGACAAATCCATATCCGTGCGCGAAACGGCGCTCGATGTCTACAAGCGGATGGAACTGGGCGACGGGGACATACGGAAGCTCTCCGCGCTGCTCGCGCTCAAGTCGCCAGGGGTGCGCCGCCGCGTTGTGGATATCCTTTTGTCGCTCTACACGCCGAAGGCGATGGAGGCGGCCGGCCGGCTGCTTGCGGAGCAGAATGCGAACAGCCGGTGCGGGGGGCTGGACGTCCTGACGCAGCTCGTCCGGCAGGGGCGTGCGGACGCGGCAGGCGCTTTGGCGGCGCTGGAGCGTCTGCCCGGTGCGGTCACGCCGGAGGAGGAGGTCTTGGTCGGTGAAGTGCGCGCCTTGCTCGGGGCCTGTGCCGGCGATGGGCAGCAGGAGGCTGCCCCTGATTCCGCTTCCGGCGGGGCGTACACCCTTGACAACGGGCTCGGCGGCCTGTGGGATCCGGGCTATGCGCCAGCGTTTGACGAAAGCGGAATCCCGCCCATCCTCCCCGCCGAAGAATGCGCTTCCATGTTTGATTTTGACGAGCGGCGCGTGCTCGCCATCTGGGGCGACCTGCTGGAGCGGATTGCGGCGCACCGCGATTTTGCGTATGTGGTGACCTACCGCAGCGGGCGGCGCGAGGACCGCGTGTTTGGGGCCGGCGGGGCAAGCGGGCTGGGCATGGATCCGATCGTCCTGGATTGGGGCAAGGCGGAAATCTACGCGGCGGACAACATCGTGCTCGCGGATGTGTGGCGGGACTGGATGGATAGTAACCGCGCCACGGCGCGGGACTTGTCCCTGCTGCGCTTCTTGGATGCCGTCCGGCCGAGCGGGAAGCCGTTCTACGATTTCCTGGGCCGCCGGGACAATGCCGCCTGGCTGACGGAAGGGGCGTGCCGCTTTTGCGAGGAGGTTTTCAGCGCGGGCCGCGTAAGGCAGCTCCTGGGCAAAATGAGCGCGCTTCCTCAGGCGGCGTATCTGGGGCTTGGCTTTGAAGTCACGCGGGCGGTCTTTCAGGCGATGCTGCCGGCCGAGGCGCGTTTTGCGCCCGCGTACACGGATTTGCAGCGCGTATTCGCCAGCCGCTCTTCGGGGTTTTGGTCCGAAATGATTATGAAAGAACCCGAACAGCAAGGCCAGAATGCTTACCATGTGAACAGCCCCCTCTACAAGAAGACGATGGCGGAGCTGCCGGAGATCGCCCACCTGCTCCGCGTCCTCATGCAGGCGTCGCAGGAAAACGACACGCTGTTCACGGGCTTCCTGGCGGCGGACTACCGGTTTGGGCAGCTGAAGGGGGAGGAGGGGGCAGGCAAGAGCGCGTATGAGGCATGGCGCAAGCATACCCCCCGCACGATCCTGCGCACGAAATGGGATGTCTGCCGCGCCGTGATGGCGGGCTTGCTGCAAAAGGACGAGCTGTACCGCGCCATCGTGGAGGAAGACGGGATGGCCGACACGGCCAAGCCGGTGCTGACAGGCGATGCGCAGGGGGATGCCAGAAAGACGCTGATGCACGAGGCGGCTTGCGAGGTGGCCGCGCGCGTCATCGACGTCGAGCTGCGGCGCGGCGACACCCCGACCGAGGTGACCGGGCTCGCGGGCCGGATCAAGCGGCACGAGGGCGCGGGGACGTTCGCCCGCATCCTCTTCGCGCTCGGCGGGAATGTGCTCGTCCGCGGCTACCTGTGGAACGAGCGGACGAAAGCCGGCGTGCTGAGCTCCCTGCTGCGTGCGTGCGTCCCGGCGGCGGGCGACACGGTGGAGACGCTCCGCGAAGCCCTGTGCGGCAAGGTGGGCGAGAAGCGGCTGCTCGATGCGGCGATGTACGCGCCGCCCTGGCTCCACCTCGTCTCGGAGCTGCTCGGGTGGGAGGGCCTCGAGAGCGCGGCCTGGTATTTCCACGCCCACGTCAACGACCGGTTCTCGGCGGAAAAGGAGACGGAGGTCGCGCGGTGGTCGCCGATCACGCCACAGGAATTCAACGACGGGGCGTTTGACGCGTTCTGGTTCCATGAAGCCTACCGGACGCTCGGGCCGAAGCGGTTCAAAATCCTGTACGACTGCGCCAAATACATCGCCTCCGGCGCGGGGCACCGGCGGGCGCAGATCTACGCGGACGCGACGCTCGGCCGGTTTGAGGCCGGCGCGTTCGGCGAGGAGGTGAAGGCGCGCCGGAGCCAGATGAAGCTCATGGCGTACGGCCTCATCCCGCTGGCCGAGGGCGAGGCGCGGGAACAGGATCTGCTCGCAAGGTACCAGTTTTTGCAGGAGTTCCTTGCGCAAAGCAAGCAGTTCGGCGCGATGCGGCGCGCGAGCGAGGCGAAGGCCGTGCGCGTGGCCATGGACAACCTCGCGCGCAACGCCGGGTACCGCGACACGATCCGGTTCACATGGAAGATGGAGGGCGCGATCGCCGCGTCGTACGCGGCCTATTTTGAGCCGCACGACCTGGAGGGCTATGCCGTGCGGGTTTCCGTGGCCGAGGACGGCACGGCGGCCCTGCTCGCCGAGAAGGGCGGGAAGGCCCTGAAGTCGCTCCCGGCCGCCCTGAAAAAAGACCCCTACGTCGTCCAGGCCAAGGCGGTCGCCGCGTCTTTGAAGGAGCAGCACCGCCGCGCGCGCACGAGCCTCGAGAGGGCGATGGCGGAAGGGGATGTCTTCGAGTGGGGCGAGCTGGAAAGCCTGTCAGCCCATCCTGTTATTGGGCCGATGGTGGCGAGGCTGGTGTTTGTCGATGCCGGGGGCGAAGCCGGGGCGGGGGGCGCAGGCGATGCCGCGCCGCCGCGCGTGTTCTTCGCATCGGAGGCCCCCCGGGGCGGCCTTCCCGGGGGCGGCGTGCGCATCGCGCACCCCTACGACCTTTTCCGGTCGGGCCGGTGGAGCGAGCTGCAGCGCAAGGCCTTCGAGGAGCGGATCGTCCAGCCGTTCAAGCAGATCTTCCGCGAGCTCTACCTGCCCGGCGAGGACGAGCGCGCCGAGCGCACGGTCTCGCGCCGCTACGCAGGGCACCAGGTCCAGCCGCAGCGCACGGTCGGCCTGCTCAAGGCGAGGGGGTGGACGGTGGACTATGACGAGGGGCTCCAGCGCGTCTACTACAAGGAGAACTTGATCGCGGAGCTGTACGCGGCCGCGGACTGGTTCTCGCCGGCCGAGATCGAGCCGCCGACGCTGGAATACGTGGCCTTTTTTGACCGGAAAACGCGGCAGGCGGTGCCCCTGGAGCAAATCCCGCCGGTCGTGTTCTCCGAGGCCATGCGCGACGTGGACCTGGTCGTCAGCGTGGCGCACGCGGGCGACGTGGACCCGGAGGCGAGCCTCTCGACGATCGAAATGCGCGCGGTCATCGCCACCGAGTGCATCCGCCTCCTGGGGGTTGAAAACGCGCGCGTGGACGGGCGTTTCATCCGCATCGACGGCGCGCTGGGGGAATACGCGCTGCATCTGGGGAGCGGCGGCGTGCAGATGATGGGGCGCGGGGCGATCCAAATCCTCGCCGTGCCGGGTCAGCACCGTGGCCGGGTGTTCCTGCCGTTCCTCGACGACAACCCGCGCACGGCGGAGATCCTCTCCAAAATGCTGCTGCTCGCCGATGACAAAAAGATCAAGGATCCCGCCATCCTGCAGCAGATCAAGGGTTGTCCTTGAACGCGACGACCGTCTCCGCGATCGTCCGCCCGTCCACCTCGTACACGCCGCCTTCGCGCGGCGTCTTCTTCAGGTCGCAGAAGCTGAGCAGCCAGCCCTTCGCGTGGCCGAGGATGCCGAGGTATTCCGCGAGCTGCGCGATGCCTTCCTGCTCGTATGCTTCGCCGCGCCATAGTTTCAGCTCGACGATCTGCTCCTCCCCGCCGAAAAAAACGCGGATGTCCATGCGCCTGTCCCCGCGCGTCTCCGGCTCGACCGCGTAATGCCCCGCGCCGTTGATGATGGGCTTGAGGAAGGACAGGAAGAGCAGCCGCGCGTTCGTCTCGATGAACCCCGAGTCCCGGTCGCGGTACTCCGTGCTCATGAAATGCGCGAAGCGGCTCATGACGGTGTCCATGTTGAGCCTGCCGTTCTTGATGAACAGGGAGCTTTCCGTGGAAACGCCCCGCACGGGCTCCTTGCGGCTGAATACCGAGATAAAATAATTTGTAATCTTGGTTTCGAAGATCACATTCGCGATGCGCAAGTCCCGCTCGTCCTCTTTGAGTATCCCGTACATCAACCCGATGCTGATCGGCAAATCGCCGCGATCAAACGGCGGCTTGGAGCCTTCCAGCAGCATCCGCTCCAGCATTCTGCCCAATTCGGGATAACCCTGGATGTTCTTGATCAGGTCGTCAAACAGTGTATTGTCTTCTCCCAGAAGGCGTTTTTCCGCCTCGTCCACCCCCCGCGCCGTCCAGTCCAAGGAGCCCTCGTCGATCATCTTGCACAGCTTGCTCACGAGGAACGGGTAGCCGTCCGAGTAGAAATAGATGCGCTCCGCCACGGCGTCCGCGTCCATGCCGGTGGCGTGGTCCGCCTCGTACGCGCGGAGCATCCCGGCGATCTCGCCCGCCGCGAAGCTCATGTCCACCGTGAACTCCGCCGCGATGTTCCACGGGCTGTTGACGCCGCTGTGCTCTTCCGGGCGGATCTTGCGCTTCAGGTTTTTGATGTCCGTCACGCCCGCGAGGATGACGCTCTGGAACGTGTCCGCGCTGCCCGTCTCGCGGGAGATGTACATATCCCGGAGCATGCCGAGGAACGCGTTGAACACCTGGAAATTTGTCGCCATGTCTACCTCGTCGATCATGAGCACGACGGGCTTCCCCGAAGCCGCGCAAAAGGCTGAAATCCGGCTGCGCAAATAATTTGTCGGCGATTCATCCTCACGCGCAGCATCCCAGATATCGGCCAGAGCCTGGTCTTCTGGCGCCACGGCATACGCGATATCTTGGCGCACGGAATTCGCAAAATGCGCAAGCGAGTCAAAATAATCATCCCTGCCCTCAAAGCTAAGCCGCAGCACAAGGCATTCATCCGCCAGCGCCCGCTCCAGCAGGAACAGCGTCGTCGTCTTCCCGTACTGCCGCGGCCGGTTGATCGTGAAATACTCCCCCCGGTCGATGTAGTCGCGCACGATGGTGCGGAGCTTCGGCCCCGTGTCGACCATATAGTGCTTGCCGGGTATGCAAGGCCCCGTGATATTGAAATACTTCGCCCTCTCGTTCATGAGAAGAGTATAACAGAAATCCAGCCTACTTTAATAGCGCAATCGTCTCCGCAACATAGCGCCGGAACGCCTCTATATAGACGGCCGTGTCGAGATTGATGGCCACGCCGGAGCAGCCTTTGTTCAAATAATCCACGCCGGCCGCGATATTTGCGGCGTAGGCGAAGCACGGCTTCCCGCTCGATTTGCAAGCCTGGATGATCCTGCCGACCGCCCCCGCAAATTCCGGGCTTTCAAACTGCGCGGGCTTCCCGATGGCGATGGACAGGTCGTAGGGCCCGATGAATACCCCATCCACGCCGTCCATGGCGGCGATCTCTTCGATATCCAAGAGCGTTATCTCAAATCGAAACCGGTGAAAAGCAAAAATGGTATTCTATCGCATTTATTTGGATCGGCATTATGATCAGTATTCCTACACTGATGGGCGGCGCTACCTTGTCAAATTACTTCGAAATGCCCATGGTTGTGACGGTTTCCTTGATTGGCTTTGGCGTTTGCGCGGTCGTCCTCGGTTTTTCCGGCTGCCTGGGCAGCGACTTGGGCATCCCTTCCGTCGCGGCCAGCGCAAAGGGGTTTGGGGAAATCGGAACCCGTGTGATCGTTTCGCTCTTGAACACGATGTCTGCAAGCGCTTTCTTTTTCGGCGCAGGCGGGTTCTTTTCCGGAAACCCCACGGTCAGGATGAACTCCGGGCGGATATGCTCCGGCGTTTTGAGAATCCTTGCGATCCCATCCGCGTTGAACGATTTCAAAACGCAGATGCCCAGCCCCAGTGCGGTGGCGGCGATCATCATATTCTCCGCGGCCATGGAGGCGTCCATGACGGACAGCTCGTCCCTGCCGAATGCCCCGGCGCGCTCAAAAGCAAGCTCCTTGTCTGTGCAAATGATGATGGCCAGCGGTGGGACGGACATCATGCCCGGGCTGAACGCCGCGATGTTTTTCAGCCTCGTCCCGTCCTTGACGACGCAGAACAGCCATGGCTGGATATTGCTCCCGGAGGGCGCCCACCTTCCGCTCTCCAAAATGTCCTGGACCATTTCGTCGGGGACGGGGGCGTTTGTGTAGGCCCGGACGCTGCGGCGGTTCATGATTGCTTCAAGCATGCTCGTCTCCTCTGGTGCTATTTTTAGGTTGGAATCTGAAAGGATGGAGATATGACAAAACGCGTAAATCTATTGAACGACTACAATTCGCCCGCGCACCCCTGCGTCCTCGAGGCGATTGCCCGCGCGTCGGGGGACAAGTTTGTCGGCTACGGCGAAGACGGGGAATCGGACGCGGCAAGAGCGGCGCTCCGGTCGCTGCTGCGTTCGCCGGACGCGGACATTCATTTCCTGGTCGGCGGCACGCAGGCGAACCTGACGGCCATCGGGGCCTTCCTGCGCCCGCACGAGGCCGTGATCGCGCCCGCGTCCGCGCACATCAACACGCACGAAACGGGTGCTGTTGAAGCGACCGGGCACAAGATACTGACCGTTGACAGGCCGGACGGGAAGATAGGCCCTGCGGACGTCCAGGGGATCATGGGCCTGCATGGGGACGAGCACATGGTGAAACCGCGGCTGCTCTTCATCTCCCAGTCGACCGAGTTCGGCACCGTCTACACAAAAGCGGAGCTGGCCGCTCTGCGCGATGTATGCGATAACAATCACCTCTACCTGTATATCGACGGCGCGCGCCTCGGATACGCGCTGACTGCGGAGAAATGCGATTTCGAACTCCCCGAGCTGTGCCGGATCGCGGACGCGTTCTATATCGGCGGCACGAAGAACGGGCTGCTGTTCGGCGAGGCGCTCGTCCTCTGCAACCCGAGCCTCCGGGATGATTTCCGGTACCATATGAAGCAGCGCGGGGGGCTGCTGGCGAAGGGGTATCTGCTGGGCATCCAATTTCAGGCGCTTTTCAACGACGATCTGTACTTCAAAATGGCCCGCCACGCAAACGAGATGGCGCAGCGGCTGCACCAGCTGCTGGCGGCCTCCGGCTATGCCTTTGAAATCGATACGGAGTCCAACCAGCTGTTCCCGATTGTGCGGAAACAGGACATCCCCCTTTTGGAGGAGCAGATCCTCTTCAACCGTTGGAATGCCCTGGACGGGGATCGGGCATCCATCCGCCTGATCACGACGTGGAACACGACGGAGCAGGAGATACAGGAGGCCGCCAGGATTCTATGAGGGACTACCATTTTGCAAGGCGGATGGATTGCGTCGGCGTCAGCGCCGTCCGTGAAATCCTGAAGCTGATGGCCGACCCCGAGATCATTTCGTTCGGTGGCGGGTGCCCCGCCGAAGACACGTTCGAGCCCGTCGTGATCCGGCGGATCCTGGGGGAACTCCTGGTTTCCCGGCCAAATGAAATGCTCCAGTACGGCGTGACGGAGGGCTGGATGCCGCTACGGGAAGCGTTCGTTGAGCATGTCGCCGCGCCGAAAGGGCTTTCGCTACTGAAACCCAAAAAAGAAGCTTTATAGCCCTCAATCAAGGCAAACAAAAGATTGTCAAATCGTTGAAAAATAGCGGTTTTTTTAAATTCGATTAGCTGAGATGTGGTGACCTTCTTGGTCAAATCGGATGGAATGCATGAGTATAGAACAATTGTTGCGAATATATGTTGACTATCCTTCAAAACCATGATATCCTTCTGGAAGGTTGTGAAAGGAGGACTGCACATGGAATACACAACAAAACAAAGAGAACACGAGCTGCTTTCGCTGAAATGGGACTATGTTTTCAAACAGGTCATGTGAGATCCATCGATCGCGGAATCGCTTGCGGATTTTCTGTCCGCCACGTTGGATGTGCCCGCTGAGGAGTTTGCGGAGCTCACCGCGATTGATCCGCAGCAAAATCGCAGATTCAAGGGGGACAAGCTCTCCATCCTTGACGTCAAGGTTAAGACACAGGATGGGAAGATGATCGACATTGAGATCCAGCGTGAACACGTAAAAGCGATGAATGAACGGGCGGTATACCTCAACGCGAGGATGCTGTCTGACCAGTTGAAAAGAAGTCAAAACTATGCGAAACTGAAAAAAGTGGTAAGCATCGTGATCGCGGATTTTGATATGGTTCGAAACGGTGCCTATCACAATCGTTTCTTCATGCACGATCCGGTGACGGGGAGCACGCTGTCGGACATCATGCAGATTGACGTGCTGTCTTTGCCGAATGTGCCGGATGTGGATGACAAGAGCAGCCTCTGGGCATGGCTCAGGGTCATCGAAGGAAAGGACGAAAAGGAGATGGAAGAGATCGCGGAAAAGAACCCGCATATCGGGAAGGTGGTCATGCGTCTGGCGGAGATGAGCGAGGACGAGGCAGAGCGCGAGATGGCGTTCCGGCAGGAGACGTTTCGGCGGGATATGGTCGCGCGGGCGGAATATGTGAAAGACGAGGCACGTGCGGAAGGCCTTGCGGAAGGGCTTGCGGAAGGACGCGCGGAAGGACGAGCGGAAAATGCCGAAGCCGTCGCTCGTCGCATGAAGGCTGACGATTTGGCTGTAGAGCAGATCGCAAAATACACGGGCTTGGAAATAGACGAAATAGAGAGATTATAACCTGACGTGACAGCTTTTGAGATTTCGAAAAACAGGGGAGCTCCTCAGGAAACCTTAGTGAGCAGGGAAAAAGCTCCGTAATGTGCTTGTGACCGGGAACAAGAAACACTATCCTGACGAGAGATAGATCGCTGCCAGGGCGGATTTTGACGCGGGCTTATACGAGAGGATATAGAGAACATTCGCAAACATGTGTTGACAAACGCGTTTTCCTATGGAATAATAACCGCATGGAAGGCGTTTTGTTTGAAAAACTTTCCGTGCTTGGGGAAGGCGCCAAATACGATGTGTCGTGCTCCTCGAGCGGGGCGGACCGGAGCAATATCGGGCGGCTCGGCAATGCGGCCTGCGCGGGCATCTGCCATTCATGGACGGCGGACGGGCGGTGCGTGTCCCTGCTCAAGGTGCTGCTGTCGAACGACTGTGCCTATGACTGCAAGTTTTGCGTGAACCGGCGTTCGGCGGACGTGAAGCGGTGCACGTTCGAGCCGAGGGAGCTGGCGGACCTGACGATGGAGTTTTACCGGCGCAACTACATCGAGGGGCTGTTTCTGAGCTCGGCCGTGGTGGGGTCGCCGGACCGCACCGTGGAGCTGATGTACGCGTGCCTGTGGATCCTGCGCGAGGTGTACGGGTTTTGCGGCTACATCCACGCCAAGGTCATCCCCGGGGTGTCGCCGGAGCTGCTCACGCAGATCGGGCTCGTGAGCGACCGGCTGTCCGTCAATATGGAGTTCCCCTCGGAGGAGAGCCTCTCGCGCCTCGCGCCGCAAAAGAAGCCGCGGTCGATCTTCTCGCCGATGCGGCAGATCACGCAGACGCAGATGGAGCAAAAGACGCTGAAGGCGACGGGCAATATGGCTCGTCTGCGGCCGGCGGGGCTGGATTGCGGGGCCGGGGACGGGTGCCTCGCGGACGCGCGAGAGGCGGTAGGCGAGGACGGGGATCCTGTGGGGCCGCGCGCGGCGGCCAGCGGGGGTGGCTTGCGCGCGGGCCCGGGCGAGGGCGCAGGGCAGGGCGCGGCCATCGTGCGCGACCGGCGGCGGCGCGCCTACCGCGAGCGGTTTGCCCCTGCTGGGCAGACGACGCAGATGATCGTCGGCGCTTCGCCCGAGACGGATCTTGAGATCGTGACGCTCTCGGAGGCGCTGTACCGGCGGTATTCGATGAAGCGCGTGTATTTTTCCGCCTACATCCCCGTGGCGGAGGGGCCGGAGCTGCCCTCGCTGCTCACGCCGCCGCCGCTTCGGCGCGAGCACCGGCTGTACCAGGCGGACTGGCTGATGCGGTTCTACGGCTTCCGCGCGGACGAGATCCTGACGGCGGACCACCCCAATCTGGACGTCGACCTCGACCCGAAGGTGGTGTGGGCGCTGCGCAACCTGGACCTGTTCCCGGTCGAGGTCAACCGGGCTTCCGAGGAGGAGCTGCTGCGCATCCCCGGCGTGGGCAACACCTCGGTCTACCGCATCCTGCGGCAGCGCCGCATCGCGCCCGTGGGCTACGACGACTTGAAGAAGATGGGGGTGGTGCTGAAGCGCGCGCGGTTCTTCCTGACGGCGAATGGCAAATACTACGGGGACGGCGCGTGGGACCCGTGCAGCTTGCGGGAGAAGCTGTCCCCCGTGAGCCCCCAGATATCCCTGTTCGAGGCGGCCACGGGTGAACTATCTGTACGATGACACCTTCGAGGGGTTCCTGACCTGCGTGTGGCACCACTGGCGCACGGGGAAGGCCGACGGGATCTTCTCGAACAACGGCGCCTACCAGCTGGATCTGCTGCACTATGCGCAGACCGTGGAGACGGACGGGCGGAAGGCGGAGGCGGTGGCGGAGGCGATCATGCGCAAGATCTCGCGCTGGGACGCGGAGCGCATCTACCGCGTCTTCCTCACGGACGAGCCAGAGAAGGAGATGAAGCTGCTGTCGTACATCCGCCTCGGGTTCAAGGAGGGGCCGAAGATCCGGCTCTTGCACGGCCACCCCGTCGTCGCGCCGGTGCAGAAGGCGGAGTACCGCTTCGGCGCGGAGGTGCACCGGCTGTGCGGCCTCGTGCGGTTCTCTGAGCTGGACGGCGGGACGCTGTTTGCGCGGATCGAGCCGGACAACGACGTGCTCGCCCACCTCGCGCCGCATTTCGCGGACCGCTTCAAGAGCGAGCCGTTTTTGATCCATGACGCGCGGCGCGGCAAAGCGCTGTTTGCCTACGAGCGCCGGTGGGAGGTCGCGCCGTTTGACGAGGGGGCGTACCTGCGGTTCAGCGGGGGGGAGGCGCAGATCCGCCAGCTGTGGAAGGAGTACCACGCGGTCATGGCGACGAAGGAGCGGCTCAACCCGAAGCTGCAGCGGCAGTTCATGCCGGCGCGTTACCACAAATACCTGACGGAGATGCAGCCGTGACCGGGCCATCCGTTCGGATGAAAATGCGCCGCGGAATTTTGTCCTGGCGTCGGGCGTGAAAACCGCCGCCAATCCCCCGTCTGTGGTAGAATTACAAGTACGTTATTCTATACAGAGAGGGAGATGACAATACAATGAAGCAATTGATGTCGGGCAACGAGGCGGTTGCGCGCGGCCTCTACGAGGCGGGCGTGCGTTTCGCCTCGGCTTATCCGGGCACGCCGAGCACGGAGATTCTCGAGGAGCTGCCGCAGTACAAGGACGTGCTGTACTGCGAGTGGGCGCCCAATGAGAAGGTGGCGGCGGAGGCGGCCTACGGGGCGTCGATGGCGGGGGCGCGCTCCGTGTGCGCGATGAAGCACGTCGGGCTGAACGTGGCGGCCGACCCCGTCTTCACGGCGGCGTACAACGGTGTCGGGGGCGGTTTCGTGATCATTTCGGCGGACGACCCGGGCATGCACAGCTCGCAGAACGAGCAGGACAACCGGCACTATGCCAAGGCCGCGAAGATGCCGATGCTCGAGCCTTCGGACAGCGCCGAGTGCCTGGCCTTCACGCGGGCGGCGTTCGAGATTTCGGAGCTGTTCGATACGCCGGTGCTGCTGCGCATGACGACGCGCGTCTGCCATTCGAAGAGCCTCGTCGAGACAGGGGATCGCGCGGAGCAGCCCGTGAAGCGTTATGAGAAGGACATCGAGAAGTTTGTGGCGACGCCGGCGAACGCGATCAAACACCACCCGCAGGTGGAGGCGCGCATGGAATCGCTCGCCTCGTACTCGGACAACTGCCCGCTCAACTATGAGGAGCCGGGGGGCGGCGCGGTCGGCGTGGTCGCGGCGGGGGTGGCTTACCAGTACGCGCGCGAGGCGTTCCCTGCGGGCACGGGGTTTTTCAAGGTCGGCATGAGCTGGCCGATGCCTATCTCCCGCATCCGGGCGTTTGCGCAGACGGTGGAGAAGCTGTACGTAGTGGAGGAGCTTGATCCGTTCATGGAGGAGGCGCTTTTGGCGGCGGGGATCGCGTGCACCGGCAAATCGGTGATCCCACCGGTCATGGAGCTGAACCCGCAGATCGTGCGGGAGGCCGTGTTCGGCTGCGCGCCGGCCGTGACGGAGGTGGGCGCGCAGCCCGCGCCGAGGCCGCCCGTGCTCTGCCCGGGCTGCCCGCACCGGGGCTTTTTCTACACGCTGTCCAAGCGCAAGGACGCGGTCGTGTGCGGCGACATCGGGTGCTATACGCTCGGCAGCGCGCCGCCGCTCAACTCCATCGAGAGCTGCGTCTGCATGGGCGGGGGCTTCACGGTCGCGGCCGGGATGGCGAAGGTGTTTGAGCAGGTGGGCGACGAGCGCATCGTGTTCGGCGTGATGGGCGACTCGACCTTCCTGCACAGCGGCATCACGGGCGCGTGCGAGATCGTCTACAACGGGGCGAAGCTCATCCCCTGCGTGCTCGACAACAGCATCACGGCGATGACGGGCCAGCAGCAGAACCCCGCGACGGGGCGCACGCTGATGGGCGCGCCCGCGCCGGCGGTTTCGATCGAGAGCGTGCTGACGGCCTGCGGTTTCGGGCGCGTCATCACGGTGGACCCGCAGGATCTGGGCGCGATGCAGGCGGCTGTCGACGAGGCGGTCGAGAGCGTGGGCGCCGGCATCCGTACGGCTATTATTACAAAAAGATCGTGCTTGCTCATCAAGGGGCTGCCGCTGGAGCGGGGGCTGTGCCGGGTGGACCCGGAAAAATGCAAGGCGTGCAAGATGTGCACGAAGGTCGGCTGCCCGTCGGTGTATATGGGCGAGGAGGCGGCGGAGATCGACGCGGCGCTCTGCTCGGGCTGCACGGTATGCAAGCAGGTGTGCCCGTTCGAGGCGATCGAGGAAGTGCGGCCGCAGACGGTCGGGTATTTTTAATTGAGAATTGAGGATTGAGAATTTTTTTTGGAGGCGTGTGAATTGGATACGATGAATGTAATGTTGGTGGGCGTCGGCGGACAGGGCGCGATCCTGACGAGCCGCATCCTGACGCAGGGGCTGATCCGCGCGGGGTTCGACGTGAAGATGAGCGAGGTGCACGGCATGGCGCAGCGCGGCGGGAGCGTGTCGACGCAGGTGCGCTACGGCGAGAAGGTGTATTCGCCGCTGTTCGGGAAGGGCGCGGGGGACGTGATGGTCGCGTTCGAGCGTATGGAGGCGCTGCGGTACGCGGCGTTCCTGAAGCCGGGCGGGCTGGCGGTCGTGAACGACTACCGCATCACGCCAATGAGCGTGGCGGCGGGCGGCGCGAGCTACCCGGAGGACGCGGTCGGGGCGATGGCGGAGAAGTTCCGCACGGTGGCTGTGAAGGCCGGGGACATCGCGGTCGAGCTTGGCAACGCGCGCTGCATGAACGTGGTGCTGTTCGGGGCGCTCGCGCGGGCGCTCGGGCTCACGGATCTGCCCGGCGTGGACTGGGAGGAGGTCGTGCGGAGCGTGGTGCCGGAGAAGCTGGTGGAGCTGAATTTGGCGGCTTACAAGGCCGGCCTTGCGGCTGGGATTGAGAATTGAGAATTGTTTATGGGTGATTTTTGTTGGGGTGGAAGATGGCTTTGATGGGTGATGAGTTTTGATGGATGTTGTTCGGGTTGAATTGGGGGCATCCGCCTATGATGTGGTGATTTCCGAGGGGCTTTTTGCGGGGGGTTCCTGGCGCGCCTTGTTGGAAGGGCTGGCCGCTGATGGCGGGCCTCCCTTTTTTGTCAGCGACGAGCATGTCTGGCGGCTTTACGGGGATTTGTTTGACGGGTTCGGCTCGGCTGTAGTCGCGCCCGGGGAGGAGCACAAAACGCTGGCCGATTTGAGCGCGCTCTTTGATGCTTTTGCTTCGTCGCGGCTTTCGCGCGGGGGGCTTGTGGTCGCGTTCGGCGGCGGGGTGGTCGGCGATATGGCCGGTTTCGCGGCGGCGTGCTGGATGCGCGGCGTGCGCTTCTGCCAGATCCCGACGACGCTGCTCGCGATGGTCGATTCGTCGGTGGGCGGCAAGACGGCCGTCGACATCCCGGCGGGCAAGAATCTCGTCGGCGCGTTCCACCAGCCTTCGCTCGTGTTGTGCGACCCCGCGTTCCTCGCGACGCTGCCGGAGCGCGAAATCCGCTCCGGGATGGCGGAGGTGGTCAAGACCGGGGCGATTGCGTCGGAGGCTCTGTTCGGCCAGGTTGCCGCGTCGGCTGCGGCTGCGGCTGCCGCTTCCGTTTCCGCTTCCCTGATCGCGGCGTGCATCCGTTTCAAGGCCGGCGTCGTCGCGGAGGACGAGCGGGAGGGGGGGCTGCGAAAGATCCTCAATTTCGGGCACACCTTCGGGCACGCGATCGAGGTCAAATACGGCTTTTCCAGGTACACGCACGGGGAGGCTGTCGCGGCAGGCATGCGCCTGGCGGCGGCGCTCGGCGAGCGGCTCGGCGTTACGGAGAAGGGCACGGCGGCGCGCCTCGGGGAGGTGTTGGACGCGTGCGGGCTGAAGGCGCGGGAATCTGCGGAAGGGCTGCTCCCGTATATGCGCGGCGACAAGAAGTCTTCCGCGGACGGCGTGGATCTCGTGCTGCTGAAGCGCATCGGGGAGCCGGCCGTCACGCCGCTTTCCTTCGCTGCGCTGGAGGACGCGCTGGACGGGGGGCTGGCGCCCGCATGACGGCGTCGTCCCCGTTTTTGCCTGCGGAGTTGGTCATCGACCGCTTCCCCTCCGGCACGGTGCGCGTGCCGCCTTCCAAGAGCCTGTCGCACCGCGCGGCGATCTGCGCGGCGCTCGCCGGCGGCGAAGCCGCCGGGGCGGTGGTGCGGGGGCTCGGCGACTCCGAGGACATCCGGGCGACGGTGCGCGGGATTGCGCGGATTGTTTCCCGTGATGACGGGCAGCCGGTCGACTGCGGGGAGTCCGGCTCGACGCTGCGGTTCCTGATCCCCCTCGCGGCGATGGCCGGCGGCGCGTGGCGTTTCACGGGGCGGGGGCGGCTCCTGGAGCGGCCTTTGCAGGTCTACGCGGACGTCTTCCGTGCCCACGGCGGAGAGGGTTCTTATTTTATTCAAGAAGACGGGGAGGTGCGCGTGCGGGGGCCGCTGCTGCCCGGGGACTACCTCCTGCCGGGCGACGTCAGCTCGCAGTTTTTGACGGGGCTTTTGCTGGCGCTGCCGCTCGCGGCGGGGGACAGCCGGTTGTCGCTCACGTCGGCGGCGGAGTCGGCGGACTACGTGCGGCTCACGGTGGACGTGATGCGGGCGTTCGGGGTGCGGGCGAACGAGGAGCGCGCGGCCGGGCAGGGCGCAGGCGCGGATGCCGATGCGGGAACTGCGGCTTCGGAGATGCGTGCTGATGCCAGTACAGAGGCTGCGGGACTTGAGACCCTTGCTTGCGGAGATGCGGTTGTGGCGGCGGATGGCTACCGGATCCCCGGCGGGCAGGCGTACGCGCCCGCTGCGTATACGGTCGAGGGCGACTGGTCGCAGGCGGCGTTCTTCCTGTGCGCGGCGGCGCTCGGCCGCGACGTGCGGGTGGAAGGGCTGCGGCCGGACAGCCACCAGGGCGACCGCCGGGCGGCGGCGCTCGTGGAGGCCATCCGCACGGGGCAGGGCACTGTCATCGACTGCCGGGACATCCCGGATCTGGTGCCGCCGCTGGCGGCGCTGGCCTGCTATGCGCGGGGGGTCACGCGGTTCGTGAACGCGGGGCGGCTGCGCATCAAGGAGAGCGACCGGCTCGCCGCGCTCGCGCAGGAGCTTTCAAACCTCGGGGCGGGCGTGCGGGAGGAGGGCGACGCGCTCGTGGTCGCGGGCGTCGGGGACGGCCAGTCACCCACGGGCAGTGGCTTGCCGGGCGGCCGGGCCGACGCGCACGGCGACCACCGCATCGCGATGGCCGTGGCCGTGGCGGCGATCGGCTGCCGGAACCCCGTCCGCCTGACAGGCGCGGACAGCGTTGCCAAATCCTACCCCCATTTCTGGGAGGACTTCCTGAAGGCGCGCTGAAAAGTGCGGCCCGGTTGAAAAGGTTGCCGGATGCTTGCGCATCCGCCGAATGATTTGATTTTTGGATTCCGGGTCAGCGGTAGAGTGCAGCGCTTTAGCGCGTTGCAGACCTACCCGGCAGCTTGCTGCCGTTGGTAGGTCGCATTCGAGGATTGCGCGGCTTTAGCCGCAATGCAATCTACCGTGGCACTCTACCGCTGACCCGGAATCCATGCTCCAATCAAAGCCAGGCGCGCGGAGGCGCGGCTGGCAACCACTCATCTGACAGCGCGGCAGGCAACCACTCAAGCGGGTTTTCTCATGCCGTGCAGCAAATCCGGCGTTCCGTGGCCAAAAAACGCCGGGATGTGCAGATTCCCAAGGCGCAGGGCGCGATTTTTGTCATAAAGCGAAAACCCGTATCACGTACACGTCGTTTTCCGGGATATTGCCGTGCACAGGATGCACATCCCGCCATTTTTTGTCCACAGAAAGGGCGTTTTGCTGACAGGCGGCGGTGGCAGCATGGACGGCGCGCGGGGGCGCGGCGGGCAACCACTCATCTGGCAGCGCGGCGGGCATCCGCACCCTACGGTGCCGGCCGGTCGAAGAAGACGGACTTGCCGGAGGCTGACAGCGGGAGGCCCACGATCATCTTGTACTCCCCGAGCAGCCCGAGGCTCGCCGCCGCCTGGCCGATCGAGAGCATCATGCGGTTGTCGACGCGGGCGTCCGCCGCGAGCGACGCGGCCGAGCCGAGCGCGATCCCGAGGTCCATGGCCGTGAAGGCGCACGCCGCGCCCGCCTTCGCGCAGGCCGCGCAGTCCGCGAAGCCGCAGAGCCGGCATATCTCGTTCAGCCCGCGCACCTGGTATTTCGCCCCAATGAGCACGACGGCTTCGCTCGCGTCCACGCCCGCCGCATCCCGGCAGAAGAACCCCCCCGCCTCGCCGAGCGCCTCGCCGACCTTGCGCATCTCCGCCGCGAGCCGGTCCTTGTCCTCGCCCGTGAGGACGGCCGTCTCGAGGTGGTCGACGCCGCAGGCCTTCGGAGCCGTCCGCGCGGCCGCGCACATGCTGTAGGCGAGGTTTACAATGGCCGATTGCTCGGCGGTTTTCGAATCAACAAACATAGGTCATCCCTCCTGTCTTCAGCAGCCTTGGTTTGATTCAATTTTATCATAAAAAAAATCAACAAATTCTATAAAAAATGTTGAACATTTGCATCCGATTTGATGTATAATGGAGCTGCATTTTGGGATATTGCCGGTTTTCATAAATACATAGCAGGAGAAATGCCATGCAAAAGAACTCTTATCTTTGGCGTTGCGCTGTTTGCGTGATTGTTGTCGCGCTGCCTTGTGCGTTGCTGCCCAGGATGAAATTGCTGCCGGCAAACGCCGCGGCGGCGCCCCGGGGGGCGTCGGATTTCAACGCGTTGCAATTGCCGGAAGAAGGCGCCTCCTCTGAACCGGCAGAAGAAAACCAGGCGCTGCTGGAAGCGGTCAACGCGGCGGAGGAAGCGAGGGCGGATGCAGCGGACGCAAGGTCGGAGTTGCAGGAGCTGTCAAGCGAAATGGTTGACATCAAAAAGGAGATAGCCGCGCTGAAAACCGAGCTAAGAACGCTAAGGGGCGGTCAAGCAGAGGCATCCATCCATGATGGCGTCATCCCGGGCCTCGGCAAGGCGAACTTCCCGGAGATCGACGGTAGCACGGCCTGCCAGCCACTGATCGCAGCGCTCTACGCAGCGGCCTGCGGCGTGGACAAAGAAGCGGCGGAGGCCGCTATCGCGGTAAGCGGCACGAACGCGGCATGGAATCAAATGAATCCATACAGCGAGGACAGCGCCAACAAGCTCATCATAGCCTACGAACCGCAGGGCGGGGTGCCGAAAGCCGGCGTGCAGTCCAGCCCCCTCGGCCGTGACGGGCTTGTATTCCTGACTGGGAAAAGCAACCCGGTGGGCAGCTTGACCGCGGAGCAGCTGAAAGACATCTACGCCGGGCGCACTGTGGACTGGTCAAAGGTCGGGGGCGAAGCCGGGCCAATCACGGCATACCAGCGGAACCCGGAGAGCGGCAGCCATGTGATGCTGCTGAAATGCCTCATGGGGGAGGAAACGCTCACGGAACCCCCCTCTGAGGAATTGATAGCAGAGATGGCCGGGTTGATCAACGTTGTCTCGGAATTTGAAGGCGGCGGGGATGCCATCGGCTATTCCGTTTACTACTATGCGGACCAGATGTACGCGGCGCCGGGCATCAAGATGCTCGCGGTGGATGGCGTGGCGCCCACAACCGATTCCATCGCGGACGGCACGTACCCGCTGACAAACGATTTCCATATGGCGCTTCTGGACAAGGCGCCGGAAGGCTGTTCTGCCCGCCTGCTGTACGATTGGCTGCTCACGCCGGAGGGGGCGGCTTTGCTGGAAGAAAACGGGTATGTGCCTGTGGCGAAATCAGCAGCATCCGCCCGAAAGATCGAAGTCCCCGAGGAAGTCGCCGCCCGCGCCGCAGAGGCGGAGCCGATAGAAGGCCCGCACTCGGAATGGCTGTATCAGATCAATCGCGCAAGCGACACCTACACGATTTCCGGCTATGAAAATGAAGGGAAACATGATACCTGGAGCGGTGCCTCGGGAAAAACATATTCGACGATTGTCGACCACGAGGGGAATATCATCTTTGAAGGCGAAAATTTCAATCGAATCTACAATGAGTCTGCCACAGATGTGATTGCCATTTCGCAAAAGAACCTCAAAGGTGAAATCACCAGATCGAGGCTGTACTCTGTCACAGGCAAACTGCTCCGTGATTGGGAAGCCGTAGACTACACAGGCGGGCCGTTGCATTTCCTCATGGCTGTTGAGTGGGATGAAGGCGCGCGAAAGGATTTTTATAGACTGGTTGACCCCTCCACCGGGAAACGGGCGAACGATTTCAAGCTGTACCGCTATGGATACTATTGGCCTGACCGATATGACTATATCTACACGGACGATGGTGGCTTTGTTGCGATGTCTTTCCCTTCTGATGGAGAAGATGCCGGCCCAGTCGTGAAATTTGATGCAAATGGAAAACCTGTTCCTTTCAAAGAGGGGGAGGCGTCAGACAAATCTGTGCTCGAGCATGGAATGGACGATCCGATGTCACCCTTGGACTACTATAAGCAATATACCAATTCAGATGAAAGCGCCGACTCCGAATCGATCGCCTACGAGGCAATCCTATCGAAATGGGCCGAGAATACGGGCGTTACCGTTTACTTCGATAGCAACAGCATGCCCCGTTATTTCACTTCGGGCCAAGGCACCGTTGACATCTACGGCATGGACGGAAAGCTCCGAATCGCCAATGTGGTCGTGGAAGAATATGCTCCGGACCGCCTCGTCGCCGTGAAGGACGGGTGGCACGGGCTCATGGACCTGGACGGCAACTGGCTCTACAAAGAGAGCGTGTACAGCGTGCTGATGGATTGAAGGAAAAATAACCGGATGGGTAAAGAGGAGGTTTGCAAAGATGATGAAAACGGTTTGGCGGCGGGTGGCCGGGTGCGCGATTCTGGTGGCGGTGTTCGCCTTTTTCCTGTGGCTGTCCTCGCTTTCTTTTGAGGCTTACGGGCATGCCACTTCCCCGGCCGCTTCGGACACCGAAGGGTTGCAGCTTCAAAACGAAAGCGATGTGCCCGAAACGAACGAAGGGGAGCCCGGGGCGTCGGGCGACGTGGCCGTGCTGGAAGAGGAGATGGAGGCGCTGGAGGCGGACATCGCCGCGCTGGAACGCTTGCAGACCTTGGGCGATGTGGCTGCGCGCGCGGAGGAGGAGACGGAGCAGGCCAACGTGACCACGCGGGAAGTGCGGTCCTTGCTCCTGGAGATAGAAAACGCCTTGGCGGATCTGCGGAACCCGTCGAGCGCCGCCGCGCCGGCGCCGGCCGCGCAGGATGGCGTTATCCCGGGCATCACAAAGGAAAACTTCCCTGTGATCGACGGCAGCACGGCCTGCCAGCCGCTGATCGCGGCGCTCTACGCGGCGGCATGCGGGGTGGATCGGGAAACGGCGGCGTCGATGATCACCGTGAGCGGCACGAGCAGCGCCTGGAAGGGGATCGCCAACAGCGATGCGGACATCATCCTCGCCTACGAGCCGGACAGCGGATTCCAGAAGGGCAGGGCGGCGGCCATCGGGCGGGACGGCCTCGTCTTCCTGACCGGGAAGGCCAACCCCGTGAAGGGCCTGACCTCGGCGCAGCTGAGGGACATCTACGCCGGGCGCACCACGGACTGGTCGCAGGTCGGCGGCGCGTCCGGGCCGATCACGGCCTACCAGCGCAACGCGGACAGCGGCAGCCAGGTGATGCTGACCAAATGCCTCATGCAGGGGGAGGCGCCGATGGACCCGCCGTCCGAGATGGTGGTGGGCGCCATGGACTATATGCTGGAGCTGCTGGATTTTGACGCGGGCGGGGGCTCCATCGGCTATTCCGTCTACTACTACGCGAACAAGATGTACGAGGCGCCGAACGTCAAGATGCTCGCCGTGGACGGCGTCCTGCCGAGCAGCGAGACGATCGCGGACGGCACCTACCCCTTGACAAACGACTTCTACGTGGCCGTCCGCCCGAATCTGGAGGAGGGGGATCCGGCCCGCCTGCTGTACGACTGGCTGCAGTCGCCGGAGGGGGCGGCGCTGCTCGAGGAATGCGGCTACGTGCCGACCCGGCAGACGTCCGGCGCCGCCGGCGCAAGCGGGCGTGTCGAAGTACCAAAGGAGGTGGCGGAAGCGGCTGCGGCGGCAGAGCCCATCAAGGGCGCGCACCCGGAATGGCTGTTTCAGATCGTGCAGCCCGTTCAGGATGTGACGAAATACTATATCAGGAGTTCAACGATCGTCGACCATGAAGGGAATGTTGTGCTGAGCGGCAGGGGGCTGTCCATTATTGTCAATGTGGACAATACGAAGGCCTTGGCCATAGCGCAGGAGCAGATCTTCGAACAGGAGGATGAGAACGGCGAGATAGACTATGATTTCAAATCACGGCTCTACTCGATCAAGGGCAAATTGCTGCGCGACTGGGAGGCTGTGGAATACAGATCCGGGCCGGGGCGGTTTGTGCTGGTAAACAAGAAAATGGGGTCAGTCGGATGCACCCTGCTGGATCCAATCACGGGCGAAGTGCCGGACACAGGCCTGATTTTCGATAAAGTCTTGGCTGGAGACGGCCCTGTTTTTGTCTTGACAGATGATGGCGGCTTCTATGCCCAATTGCAACACTCCGAAGAGGACGGGGTGGAATACGAATCCATCATGAAATATGACAAGGACGGGAATGCAGAGCCCCCAGAGAAAGGCGGCTATTACAACAAAGACGATTTGGACTGGCCGGATGACGTATCGATCACGCAAGAGAATTTAGCCGAAGGTTCTTGGATGGATTTGGCGCAGCAGATGGAAGAGAGTTTGTACATCGTCCCGGCTTTCCGGAACTATCTGGAGGGGTATTCCAACCTTGCAATGTATTTCGGAAACGATCAATCCCCGCGGTATATCCTTCAGGATTTGGAGAAAACCACGGGTTACGGATACCGTTATTGCAATGTATACAAAATGAATGGGGAACGCATCGCGGACAATGTTTACTCGGATGACTTCGGCACATTCGCCCCGGATCGGCTTGTCGTGTATGATGACGGCTACCACGGCCTCATGGACCTGGACGGCAACTGGGTATACAAGGAGAGCGTCTACACGGCATTGATGGATTGATGGAAGGATAGGAGAATCGAAATGTTGACGAAATCGGTTTGGCGGCGGTGCGCCGGTGTCGCGGTAATAGCCGCAGTGGTGTGCCTGATCATCGGCGCTGCGTCGCTCCCTTTGGCGGCACGGGCTCCCCAGGCCTCGCGGGCCCCCTACTCAACTTCGGTCCTCGATTGGGCGCCGCCCCCGGATACCGGCGTCGCGGCCGGCGCAGCGGATGCGGGGCAGGCGCCGCCGGAGCAGGGGGATCTGGTAGCGCTGGAGGCGGAGCTTGCGGCGCTGAAGGAGAGGGTCGCCGCGCTGGATGGCGCGGACAGCGCGTATGAAGCCGTGACGCACGCGCAGCAGGCGGCGAAAGAGGCGGCCGAGTCCGCGCAGGCAACGAAGTCGCTGCTGGAGGATGTGAAAAGCTACCTGAAGGAATTGAGTGCCGCAGAGGGCGATACGCAGGAAATAATGCCCATTCAGGACGGTGCCATCCCGGGCCTCGGCAAAGCGAACTTCCCCGTGATCGATGGCAGCACGGCCTGCCAGCCGCTGATCACAGCCCTCTACATGGCGGCCTGCGGGGTGGATGCGGAAACGGCGGAGGCGGCGGTTTCAACCAATGGCACAAGCGCCGCATGGAAGGGGGTCGACCCTTCGGCCGGAAATGCCTCGGCCGACATCATACTCGCCTACGAGCCGGAGGGCGGGGTGCCGGAAAATGGCGTGGAGTCGGTTCCGATCGGGCGGGACGGCCTCGTCTTCATCACCGGCAAAAACAACACCGTGAAGAGCCTGGCCGCGGACCAGCTCCGGGGCATCTACGCCGGCCGCATCACGGACTGGTCGGAAGTCGGCGGCGCGGCACAGCCAATCATGGCCTACCAGCGCAACACGGACAGCGGCAGCCACGCGATGCTGCTGAAATGCCTCATGCAGGGCGAAACCCTGGCCGACCCCCCGTCCGAGATGGTGGCGGGCTCCATGGACTATATGCTGTCCCTGCTGGACTTCGACGCCGCAGGGGACTCGCTCGGCTATTCCGTCTACTACTACGCGGACAAGATGTACGAGGCCCCGAACGTCAAGATGCTCGCCGTGGACGGCGTCGCGCCCTCCAACAAGACGATCGCGGACGGCTCCTACCCGCTGACGAGCGACTTCTATCTTGCCATCCGGAAGGACGCGGGCAAGAACGCCCCGGCGCGCCTGCTGTACGACTGGCTGCGGACGCCGGAGGGAGCGGCACTGCTTGAGGAATGCGGCTATGTGCCGGTGGCCCAGGACGCCACGGCTCCGGCGACCGAGGTCGGCTCTGCGGCCGATGGGCAAAGCGGCAGGATCGACATCCCGCCGGAGGTAGCCGAAGCCGCCGCCTCCGCCGCGCCCGTGAAAGGCGCGCACCCGGAGTGGCTGTTCCAGATCAACCGGCCATCGGATATTCTCAGCTCGACTTACAGCTATAGCCTGTTTTCCACCATCGTCAACCATGAAGGGGATGTCGTCATGAGCGGCAATAGCCTGTCCATTATTCAGGGCACCGATGGCGCGACAGCGATTGCGCAGCAGAAGCTCTTTGAGCAGACGGACGAGTCCGGCACAGTAAACTACAAGGAAGGCGAGACAAACTACGTCTTCAAATCGCGGCTCTATTCAGTCAAAGGCAAGCTCCTCGTCGACTGGGAGGAGGTGAGTTATGAAAACGGGCCAGGCCGGTTTGTCATGGTGCAAGAATATAAGAATAATAACAGAGTATTCACGCTGCTCGACCCGATTACAATGACTCGTCCAAATACCGGTGACTTGGGCTATACGTTACCAATGATCAGCAGTGAGTTTAATTTTGTCAAGGCAGAGGATGGCGGTTTCTATGCTAGATTGGCCACACCGAATGGGGGGAGAGAAGGTGCAATTATAAAATTTGATAAGAATGCAAACCCCATTCCTCCAGCGGAGGGTGAGTCCTATGATGATTCCATTATGAGCAACAGTACTGCATACACGGAGAAGGAAGAAGGTCAGGCCGAAGATCCTGTGTACAAGGCTGCGTCGAATATGGGCGATGGATTGTACTGCATCCCAACAATGGATTTGCCTGGTTTTGGTCATGCAATCTATTTCGACGACGCGGCTCCCCGCTACATCCTCCAGGAACAGCCGAAAGCCGGCTTCGAACCGATCGGTGTGGAAGAGGCCTACAACCTGTACAACATGTCCGGCGAGCTCATGGCCGAGGGCATCCGCTTCATACTCCCCCTTGAATACGAATGCCTCGCCCCGGACCGCCTCCTCGTCGTGAAGGACGGCTACCACGGCCTCATGGACCCGGGCGGCAACTGGGTCTACAAGGAAAGCATCTTCAAAGCACTGGCGGATTAGCACTCCCCCAGAAAGCTCTGCTTTTCTTCACTTGGCCACTCACACCAGCGCCCACGGCATGGTTGCCCAGACGAGGATCTTGGCGATGCGGTCTTCGCCCGGCAAAGCGAGGAAGGCGATGTTGATGCCGTCTTTGTGGAAGATCGCCGCGCTATAGCCGGCTGCCTCCAGTTCGGACTGCGCGTACAAGGCGTGCTTTTGCGACATGAAGACCGTCTCCGCCTCCCCGTCCTCATACCCGTAGGCGGCCATCGCGGCCCGCGCGTCCGCAAGCGGATCCCCTGTGCCCACGCCGAACACATGGCCGCCGGATTCCAGGACAACGTGCGAGGCAACGTAGCCATCCTTGCCGGGCGTGGGGTTGTCGCGGAAGTAGTAGCAAACGCCATACACGGCGCCGCTCCCGTCCGTCAGGGCGCGGGCGTCTTCGCTGGAGAACACTTCGATATAATGCTCCCGGTTGTACGCCGTGAAGGCGCTCATCCTCGTCGGCCAGCCATGGCTCGAATGCTGGAAGAGCGGTACATCGAAACTGCATCCCTGGTTGATTTCCTCAACCGTCGCGTAGTCTTCCTCGTCGGCGGAATCGCTGGAGAAGAAGTAGAAGCGCCAAATCGTCCCGGCCTGCGTGTCGAGCAGAAACGCAATCCGTACGCTACCCTTGCGGAATTGCCGGAAGAAAGGCACTGCGGAAGGTTCTTCCTCATAGCCTCTGGCGCTCATCGCCTCGTCGATGCCGGCGCTGCCCCCGCCTATGGCCAGCCCAAAGATTTCGCCGTCCTCTGCGGAGGCCACCATCATGACTGCCCGCTGCGCTCGATCGCCATACCAGTGCTCGGCAGGTGCGAAACTCGCCCGGGCGGCAGGCCCTCCGTCCGCGCCCGGAATGTCCAGGATGTCCCAACCTTCGACAGCATCGTCCAGCTCGCCCGGCGTGGACACGAGAAGGGCGACGCCAAGGTCGCTATGGTCGCCAAGCTCCCGCGCCGCCGCTTTCTGCGCCACCTGTTTCAATGCCACTGCAGGCCACATATCCGCGAATGGAAAAGTGCCGCAGCACCCGGTGAGGGTCACCACCAGCGCCAATACCAGCGCCGTGCACAAGGCCAGCCTCCTCATGGCGAAATCTCCGATGCCCAGACGAGGATCTTGGTGATGCGGTCTTGGCCCGGCGAAGCGAGGAAGGCGATGTTGATGCCGTCTTTGTGGAAGATCGCCGCGCTATAGCCGGCAGCTTCCAGCTCGGACTGCGCGGACAAGGCGTGCTCCTCAGACGGGAAAACCGTCTCCCCCTCCGCGTACCTGTAGGCGGCCATCGCCGCGCGCGCATCCGCAAGCGTGTCCCCGATGCCCACGCCAAACACATGGCCGCCGGCCTCCAGCACGACGTGCGAGGCAACAGTGCCGATGGAGTGGTAGTAGATACACAGGTAGTAGTAGCAAACGCCATATACCGTGCCGTTCCCGTCCATCAGGGCGTAGGCAAGGGCGCTGGCGGGCATGGCGGCGTTGTCTTTCGGGTCGTAGCCGGCGGTGAAGGCCTCCAGATCCGTAGGCCAGCCATGGCTCGAATGCTGGAGGAGCGGCATTTTGAAATTGCAGCCCTGCCGGATTTCCTGCACAGCCGCTTGGATGCTTTCCTCCGGGTAGTCCTCTCTCTTCAATTTATAGCCAAAGAATAGGTCATCCGGTGAGCGGAAGTAACCGTTGGACGGTGACAGGAAAAAGATGTAGAAGCGCCAAATCGTCCCGGCCTGCGCGTCGAGGAAAAACGCGATGTGCACGCCCGCCTTGCGGTATAGCCGGCAATAGGGCATCTCGCTCGGTTCTTCTTCGAAGCCTCTGGCGGCCATCGCTTCGGCGACGCCGTCGCTGCTCCCGCCCGTGGCCAGCCCGAAGATTTCTGCGCCCTCTGCGGGGACCACTATGTCGACTTCCCGCTGCGCCCTGCAATCGTGCGCAGGGGAAAACCTCGCCCAGATGGCCGCCTCGCCGTCCGCGCCCGTCACATCCATGTAGTCCCAGCCTTCTACGTCCTCGGAAAGCCCATCGGGCATGGGCTCGAGGAAGGCAACGCCGAGGTCGCTGCCGGCGTTGAGCTCCTGCGCCGCCGCTTCCCGCGCCTGCGCTGTGACCGCCATCGCCGTGTTTGCCGGCGGGTCGGCGCCGCAGGCCGCAAGCGGCAGGGCCAGCATCGCGCACAAGGCCGGCATGCCGAAGGCATTTATTGTTCGATATTTTCTGTGTCTCATATAGAAGGAAACCTCTCCATGCGTGATATCATTACATGCGAGAAGCCACTGTATCATCCACTTTGTATTATGATATAATACATCGTTCAAACGGGAGGTTTGAGATGAACAGCTTTGGGGAACGATTTCGGGTGACGATTTTTGGAGAATCGCACGGCGCCGGGGTGGGCGTGGTGGTGGATGGCATGCCCGCCGGCTACAAGATCGACTCGGTGCATATCGCGTATGAGCTGAGCCGGCGCGCGCCGGGGCACAGCCCCTTTTCGACGGAGCGCGTGGAGGCGGACGAGGCAGAGGTCGTCTCCGGCGTCGTCGGCGGCGTGTCGACGGGCGCGCCGATCGCATGCATTATTTGGAATACGGACACGCGCCCGGGGGACTACCGGGCGGAGCTGCGCCCGGGCCAGGCGGACTGGACGGCGCTGTTGAAATACAAGGGGTTCGACGACCGGCGCGGGGGCGGGCGGTTTTCGGGCCGGCTCACGGCGGGGCTCGTGTTCGCTGGCGCGCTCGCCAAGCAGGTGCTCGCGCGGCGGGGCGTGGAGATCTGCGGGCGCATCAAGGCGATCGGCGGGGACTCGGACGACATCGACCTGTCGGAGACCGTCGCCCGGCCGGACACGCGCGTCATGCTGCGGCACATCGCCCACAAGCGGTTCCCGTGCGCCGACGAGGTCGAAGAGGAGTTCACGGGCACGATCCTTTTGGCGAAGGACGAGATGGATTCCGTCGGCGGCGTCGTCGAGACGGTGTGCTTCGAGCTGCCCGGCGGCGTGGGCGAGCCGTTCTTCGCCTCCCTCGAGAGCCACATCGCCAGGATGCTGTTCTCCGTGCCGGCCGTGAAGGGCGTGGAGTTTGGCAGCGGGTTTCACATCGCGGACCTGCTCGGGAGCGAGGCCAACGACCCGATCGTGTTCCGCGACGGGAAGCTGGCCAGCATCACCAACAACAACGGCGGCATCCTCGGCGGCATCTCCAACGGGATGCCCATCATCGTCCGCGCGGCGATCAAGCCGACGCCGACGATCGGCATCGTGCAGCGGACGGTCGACCCCCGCACGATGGAGGAGACCGTGACCGCGTTCGGCGGAAGGCACGACCCGTGCATCGTGCCGCGCGCGGTGCCCGTGGTGGAGTCGGCGGTGGCGCTCGCTGTGCTGGACCTCATGATGGTCGGGGGATTTGCTTGAGGGGGCAGAGGGGCACCGTGCTGATCGGGATGCCGGGGAGCGGCAAAACAGAGCTCGGCCGGCAGGCTGCCGGGATTTTGTCCTTGCCTTTCTTGGACGCGGATGCGATGATAGAGGGGCAGGAAGGGATGACGATCGCGGGGATCTTCGACCGCGTAGGGGAAGAAGGATTCCGCAAACTGGAGACGGAAACGCTACGGGGCTTGCTGGACGGGGCGGCGCCTGAAGGCGCGGGGGCTTTCGTGCTGGCCACCGGGGGCGGCGTCGTGACGCGGGCAGAAAACCGCAGCATACTGACCGCATTGGGCCGGGTGGTGTACATCCGGCGGGGGATCGAGGCAATAGCATCCTCTGTTGCGTACGGCGGCACACGCCCGCTGCTCGGCAATCAGGATATGTTATTCAAATTGTGGGCGGCGCGCAGGCCGCTGTATGAAGATTGGGCGGAGGACACCTTCGCCGTGGTGGAGGGCGAGGCGATCGGCGAAGCGGCCACGCGCCTGGCGGAGCTTATCGCAGAACGGGGACAACAATGAACGACGCGGAAAGAATGAAGAGTGATGCAAAGGTGCGGCAGCTGCGGATTGCGCTGGCGGTCGTGATCGTCATCGCGGTGGTGCTCGGCATCCTGCTCGGGACGAGGAGCACCAAGAGCGCCGAGGCGGGCGGCAGCAGCGGCAGCGCCGAGCCGGCGCCCATCGAGACGACGTGGCTGGCGGCGGGCGAGCCGCTGGCGTCGGTGAACGGCGTGGTCATCGGCAGCGACGTCGTGAGCGGCGTGGTATCGATGTATGAGTATATGAGCTACGGGATGTTCATCGAGGATTACTACGAAGACTCGGCCAACGGCATGACAGAGGCGGACTACAACGACCAAAAATTGATTTCTGTCAATGACATTCTCGTCAACTTCTTCGTGCCCACGGAGGTGCTGTCGCAGCATTTCGAGTACAAGGATATGCTGTCGGACGAGACGAAGGCCGAGATCGAGGAGGAAATGGCCAACGTATACACGGACGAAACGGCGACGGCGGAGTTGAGCGCGCACGGCGTGACCGAGGAAATGGTGCGGTTCTACCTCGACTCGGTGGCGCTCATGGACGTGTTCCGGACGGAGACGATGGAGACGAACCCCGTCACGGATGCGGAGGTCCAGGCGTTCTACGACGAGAACCCGGACTACTTCGTGGTGCCGATGAGCTTCGAGGCGAGCCACATCCTTATCGAGGACGCGGAACACACGCCGGAGAAGCTGGCGGAGATCGAGGCCATCCTCGCGCGGGTGCAGGCGGGCGAGGATTTCGCCGAGCTCGCGAAGGAGTACAGCGAGGACTCGGGCAGCGCGGCGAATGGCGGCGAGCTCGGCTCCTTCTCCGAGGGGGACATGGTCGAGCCGTTTGAGGAGGCGTGCAAGGCGCTGAACCCCGGCGAGGTCTCGGGCATCGTGGAGACGGACTACGGCTACCACATCATCAAACTCACCTCGAAGACGGACGCGGGCGTCACGCCGGTCGAGGACGTGAGCGAGAGCATCAAGGAATACCTCGCCGACGAGAAGGCGACCGAGGCCCTGAACGCGCTCGTGGATGCGGCGGACATCGAGTATTTCGGCGTGACCGTGCCGGAGACGGGCCTGCCGCCGGTGTCGCTCGAGGAACTGGCGGTCGCGCAATAATGGGCCGACGCGCTTACTGCCTCATAGGGGATCCGGTGGCGCATTCGCTGTCGCCGCTGCTCCACGGGACGGCATTCGCGCTGCTCGGCGCGGACGCTGTTTACGAGAAAATCCGCGTCGCGCCCGAATCCCTCGAAGATTTTGTGGCAGAAGGCGCGTTTGACGGCTATAATATAACCATACCGCACAAGGAGCGCGTCATCCCCCTGCTCGATGAGCTGGCAGGCGATGCGCTTGCTGCGGGGGCGGTCAACACGGCCGTCCGCGATGGCGGGAAGACGGTTGGCTACAACACAGACATGGAAGGGCTGCTGCTCGCGCTGCGCGGGCAGGGGCGCGGCTACGCGGGCAGCGTGGTGTGCGTGCTCGGCACGGGCGGCGCGGCGCGCGGGTGCGCGAAGAAGGCGGCGCTGGAAGGCGCGCGGGACGTGCGCATCGTGGGCCGCAGCCGCGAGAAGGCGGAAGGCATTTTGCCCGGTGCCTACGCGGGGCCGCTCTCGGAAGAGGCGGTGCGCGGCGCGGACATCTTCGTGAACGCGACGCCGCTCGGGATGGCCGGCTATGCGGAGGATTTCGCGGACACCGCGTTCCTCGGCGGGCTGCCGGCGCACGCGCTCGTCTACGACTGCGTGTACACGCCCCGTGAGACGACGCTCGTCCGTGCGGCGCGGGCGCGAGGGCTGTCGGCGGAGTCCGGGCTGTCCATGCTCGTGTGGCAAGGGCTGCTCAGCGAGGCCCTTTGGGGGGTCGCTGGAAGGGACGCTTTGCTGGGCGGTGAGTTGTACCAAGAGGTTTTTGGCGTATTGGATGAAAAATTGAGAATTGAGAACTGAGAATTGATTATTGTTGTAAGTGAACATGCTTCGGATGCGGAGGTCGAGCGTCTGATCGGGGATGTAGAGGCGCGCGGCGTCTCGGTGAAGGCGGTCCAGGGCGAGGAGCGGCGCGTGTTCGGCCTCGTCGGGGACGTTTCGGAGATCGACGCCGAGGGGCTCCTGCGCGGCGGCCTCGTCGAGAAGGTGATGAAGGTCTCCGCGCCGTACAAGCTGTCCGGGCGGAGCTTCCACCCCGAGGACACGGTCGTCACGGCCGGCGGCGCGGGCACGGACAAGGCCGTGGTCGGGGACGGGGCTTTCCTCGTCGCGGCGGGGCCATGCTCGGTCGAGAGCGAGGAGCAGATCCTCAAGATCGCGCAGGACGTGAAGCGCTCGGGCGCGGGGCTCCTGCGCGGCGGCGCGTTCAAGCCGCGCAGCTCGCCGTATTCGTTCCAGGGTCTCGGCCTCGACGGGCTCGAGCTGCTCAAGATCGCCAGCCGCAAGACAGGGCTCGGCATCCTGACGGAGATCATGTCGCAGGAATACCTGCCCGACTTCGAGCGCGACGTGGACGTGATCCAGATCGGCGCGCGCAACATGCAAAACTTCACGCTGCTGCGCGAGGTCGGGCGGCTCGGCAAGCCGGTGCTCCTGAAGCGCGGCCCGTCGAGCACGATCGACGAGATGCTCATGGCGGCGGACTACATCCTCATGCCGGGCAAGGCGCAGGTCATCCTCTGCGAGCGCGGCATCCGCACGTTCGAGACGGCGACGCGCAACACGCTGGACGTGTCCGCGGTGCCGATCCTGAAGAAGCGGTCGCACCTGCCCGTGATGGTCGACCCCTCGCACGGCACGGGCTACTGGGACCTCGTCGAGCCGATGGCGCTCGCCGCCGTGGCGGCCGGCGCGGACGGGCTCGTGATCGAGGTGCATGACCAGCCGGCGCGCGCGCTGTGCGACGGCCAGCAGTCGATCACCCCAGCGGTATTTGACAGTTTGATGCGCCGCGTGGCGCGTATCAGGGAGGCGCTATCCTAATGGCCAAGAAAAAGGGCGAAGACAAAGAAATCACCGTGTACAGGGAAGTGGTCGACGGCATCGACCGCGAGATCGTGAAGCTCTTTGAGCGGCGCATGCTGCTCACGAAGGAGATCAGCGACTACAAGGTCGCGCACAACATCGCCGTCTACGACCCGGATCGGGAAAAAGCAATAACAGACGCCGCGGCCGCAATCGTCGACGACGAGCTCGGCGGGGAAGTGACGCTGCTCATGCGGACGCTGATGGCACTCGGGCGCGGGTACCAGCGCCGGCTCATGTTCGCGAGCGAGGCGCCGGACTTCCTGCCGAACCCGCAGCCGCGCAAGCAGAGCAACGTGCGCGTCGTGTACCAGGGCGCGCCCGGCGCCTGGGGCGAGCATGCGGCGGTCAAGCTCTACCCGAACGCGCAGATCGACGCGGCGGAGTATTTCGAGGACGTCTTCCGCAAGATCAAGGACGGCGAGGCGGACTACGGCGTGCTGCCGATCGAAAACTCCGTGACGGGCGCGATCGGCGAGACGTACGACCTCCTGCGCAGCTACGGCTGCTACATCGTCGCGCGCACGTGGATCGACGTGAGGCACTGCCTCATCGCGAAGCCGGACGCGCAGATGCGCGACGTCCGCGAGGTGTATTCGCACCCAGAGGGCTTCCGGCAGTGCCGGCGCTTCCTATGGGACAAGCCGTGGGACCTCGTCGCGACAAGCAACACGGCCGTCGCCGCCGCGAAGGCGGCCTCGTCCGAGGGGCTGCGCACGGCCGCGATCGGCTCCCGCCTCGCGGCGGAGCACAACGGGCTCGCCGTGCTCGCGGAGGACATCATGGACTCCGAGAAAAACCGGACGTCCTTCGTGGTCATCGCGTCGCACCCGGAGTACGACAAGGACAGCGACCTGATCTCGTTCTCGTTTTCGGCTGCCCACCGTTCCGGGTCGCTCTGCGAGGCGCTCCTGCCGTTCACGGCGGCGGGCGTCAACCTGACGCGCATCGAGTCCCGGCCGTCCGCCTCGCCGCAGACCTACCGCTTCTTCGCGGAGATCAACGGCAACATCGCCGACCCGAAGGTCGTGGACACGCTCGCGCACGCGGCCGGCGTCACGGAGTATTTTGAAGTTATTGGCTGTTACAAGCAGGTATAGAATAGATAGTATGATTTTTGCAAAGGGGACAACATGAAACACATTGCGGTCATCAACGGGCCAAATCTGAACATGCTGGGGATGCGTGAGCCGGACAAATACGGCACGGAGACGCTGGAGATCATCAAGGAGCGGATCCTGGCGGCGGCGGAGGGGCTGGACATCGCGATCGCCTTCTTCCAGAGCAACATCGAGGGCGAGCTCGTGACGGCGATCCAGCAGGCGGGCGCGCTCGATGGCATCATCCTGAACGCGGGCGCCTACACGCACACGTCGGTCGCGCTCCGCGACGCGATCTCGGCGGTGGCGGCGCCCGTCGTCGAGGTGCATCTGACGAACGTGATGGCGCGCGAGGAATTCCGCCACATCTCGATGCTCTCCGCCGTGTGCAAGGGCGTGATCTCGGGGTTCGGCGCCGATTCCTACGTGCTCGCGCTGCGCGCGCTCGTTTAATCGTATTTTAATACTATTTAAAGGACGATTTTGCCCGCGCTCCGTATGATACTTAGTATAGGTACCGCTCGGAGTCAGGGAGAAGGAACATGAACATCAGTCAGAACAAAATCGATCGGCTCGCGAAGAGCGCGGGCGTGGACAAGGAAACCGCGCGGCTGGCGCTCATTGAGACGAACGGGGACATCCTCGACGCGGTGCTTGTGCTTGAGCGGCAGGGCAAGATCCAGCAGGGCGCGACGAAGGCGCAGACGGCGCCTGCGGAAGGTGGCGTGTCGGAAGCGGCCGCCGAGCCGGAGGCCGCGCCGGAGCCCGAGCCCGCCGCCGATGCGCCGGCGCCCGAGCCCGCGGCTGCTGCCGCCGGCACCCCGGAGCCGCAGCCGCAGCCGCAGCCGCAGCCGCAGGCCGCCCCGCGGCCTGAACCGCAGCCGGAGCCGCAGCCGCAAGGCTACCAGCAGCCCGGTGGGCAGCAGCAGCCAGGCTACCAGCAGCCCGGCGGGCAGCAGCAGGGGTATTATCAGCAGGGCTACCAGCAGCCGCGTTACCAGCAGCAGGGGTATCAGCAGCAGGGCTACCAGCAGGCAAATTACCAGCAGGGGTACCAGCAGCCGAACTACCGCCAGCAGGGCTACCAGCAGGGCGGGCAGCAGTACCGCGACGAATCAACGGATTTCGAGGACGGGGCGAAGCGCGTCGGCAATTTCTTCACGAAGGCCTTCCAGGCCGTGTGCATGAACAATTTCGAGGTCTGGCGCCACGGTCGCAGGGTCCTCTACTGGCCGATCATCCTGTTCCTGCTGCTGTTCATCCCGTGGGTCCTGGTGTTCTTCATCATCTTCCTGATCATCGGGCTGATCTGCCACTGCTCCTACCGCTTCGACGGGCCGAATTTCCGGCATGACCAAGGAGGGAATGGACCTACATGAACGAGAAGATCCTGATCGTCGAGGACGACGAAAAGCTCGCGCGCATCGTGGAGCTCGAGCTCGGCCACGAAGGCTACGAGACGGAGAAGGCCTTCGACGGCGTCGACGGGCTGGCCAAGGCGACGGGCGGCGACTACGGGCTCATCCTCCTGGACGTGATGCTGCCGGGCATGAGCGGCATCGAGGTGCTGCGCCGGCTCCGCAAGACGAAGGACGTGCCGGTCATCCTGCTCACGGCCCGGGACGAGACCGTGGACAAGGTGCAGGGCCTGGACAGCGGCGCGGACGACTACGTGACGAAACCCTTCGAGTTCGAGGAGCTTTTGGCGCGCATCCGCGCGGCGATGCGGCACCGCGAGGCGAAGGGGCAGGGCGGCGCGGAAGGCGGCGGCGGCAACGAGACGGTGATCACTGTTATTGCGGCCAAGGATGCGGGCGAGGCGGCCGGCGGCGCGGCTGCGAAAGGCGCGAAAAAGAAAAAAGGCGAGGAGGATCCAGGCGTGGAGGTGCGCCTCGACACGGCCGCGTACACGCTCACGGTCGCGGGGGCGGAGGTCGAGCTGACGCACAAGGAGTTTGAGCTGCTCGCGTGCCTCTTGGAAAACCGCGGGCGCGTGATGACGCGCGAGGCGCTGCTCAACTCGGTCTGGGGCTACGACTACATCGGCGAGACGAACGTGGTCGACGTGTACGTGCGCTTCCTGCGCAGCAAGATCGACGAGCCTTACGGCGTGAAGCTCGTCACGACGGTGCGCGGCGTCGGGTACAAGATCCCCTGAAGGGGCTTTCGGCATGACGCAGGGGCCGGTGCAAAACGACCATAGGCGGATCGGGCGGAGGCTGTCGGGCGACATCTTCATGATGCAGCTCGTCGGCTTCGTCGTGCTGGACATGGCGCTCTATTTCCTGATATGGCTCGGCAGCAGGACGGGCGCGCGCTTCGCCCCGGACATACCGTGGCTCGACGTCACCTCCCACTGGGTGCTCGTGCCGATCGTGGCCATCGAGGTGCTGTGCCTCATCGTGACGACGTCGTACCTGCGCCGCAGCGTGCGGGAGCAGGTCGAGCCGCTGCGCGAGGTGCGCGTGGCGCGCGACGACATCTCGCAGAAGTATGCGAAGCTGGAGACGGCCTACGCGGCGCAGTCGAAATTTGTCTCGGACGCGTCGCACGAGCTGAGGACGCCGATCGCGGTGATCCAGGGCTATGCAAACCTCCTGTCCCGCTGGGGCGCGGACGACCCGGACACGCTGCGCGAGTCGATCGACGCGATCCGCTCGGAGTCGGAGTCCATGAAGCGGCTTGTCAACCAGCTTTTGTTCCTCGCGCGGGGCGACAACGACACGCTCCAGGTGGATCTGCAGAAGGTCGACCTCGCGGCCGTGCTGGCGGAGGTCCTGCGCGAGCAGGAGATGATCGACACCCGGCACACGCTGCTGCCGCAGCTCCCGGAGAACCCGGTCTGGGCGAAGGTGGACGCGGGGCTCATCAAGCAGCTCGTGCGCATCCTCGTGGACAACGCGATGAAGTACACCGAGGAGGGCGGCGCGATCCGCATCTCTTTGGCTGCGGACCAGGAGGCGGGCGAGGCGCGCATCTTCGTCTCCGACGAGGGGCAGGGCATCCCGGCCTCGGTGCTCCCGCACGTCTTCGACCGCTTCGTCCGCGCGGACGAGGCCCGGACGCGCAACACGGGCGGCAGCGGCCTCGGCCTCTCCATCGCCAAGCAGATCGCCGACCGCCACGGCGGCCGCATCGAGGTCATCAGCCGCGAAGGGATCGGCACCAGGTTCCTGGTGGTGCTGCCGCTCGGGTAGGGCCGCCGCGCCGCCGCCACCGCAAAATATCAACTTGCATTCGGGTGCTTGCGATGATAAAATAACTCGGTTGTTTGCGTTTTTACGTGGACGGCGTGGAAATATCGTTTCGCCCTTGCTGCGTTCTTTGCCTTCTCCGGCGGGGACCCGGTGAGCGGTGGGTGGGCCAGGCGGCGCGCGGGCTGCGTGCAAGCGCCGGCATGAGAAATGGAGGAATATATCATGACGCCAATGAAAGCGAAGCAAGAGATCATCACGGAGTACCAGACGAAGTCGGGCGACACAGGCTCGCCGGAGGTGCAGGTGGCCATCCTGACCTACCGCATCAACCATCTCAACGAGCATCTCAAGCTCAACCACAAGGACCACCATTCGCGCCGCGGGCTGCTGAAGATGGTCGGGCAACGCAGGAACCTGCTCAACTACCTGAAGGCAAAGGACATCGAGCGGTACAGGACCCTCATCGCGAGGCTGGGGCTGCGCAAATAGTTTTTTCGGAATAACCAGGAGCGAGGGCATCCTCGCTTTTGTTTATGGAATAGATATTGTCGGTAAAGAGGTAAGCGGAAGGGAGATCAAATGAGGTTTACGGATTACAAGACATTCAAGATGGCGCTGGGGGGCCGGCTGCTGCAGGCGGAGATAGGCAAGGTCGCAGAGCAGGCCAACGGCGCAGTGACGATCCGGTACGGCGATACCGTCGTCAATGTGACGGCGACGATGGCGAAGCAGCCGAGGGAGAATCAGGACTTTTTCCCGCTCAGCTGCGACTATGAAGAGAAGATGTACGCGGCGGGCAAGATCCCGGGCGGGTTCATCCGCAGGGAAGGGCGCCCGTCCGAGAAGGCGACGCTGTGCGCGCGGCTCATGGACCGCCCGCTGCGCCCGCTGTTCCCCTCGGGGTTTTTCAACGACGTGCAGGTGGTCGCGACGGTGCTGTCCGTGGACCCGGACTGCGCGCCGGACATCGCGGCCATGATCGGCAGCTCGATCGCGCTGTCCATCTCGGACATCCCTTTTGCGGGGCCGACGGGCTCGGTCAACATGGGGCTCATCGAGGACAAGCCGATCGTGAACCCGACGCTCGCGCAGCGCGAGCAGAGCCGGCTGTCGCTGACGGTCTCGGGGACCCGGGACGCGATCATGATGGTCGAGGCGGGCGCCAACGAAGTGCCCGAGGACAACGTGCTCGAGGCGCTCTTTGCGGCGCATGACGAGATCAAGAAGATCGTCGAGTGGATCGACGAGATCGTGCAGGTCGTCGGCAAGCCGAAATTTGAGCCGGAGGCCGACCCCGTGCCGGAGGACATCGACGCGGACGTCCGCGCCTTCGTCATCCCGAAGCTCGACGAGGCGCTGCACGTGTTCACGCGCACCGAGCAGCAGCAGCTGCTGAAGGACATCGAGGCCGAGGCAAAAGAGGCATTCGCGGAGAAATACGCGGAGGTCGAAGGCTACGAAAAATACGTGGCGCGCGTGTACGAGGAGCTCCAGGACGCGCGGTTCCGCCGCATGATCCTCGACGAGGGCGTGCGCCCGGACGGCCGCAAGACGGCGGAGATCCGCCCGATCTGGTGCGAGACCGGCTTCCTGCCGCGCACGCACGGCTCCGGGCTGTTCAAGCGCGGCCAGACGCAGGTGCTGTCCGTCACGACGCTCGCCCCGCTGCGCGAGGCGCAGATGATCGACGGCATCGGCGACGAGACCGAGAAGCGCTATATGCACCACTACAATTTCCCGCCGTATTCCGTCGGCGAGACGAAGCCGATGCGCAGCCCCGGCCGGCGCGAGATCGGGCATGGCGCCCTCGCGGAGCGCGCCCTGATCCCCGTGCTGCCCACAGAGGAGGAGTTCCCCTACGCGATCCGCGTCGTATCCGAGGTCCTGTCCTCGAACGGCTCGTCCTCGCAGGCCTCCGTCTGCGGCTCGACGCTCTCGCTCATGGACGCGGGCGTGCCGATCTCGGCCCCGGTCTCGGGCGTCGCGATGGGCCTCATCACCGACGAGGGCAACCCTGACAAAGTCGCGATCCTCACGGACATCCAGGGCCTTGAGGACCACTACGGCGACATGGACTTCAAGGTCGCCGGCACGCCGAACGGCATCACCGCGCTGCAGATGGACATCAAGGTCCACGGCCTGTCGCGGGAGATCATGCAGCAGGCGATCCTGCAGGCCAAGGAAGGCCGCTCCTTCATCCTCTCGCAGATGCTGGAGGAGATCGCCGAGCCGCGCGCCGAGCTGTCCCAGTACGCGCCGCGCATCGAGTCGATCCAGATCGACCCCGAGGACATCGGCACCGTCGTCGGCAAGGGCGGCAAGACGATCAACGGCATCATCGCAGAGACGGGCGTCAAGATCGACATCGACGACACGGGCCTCATCTCGATCGCGGCCACCGAGCCGGAAGGCATGGCGAAGGCGATCAAGATGATCGAGATGCTGCTCAAGGAGCCGGAGATCGGCGAAGTCTACGAGGGCACGGTCACGGGCATCAAGGAGTTCGGCGCGTTCGTCGAGATCCTGCCGGGCAAGGAAGGCCTCCTGCACATCTCCGAGATGGAGAAGCACCGCGTCAACCGCGTCGAGGACGTCATGAACATCGGCGACACGGTCAAGGTGCAGGTCAAGGGGCTCGACGAGCGCTCCGGCAAGATCAGCCTGACGCGCAAAGCGCTCCTCTAAAATATGATCGACAAATACCAGCTGGGGAACGGCATCACGGTGGTGACGGAATACCTGCCGCACAGCGCGTCTGTGTCGGCGGGTATCTGGGTGCGCGCGGGCGCGGTGGACGAGGACGACCGCTGCGCCGGCATCTCGCATTTCATCGAGCACATGCTCTTCAAGGGCACGCACAGCCGCACCTACCGCCAGATCTCAGAGGACGTCGAGAAGCTCGGCGGCCACATGAACGCCTTCACGGGCAAGGAGGGCACCTGCTTCTACGTCAGGTGCCTGTCGGACCACCTCATCGAGAGCGTCTCCGTGCTCGCGGACATGGTCACGGACTCGCTCTTCGACCCCGCCGAGATGGAGAAGGAGAAGGGCGTCATCATCGAGGAGATCAAGATGATCGAGGACGTGCCCGACGACTGGGGCTTCGACCTGATCCAGGAGGCCATCTTCAAGGGCGGCTCGCTCGCGCGCCGCATCATCGGCACGAAGGAGAGCGTCTCCGCGATCACGCAAAGCGACATCCTTTCCTACATGGCACGGCGCTACACGGCGGACGGCGTCGTGATCAGCGTCTGCGGCAAATTCGACGCGGACGCGCTGAAGGGCGCCCTGGAAGGCCTTTTTGGAGGAATAACAGGCACGGCCCCCGCGCGCGTGCATGTCCCGGACGCGGAAGCTTACCCGCGCGAGAGCGTCGTGCGCGACATCGAGCAGACGCACCTCTTCCTCGGGACGAAAGGCCTCTGCTACAGCTCGGACGACATCTTCGTGCTTGACCTGTACAGCTCGTTGCTCGGCGGCGGCATGAGCTCCCGGCTGTTTACGGCGGTGCGCGAGGAGCAGGGGCTGGCCTATTCGGTCTACTCCTCCCACACGCCCTACGTCGACGACGGCCAGTTTGTCGTCTACGCCGGCGTCGCGGACGAGAAGGCCGAAGCGGCGCTCGCCGCCATCCAGCACGAGATCACGCGCCTCGCCGAGGGCGGCGTGTCCGGCGAGGAGCTCGCCCGCGCGCGGGAGCAGTACAAGGGCGCCTTCATCTTCCGCCGCGAAAACTCCAGCTCCCGCATGTTCATGCTCGGGCGCAACCAGCTGCTGCTGGGCCGCATCTACACCGAGGAGGAGATCCTCGCGGGCGCCGACGCCGTGACGGCGGCGGACATCCTCCGCATGGCGGGGCGCTTCGCCGACTTCGCCCGCTACGCCGCCGTATCCATCAGCGGCCGGGGCCTGGACCTGCAAAAAATCTTATAACGACTCCGCCACGGCGAAAGCCACGGCGGCGCCTGCTTCGTAGGACAGCGAGAGGTGGATGCGGTGGATCCCAAGGCCGGCCGCCAGCTCGCGGCAGCGGCCGTGGAGCGCCACGGCAGGTTTGCCGGACGGGAGCGAAAGGATCTCGATGTCAGAGAGCCGGATCTCCGGCGCGTCCCCCCCGATGCATTTGTAGACCGCTTCCTTTGCCGCAAAGCGGGTCGCGTAGTAGTGCAGGGGCACCGGGCGCGATGCCGCCTCGCGCCGCTCCGCCTCCGTGTAGACGGCCGCGAGGAAGGCGGGGTCGCGGGCACCCTTTTCCATCCTGTCAAAAGCAACGATATCCGTTCCGACGCCGATGATCTCCATGCGCATAGGATAACACAAAGCCGCCGCAGCGATTCATTTTTTGAATGCAAACCATCTTGAACCGGCATTTTTTCCGAGGAGTGCCGGTGATAGCATAGGGTAAGAGAGAAAGGTGGGCTTGGCTATGGAAAAGAACCAGTATACAAATCTTCTGTCGGAGATCCCCATTGGTACGCACACATACAAAAACCGCATGCTCGCAGCGCCCATATACTGCGGCGTGTTCGTGAATATACCGCCCCTGCGCAAGGTGCTGTTCCACGAGATCGGCGCCCGGGCGCGCGGCGGCTTCGCGCAGGTGACGGTCGGCGAGACGCCGGTCGACTATGAATACGCGAGCCGCGAGCCGTTCCCGCCGATCGACTACACGAAATATGAAGGGGATGCGTTTGCGGACCTGCGCACCATCGCGGGGCTCATCCATGAGGGCGGCGCCAAAGCGCTGATCGAGCTGTCGCATTGCGGCGAGTCGATGGTGAAGCTGCCGGACAACCCCGACCCGATCGGGCCGACCGGGTTTGTCCGCGGGGAGGACGGCGTGCGCGTCAAGGAGATGGACGAGGGCGACATGCGGATGGTCAAGGACCATTTCGTGCAGGCGGCGGCGTTCATGAAGGAGGCGGGCTTTGACGGCGTGCTGATCCATGCGGGGCACGGTTGGCTGCTGCACCAGTTCCTCTCGGCGCGCACCAACAAACGCGGCGACGGCTACGGGGGCAGCCTGGAAAACCGGGCGAAATTTCCGCTGGAGGTCCTGAAAGCCGTGCGCGACGGGCTGGGGCCGGATTTCATCATCGAGATGCGCGTGTCCGGCGACGAGAAGATGCCGGGGGGCATGGACCCGCAGGAGACGGCAGCGTTTTGCAGGCTTGCGGAGCCGTACATCGACTTCGTGCACGTATCGGTAGGGGTCTACCGCGACCCGGTGCTGTCGGGCGAGTTCTCCTCGATGTACCAGCCGCACGGGCTCAACGCCGAAGCCGCGGCGATCGTGAAATCCCAGGTGAAGATACCGGTCGCGGTGGTCGGTGGTATCTCGGACCCCGGCTTGGCGGAGGCGCTGATCGCGGAAGGCAAATGCGACCTGGTCGCGCTCGCGCGGCCCGCGACGGCGGAGCCATGCTTCGCGGAGAAGGTTGCGGGAGGGCGCGCGGACGACATCACGCCCTGCATCCGCTGCTTCAAATGCTTCCCCGGCGAGCTGGAGGAAAACCTCGACCGCCTGGATGAGCTGTTCGGCTGCACGGTCAACCCGGAGGCGTTTTTCTACGATGAAGCGCTCCAAACGAAAAAGCCCGACCCGAAAAAAGTCCTCGTCATCGGCGGCGGCGTGGCGGGCATGCAGGCGGCCATCACGGCGCATGACCGCGGCCACAAGGTGATCCTTGTCGAGAAGGGCACCGCGCTCGGCGGGCTCGTCAATTTCGCGGACGAAGACGTCTACAAAACGGATCTGAGAGACTTCAAGGACCTGCTCGTCCGCCGCGTGGAGAGCCGCGGCATAGAGGTCCTGCTCGGCACGGAATTTTCGCCGGGGATGATCGGCGAAAACGGGATCGAGGCCGTCGTCATCGCGATCGGGGCCGTGCCCGCGATCCCTAGCATCAAGGGCATCAAAAACGCGCTCCACGCGCTGGACGCCTACGGCGCGCCGGACGTCGTCCGCAAGCGCGTGCTGATCGTCGGCGGCGGGCTCGTCGGGTGCGAGACCGGCCTCAACCTCGCGAAGCAGGGGAAGGAGGTCACCATCATCGAGATGCAGGACGAGCTGGCGCCGGACTGCTACCCGATGCACCGCGTCGCGCTGCTCCACGAGATGGAAGGGATGCTCGCGTACCGGACCGGCGCGAAATGCCTCGAGATCTTCCCGGGCGGCGTCGAGATCGAAAACAGGGACGGCCGGACGGAAAAGCTGACCTGTGACCAGGTGATCTTCGCGCTCGGCATGAGGGGCCTGTCGGAAGAGGCGGCACAGCTCGCCTGGGATATAGAAAAAGCGGCCGAAGGGATCGCCGTTTGCAAAATAGGGGATTGCAATGGGGCGAGAAAAGTATATGATGCTATCAGGGAAGGGTATATCGCAGGGCTGTCAATACAGTGACTTTGGGGGGGCACTCGATGGAAAGGAGAGTTCCATGGCTTCAAACAAGGTGACGATGCTGCAGATCGACTATTTCCTCGCGGCCGCCAAGCACCTCTCATTCACGGAGGCGGCGTATGAACTGTTCACTTCCCAATCCTCCGTCAGCAAGCAGATCGCCTTGCTCGAAAAGCAGATCGGCGCGAGCCTGTTTTACAGGACGAAGCGCTCGGTGAGGCTTTCCGCCGCGGGCATCGCGCTCTACGAAAACCTCAAAGGCGTTTCGGAGACGATTGACGAGGCGATCAAATCGGCGCAAGCGGTCGACACGGAGCAGAGCGAGACCCTCAACATCGGGATTTTCAGCGGCATCGACGCGGGGTTTTTCCTCCCGGGCTTCCTGCACGATTTCCGCAGCCGCCACAACACCATCAAACTCAACTTCGAGCGCCGGCATTTCCAGCAGCTGCGCGAGAAGCTGGCGGACGAGGAGTTTGACCTCGTGTTCACGTTCAGCTTCGACCTCTCCGCCAACACGCGGAAATCGGCCTCGGAGAAATATTCCTTCCGCTCGATCCGGCGCATCAACACCTGCATCCTGCTGTCGAGCAGCGACCCGCTCGCAAAGAAAGAGGATCTGAGCGTCAGGGATTTCAAAGACGCAAAATTCCTCATCATTTCCAGGCAGGAGTCGCCGGGCGGCTACGCGGAGGTCATGGAATTTTTTGAGCGGAACAACCTGTCCGGGGTGGCCGTCGAGGAGTTCCCGAACCACGAGTCGATGCTGCTCGCCGTCCAGGCGGGGCAGGGCGTGACGGTCTTGGAGGACAACAAGCGCCGCAATATGGAGGACGGCATCGAGGCCGTGTTGCTGAAGGAGGACTACAACGAGATCGTCGTCGTATGGCGGAAGGAAGACAAGAAGCCCGCGCTCCGCGTGTTTCTCGACGAGCTCTTGGCGTACGTCGCCGACTACCGGCAGGCGTAGCAATTGTTATTGTATATCCAAATTGAATGCTTGCCATGAAAGAGCGGCATCACCGCGCCGCAAATACCTTGCTACAATGAATTCAATCATAAAACATTGCCGCGTGGAGAAGGAGGGAGATCATGTCTGTGAGAAGCGAAGCCTTGGAGATCATTGTGCAGAAATCCGCGGAGGTGCTCGGCGTCGACGCGTCGGGGCTCGGCAAGGAGACGACGTTCGAGTCGCTTGGGTTCAAATCCGCGAATTTTGTGATGGTCACGACGACGCTGGAGGACGCGTTCGACGTGGAGGTCCCGTTCATGGAGTTCAAGCGCAACAAGACGTTCGGGGAGGCTGCGGAGTACGTCGAAGAATTGGTAGAGTCATGAGGTTGTCAAATAGAAGTGGGGAGCAGAGCGATGAGCGACTTGGTCATAAAAAAGGAAGTTTATAACGGCAAGGAATACGAGGTAGCCTACCGCAAGGCGCGCGAGCCCGTCGACCCCGAAGAGGGGCTCGACCTCTCGAAAGCGGAAGGCATCGACTCGACGGCGCACGGGTTCTGCGCGAAGTTCAACCAGCGCCTGTACATAGATGAGGACGGGATACTCTGCGAGCAGGACGTGCCGATGGCGCTGTCGGACGGGACCGTCATCTACTGCGACATCTACCGCAAGGAGGGCGAGGTGAACATCCCCGCGCTCGTGTCCTGGAGCTACTACGGCAAACGGCCCGGGGACGGCATGAGCGAATGGCAGATCATGGGCGTGCCGCCGGGCACGGTCTCGCGCAAGGCCAAGTTTGAGTCGCCTGACCCGGGCTACTGGTGCCACTACGGGTTTGCGGTCGTGAACGTGGACCCGCGCGGCGTGGGGCATTCGGGCGGCGACGTCAATATGTTCGGCGGGCAGGACGCCCGCGACGGGGCGGAGTTCATCGAATGGCTCGCGCAGCGCCACTGGTGCAACGGGCGCATCGGCATGAGCGGCAACTCGGGCGTCGCGATGCCGCAGCTTCGGATCGCCGCGCTCCAGCCGCCGCACCTGGCCTGCATCGCGCCGTGGGAGCAGACGAACGACATCTACGGCGAGTCCATCTACGAGGGCGGCATCCCGGCGCTGTCGTTCAACGAGTTCATCATCAGCTCCATCACGGGGCCGGGGCTCGTCGACGACCTCGTCGAGAACGGCAGGCGCTACCCGCTGTTCAACGACTACTGGGCGGACAAAAGCCCCGACACGAGCAAGATCAAGATCCCCGTGTACATGACGCTTTCGTATCACCATTTCCACTGCCACGGATCCATCACGGCGTTCCGCAAGATCCGCTCGACGCGCAAATGGATGCGCATGCACCGCGAGCAGGAATGGCCGGATCAGTTCACGCCGAAGAACCTGGACGACCTGCGCCGGTTTTTCGAACGCTACCTGAAGGAGATCCACAACGGCTGGGAGATGACGCCGCGCTACCGCATCGAGGTCATGGACGCCTATGACATCAACTACGAGACGGACCGGCCGGAGAAGGAGTTCCCGCTGAAAAGGACGGAGTACAAGAGGCTCTACCTCGATGCGTCCGCGAAGAAGCTCGCCAGCGAGCTGCCTGAGGTGCCGGCTTCCGTCTCCTACGACAGCGCGGAAGGCGAGGCCGAGTTTGACTTCGTGTTCGAAGAGGAGACCGAGGTGACCGGCTATATGTACGCGCGGCTCTGGGTCGAGTCGCAGGAGCACGACGAGATGGATCTCTTCATCAATGTCAGGAAGATCGGCGAGGACGGCGAGTGGCTGCCCAACTTCATCCTCGGGGAACCGCACCCCGGGTCGTGGGGCAAGCTCAGGGTCTCGCACCGGGAGCTTGACGAGGATCGGACGACGAAGTTCGAGCCATGGCACCCGCACACGAGCGAGCAGAAGCTGAAGAAGGGCGAGATCGTCCCGGTAGACATCGCCATCGTGCCGTCGTCGCGCATCTTCCACGCGGGGCAGGGCATCCGGCTCCAGATCGCGGGGCGGTACATCCGCGAGGGGTGGTTTGAGCCTCTGTCGTGGGAGACGGACAACAAAGGGGCGCACATCATCCATTCCGGCGGGGGCTACGACTCGTTCCTGCAGATACCGGTGATCCCGCCGAAATACGGCTACAGGTACCGCTGACGTTTTGGGAACGGAGGGACAAGAGATGAAGCAGATGGACACAGATATCATCGTGGTGGCGGGCGGGCTCTCGGGCCTGGCCGCCGCTGTGGCGTCCGCCGAAAAAGGCGCGAAGGTCATCGTGTTTGAGAAGGCGAACGCGACGGGCGGGGCCGCCAATATGGGCATGGGCCCGCTCGGCATCGGCTCGCGGATACAGAAGGACCAGATGGTCACGATCACGCCGGGCGAGGCGCTGCGGAAGCATATGTATTTCACGCATTGCAAGGTGGATTTGCGGATCGTGCGCGAATATTATTTCAAATCGGGCGAGACGATCGACTGGCTGCAGGATATGGGCGTCCGGTTTGCCGGGGCGCAGCGCGCGTTCAGCGCGCCCGAGGCGACGCGGGCCTACTCCGACGGCGAGTTTACGTGGCACGTCGTGATCGCGGACGACGGCACGGTCGGCCCCAGGAGCGCCACGTCGATGACGTCGGCGCTGACCCGGCGCGCGAAGGAGCTGGGCGTGGAGTTCCTGCTCGAGACCCCCGTGAAGGAGCTCATCACGGAGGACGGCGAGGTGGTCGGCGTGCGCGCCGTGGCTGCGGACGGCGAGGAGATCGAATGCACGGGCGGGGCGGTGATCCTCGCGACCGGCGGTTTCGGCGCGAACCCGCAGATGATCCAGGAGCAGACGGGGTTCGAGTTTGGGAAGACCATCTACAATTTCGCGATCCCCGGCATGGCCGGCGACGGCATCAAGATGGCTTGGGCCGCCGGCGCGGGGCGCACGGAGTGCACGATGGAGCTCATGTACCAGCTCCCGGACAACATGAACCATTTCGTGCTCGACGGCGCGTTCCGCCAGCCCTGCCTGTGGGTCAACCGGCTCGGCGAGCGGTTCATCCCCGAGGACTCCATCGCGAACACGACGTTCACGGGCAACGCCATCGCGGCGCAGCCGGGGAAGATCTGCTACGCGATCTTCGACGACGTGCTGCTGGCGCATTACAAGAAGGACGGCGGCGACATCCCGTCCCACGTGCACCCGCACGACCTCTACGACCTGTTCGACGAGGAGTGGGCGCGAGACCTCGCTGCGGGCTACGAGCCGATCTGCGAGGCGGGCAGCTGGGAGGAGCTCGCCGAGAAGGCGGGCATAGACAAGGACGGGCTGCTGGGCACGGTCGCGCTGTACAACGCCGACTGCGAAAAGGGCTACGACAGCATCTTCGAAAAGGACCGGCGCTACCTCCAGAAGCTCGGGGAAGGGAAGCTGTACTGCTGCCGGCAGAACGTCGGCGCCTACGGCTCGCTCGGCGGCATCCTCATCAACTACAAGATGGAGGCCTTGACGCCGGACTACGAGCCGATCCCCGGCCTGTACGCGGTCGGCACGGATTCGTGCAACATCTTCGGCGACAGCTACCCGTTCATCTTCCCCGGCAACACGATGGGCTGGTGCCTGAACAGCGGCCGCATCGCAGCCGAAAACGCAATGGACTTTGTGTTTGTAACGGAAGAGTGATATTTGATTTCTGACTCAGCGGCGGCGTCTGCGGACCAGGTTCTGCGGCGGCGCCGCTCGGTTTGTGGCGAAGCCGGGGCAGATGCCCTTTTGGCACCTCCGGCGGACCAGATGGTCGCTCCAGGCCTCTTCGTGGAGGTCCATGGATGCGGCGACCAGCGCGGCGACGTGCTCGCTCATCGCGCAGTCCGACGCGATCAGGATGTTTTTGCAGAGCTGGCGCAGCAGCGCCAGGTCGCCCTCGCGGGCCTTGTTCATCGAGGCGGCTTCCGTGATCAGCGCAAGCTGCGCGAGCCCGTTCCGGCAAAAGGTGCCCTTGCCGCAGGCCATCGCGCGCCCGGCTGCGGCGATGCGCCCCGCTTCGAAAACCGGGCAGGCGCCGTCCGGGAGCCGCTCGAAATAGCCCGCCTCCGGAAGCCCTTCGCCCGTGATGTCACAAATGTGTTTCATTGCAAAAATCCTCTCATGCCGAATAATGGTTGCAGAACAAAACCGGGCGGATGCCCGTGCGGAGGTCGCAGAGCAGGCACCGGTCGCATTCCGTGATCTCCTCCGTGCGCTTAAGCGCCGCGAAGCCGGGGAGGACGCCGATCTCCCCCGGGAAGTCCTCTTTGTCCACGAGGGTCTCCGTGATGTCGCCGTCGCCGCCGAGGAAGCGGTCGATGGCCTCCGCCGCTTTGCGCCCCTCCGCGACCGCGTCGATGACGGCCTTCGTGCCTGTGACGGCGTCGCCGGCGGCGAAGACGCCGGGCGCCGAAGTCTGCCCATCGTCCGCCGTGTCCGGGTAGCCGGCCCTGTTCAGCGCGATGCCGAAATCCTCCTTGAGTGCGCATTTCTGCCCGGCGGCGAAGATCACGACATCGGCCGGGAGGGTCTCTTCGGTGCCGGGGATCGCCTCCACAGCGAGGCCTTCCGCGCCGAAGCTGAAACGGCGGATGCCCTGCACGGACACGCCGGATGCGCGGCCGTCCTTCTCCGCAACCGCAAGGAAGGTCTTTGACGGAAGGATGCGCACGCCTTCCGCGGCGCCATCCTCGATCTCTTCTTTGTCCGCGAGCATCTCCCCGCGCGCCTCGAGGCACAGCAGCGTGACATCGGCGCCGCGCCGGGCCGCCGTCCTGGCCGCGTCGAACGCGACATTGCCGCCGCCGAGGACGCAGACTTTCGTGCCCGGCTCTGTGCCGGGGATTGCCGCAGCCCCCCCGGGTTCCGCCGCCGCGTGGAGAAACTCCAGCGCGGTGAGCGTGCCGGGCAGATCCGCCCCCGGGATGGGCAGCCGCTTGCCCTGCGCCGCGCCGACGGCGACGAGGACTGCGTCGAACCCTTCCTCGCGCAGACCGGCGGCGTTTGCCACTTCGGCGCCTGTCTTCAGTTCGATGCCGCAGGCGAGCATGTCTGTTATTTCATCTTCCAATAGAGCGGCGGGGAGGCGGTAGGGCGGGATGCCGTAGGCGAGCATGCCGCCCGGCCGCGCCTCGCGTTCATAGACCGTCACCGCATGCCCCTGCTTCCTGAGGTAGTAGGCGGCCGTCAGCCCGCACGGGCCCGCCCCGACCACGGCGACGCGCCGTCCGGTATCGGGCCGGACGCGCTCGCGCGCTTTCCAGGCTCTCTCCGTATCGCGCTCCACGGCGAGGCGCTTGGTGTTCCTGACGGCGAGCGCCTCGTCGAGGCCGCTGCGCTTGCAGCGCTTCTCGCAGTAGGCGGTGCATACGTGGCCGAGCACGCCGGGCAGGGGGATTTTTTCGCGTATGACGGCGACCGCGTCCGAGTAGCGGCCCTCGCGGGCGTACCGGAGGTAGCGCGGGATGTCCGTATGCACGGGGCATTCCGCCTTGCAGGGCACGAGCGCCTCGCGGCGGGGCAGGTCGTCGCGGAAAATGCCGAGCCTGTCCTGCAGCGCGCCTGTGGGGCAGACCTCCACGCAGGCGCCGCAGAAGCGGCAATCCGTCTCCTTGAGCGGCGCGTCGCCCTCCGTGCCCACATAGGTCTCCTGTTCGCTATGGTTGTAGCGGAGCGCGCCGATGCCGCGCACGTCCTTGCATATGCGGATGCACCGGCCGCAGCAGATGCAGCGCTCCATCTCCCGGTCTATGAGCGGGTTGTCCGCGTTCACGCCGATCATGCGGCGCCGGATTTCGCGCATGCGGACGCCGGTGGCCGACAGGTACTGCATGAGGGCTTGGAACTCGCATTTCAGATACATGCGGCAGCCGGTGCATTCCTTTGGGTGGTCGGCAAGCAAAAGCTCTATGGACATCGTCCTCAGCTCGTCGATGGCGGCGGAGCGCGTGGCGATCTCCATGCCATCCTCCAGCTCCGTGTTGCAGGCGGTCCGGAGCTCCGGCCCGCCCCCGCCGGCACGCCTGACCTCCACGGTGCACAGCTTACAGCCGCCCTGCGGCTCGAGGTCCGGGTGCGCGCACAGATGCGGGATGTAGATGCCCGCGGACAGCGCGGCATCCAGGATGGACACGCCGGGTGCGCTCTCTATGAAGGTTCCGTTGACTGTCGCTTTCATCACTCAAACTATAGCGCATGGCGCGCGTGCGCGGGCATATCAAAACAGAATGCTTCTCATGCAATCGCGAGATTTTTCTTGAGAATGCTTTCAAATATACTGCAAGCAGAGGGAGGCGGAGGTGCGCAATGAATAGTCAGTTGATCAATGGGCTTATCGAGAAAGCCGCGAAAAACCCGCAGAGGATCATATTCCCGGAGCCAGGCGAGGAGAAGATATTGCAGGCGGCGGCGCGGCTCGTGGAGCTCGGCGTGGCGCATCCGGCCTTTATAGGCAGCGGGGCCGCGGTGGAAGCATTCGCGGAGGGCATTGGCGTTGGTACCAAGGGGTTTTCGTACATCGACCACACGGACGAAAACGTGGTGCGCCACTACGTGGAACGCTATCTATCCGAATCCTCGCTCTTCTCCGAGAAGGCGCTGTACCGCAAATTCAAGGACCCTTTGAACTTCGGCGCGGCCGTCGTCAAGCTCGGCGACGGCGACTGCCTTGCGGCGGGCCATCTGTACTCCACCGGCGATGTCGTGGTCTCGGCGATGAGCTTCATCGGGGTGCAGAGCGGATTGAATACGATATCGAGCCTCGGCATCGTCGAGGCACCCCGCTTTGAGGGCGCGGACGGGAATGTGTTTGCGATCGCGGACTGCGCGGTCAACCAGGAGCCCGATGCCGAAGCCCTCGCCGACATCGCGTTCGCGACGGCGCAGACCGTGCATGCCTTGCTCGGCTTGGAGGCGCGGGTCGCCATGCTCTCCTTCTCCACGGACGGAAGCGCGGAGGGGGCGCCCGTCGACAAGGTCCGAGAGGCGGTGCGCATCGCAAACGAAAAATGGCCCCAGCTCGCGGTGGACGGGGAGTTCCAGCTCGACACGGCGCTGCTCCCGGCGGTGGCCGGGCGGAAAATGAAACGGGAGAGCCGCGTCGCGGGCCGGGCGAATATCATCGTGTTCCCCAGCCTCGAAGCGGGGAATATCGGCGTGAAGCTGATACAGATTTTCGGGGAGGCGCTCGCGCACGGCCCGATGCTGCAGGGGTTCGAGAAGCCTGTGACCGACTTTTCGCGCAGCGCGCCGCTCGACGAAATCGTGGGGAACCTCATCATGCTCGTCGTGCACGCTGGCCGGGAGAGGGGGTGAAGGCGATGGCGGAGGCGCTGAAGATCCTGGCGGTCAACCCCGGCTCCACTTCGACGAAGGTGGCGCTGTTTGTCGGCGAAGAGGAGGTTTTTTCCGAGAACATCATGCACGACGCGGGGAAGCTCTCGGAGTTTGAAACGATCAGCGACCAGCTTCCCTACCGCACGGAGACGATCCTTGCGGTGCTCGCGGAAAACGGCGTGGACCCGGCGGAGGCGGACGCCTATGCGGCGAACGGCGGCGGCCTTTTGGCGCTGTGCGGGGGCGTGTACCAGGTGAACGGCATATTGCGCGAGCACGCGCGCATCGGCGCGAACGGGGTCCAGCACCCCAATATGCTCGCGGCGCAGATCATCGGGGCCTTCGCGGACAAGTACGGCAAGCCGGCGTTCATCGTCAACCCGCCGGACGTCGATGAGCTGTGCGACCTCGCGCGCGTCACGGGCCTCAAGGGCGTCTACCGCCGCAGCCGGGCGCACCCGCTCAACCACAAGGAGATGGCGATCCGTTTCGCGGAGGCGCGCGGTCGGAAATACGAAGAGCTCAACCTGATCGTCGCCCATGTCGGCGGCGGGGTCTCCGTCGCGGCCCACGAGCACGGCCTGATGGTGGACCAGAACGATGTGGTCGGGGGCGACGGGCCGATGGCGCCCACCCGCTGCGGCTCGATCCCGGTCGTCGACATCATCGACCTGTGCTTCAGCGGGCGGTATTCAAAGGAGGAGCTTCAGGACAAGATGCAGAAGACCGGTGGGTTCGTGGACCACCTCGGCACCAGCGACGCGATCGAGGTGACGCGCCGCATCGAGGCGGGCGACCGGTACGCCAAGCTTGTCTTCGACGCGATGATCTACCAGATTTCAAAATCCATCGGCGCGATGGCGGCGGTGCTGAAAGGGCGCGTGGACGGCGTGATCCTGACGGGCGGCATCGCGTACAGCGAGTATCTCTCTCAGCGGATTTCCGAGTCGGTTTCGTGGATCGCGGACGTGTCTGTGATGCCGGGCGAGTCGGAAATGGCCGCACTCTCGGCAGGGGCCATCCGTGTGCTCACAGGCAGGGAAGCTGCACTGGAGTACACGGGCGTCCCCATTTGGAGCGGGTTCGATATGTTATTGCCCTGATGCAATTTTCTATAGTTTTTTCTGCAAGGAATAGTGAAGAGGAGAATGGATATGGAAACGCAATACCCGAAATACAGATGGTTTGTCTGCGCCGTCATGGTGGTCGGCACGGTGGCGCAGGGCATTTGCCTGATAGGGCCTTCGCCGATCGTGAACCTTGTGGACGGCGCCGGGAACCCGATCGGCATCGCGGCGCAGCTTGGGCTGAGCGTGGGCCAGGCCACGGGCCTGCTCATGGTGGCCTTCCAGGGCTTCGTCGTCGTAGGCGGCATCGTCGGGGGCATACTCGCCGACCGGATCGAGATGCCCAAGCTCTACCTGCTGTCGCTCATCCTCGTCATCGCCGGCGCGGCGATCCTCTTTGCCGCGGGGGATTCCGTGGCGCTCGCCGTAGTCGGCCGCGCGATCCAGGGGCTCGGGTCCGGCCCGATGATCGCATCGCTCGCCAGGCTTCTGGCGCTCTGGTTTCCGTCGAAGGAGAAGGGCATCGTCGCCGGCATCCAGGGCGCGGCGCTTTCGCTCGGCATCGCGCTCGGGCTGTCCATCGTTCCGCAGCTCTTCTATGCGCTCGGGAACAACTGGAACATGGCGCTCGCCATCCCCGGCATCCTGGCTGCCGTCGCCCTCGTCCTGACCATCATCTGGAACTTCGGGCCCAAGCCCCCGGTGCAGGTCCAGGAGCAGATCAAGGTGGAGAGCGGCGCCGTCTCGGCCGGCGACATGTTCAAGCTCGCCGCGAAGACGCCCGTGTTCTACGCCTGCATCATCGTCTCGGTCTGCGCCTCGTGGATCCAGCAGGCGTACAACGACCTGACGCCCGGCAACCTCGCGGGCCCGCCGGCCGAGGTCATCGCGGCGAACAACCTCGAAGGCGTAGCGGCAGGGCTCAACTACGGCGGCGTCGGCTCGGGCATGGCGATGGGGGCGCTCTCGATCGCCTTCCTCGTTGGGTCCTTGGTCAGCGGGTTTTTCTTCAACTTCGTCTTCAAGCAGAAGGCGCGAGTCATGCTGCCGGTCTGCTTCGTGATCACGGCGGCGTTCTGCGCGTCCGTCCTGTTCTTCAACCCGTTTGAGGGCAACGCGGGCGACACGGGCGTGCCCATCCCGGGAACGCTGCTCGTCTGCCTGATCATCGCGGGGTTCTTCATGGGGATGCCGAACGCGACCACGCAGGGCTACATCGCGAACAATTTCCCGGTGCAGATCACGGGCAAGGTGGGCTCGCTCGCGATGAGCATCGGCATCGCCGGATCCGTGCTCGGCGTGGTGGTCGGCAGCATGGCGCTGCATGTCACGAACGCGTACAACGTCTCCGTCGTCATCGTGAGCGTCGTCGGCGTCATCGGCGCCATCGTGGCGAGCATCGCGCTGAAGGGCGAGGCGGCGTTCAAGGCGCAGCAGTCGGCAGAAGTGGAATAGGAGGAGAGCACCGATGAAGGTTCTGGGCATTTCTGCCGGCACGAAGGACGGCAGCAACGATTCGCTGGTGAAGGAGGCGCTGATGGGCGCCAAGGAGGAGGGCGCCGAGATTGAATTCATACGGTTGCTCGACTTGGACATCAAGCACTGCACGGGCTGCATCGCGTGCGTGCTGAGCCTGATGACGGGGAAGGGCGGCAAATGCGCGCTGCACGACGACTTCGAGTGGCTGCTCGACAAGATGCTCGACGCGGACGGCATCATCCTCAGCTCCCCGATCTTCGAGAAGGGCGCAGCGGGGATCACGCGGAACGTCTGCGACCGCTTCGGCCCCAGGACGGACCGCGCGCACATCATCATCTCCTCCAAGATTGCGGAGGAGACGGGCGGCACGCAGCCGGACCTGCGGCTGCTGAAGGAGAAGGCGATCTCCTTCATGGGCATCGGCGGCTCCGACTGGAGCACGCGCGTCGAGTGCGACCACGCGATGATCGCCATGTCGCCGATGTGGACGGTCGTCGAGAACATCGTGTTCCAGTGGTCGAAGACCATCGTGGTCGAGGACGAGAAAGTCGCGAAGGCGCACGCCCTCGGGCGCAACCTCGCAAAGGCCGCGGCCGACCCGGCAAGCGCGGCGTACATCGGCGAACCCGGCTTCTGCCCGCATTGCCATTCGCACGAGTTTTACCTGTCGCCGGGCTCCACGCGCGCCATCTGCTGCCTCTGCGGGATGGAGGGCGACATCGCGGTGGAGGGCGGCAAGGCCGTGTTCCGGTTCGAGGAGGAAGAGCTGGGGAAGGCGCATGACGACCTGTCCGGCAAGTTCATCCATGCGGATCAAATCAAGGAAAACGAGGGGCGGCTGATCGAGGTGAAGAAATCGGACGAGTACAGGAGGCGTGTGCAGAGGTACAAGGATTTCATCAGCGGTACCGTCCCGGAAAGGAAGGCATAGCCATGAATCATAAAGAAATCATGTTGACGGCGCTGAAAGGCGGCGTGCCGGAACGCGTGCCGTGCTTCTTCTCCTCCGGCCAGGTGAACATCGCGGAGCCGCTTGGGGATTCGCCGCCGTTCGGCCAGCCGTTCGGGGTCGACGCCTATGGTGCCCCCCAGGCCGCGTCCCAGTCCGGCGCGGGGTTTTTCACACCGGACACGACGAAGCCGCCGGCCATCACGGACATCACGAAATGGAAGGAGCAGGCGGTCTTCCCGGATTTCAGCGGGATCGACTGGACCCAGGTCTACGAGGGCGTCAAACAGTTCATGCACCTCGACCGCGATGCGTTTGTGCAGGACTTCTACTGCGGCAACGGCATCTTCGAGCGCCTGCATTTCAACCTCGGGTTCGAGAACGCGCTCGTCGCGGTCCTGGAAGAGCCGGAGGCGGTATACGAGTACGTCGGCGCGGTCGCCGACAAGAAGATCGAGGCGGTCAAGATCGTCGCGCAGTATTTCAAGCCGGACGTCTTCACCTATCTGGATGATTATGCGCATGTGGGCGGGCTGTTTTTCTCGAAGGATGTCTTCCGCAAAATCTTCAAGCCGCACATCAAGCGGATTGTCGACGCGGTCAAGGAAACCGGGATGATCTACAAGCAGCACTCCTGCGGCAAGATGGAGGACCTGTTCGATGAATTCTACGACATCGGCGTCCGCTGCTTCGACCCGGTGCAGCCCGTCAACGACATCGCCGCGATGAAGGCGAAGCATCCGGGCGAAGTCTGCTTCATGGGCGGGCTGGACATCCAGCACGTCGTCGACCGGGATGGCGTCACGGAGGAGGAGCTCAGGGCCGAGACGCGGCGCTGCATCGACGCATACGCGCCGGGCGGCGGGTATATCATCTTCGGCGCCTCCATCAGCATGTACGACCCGGAGGCGTTCATGCCCGGGAACAAGATCGGCATCATCATAGATGAGTGCGCCCGGTATGGCGCAGGGAAGGGATGAGGTGCATGGAATGGGTACGGAAACGGCAAAGCCGCAAGGCATCAACAATTTCGGGAAGCACGGATGGGGCATCGTAGTCTATGTGTTTTTCCTCTTCTGGATCAGCGCGGGCCCCGTGGACCTGCTGAACGTCAGCGTGGACGCGTTTGCCGGCATCCACGGCTGGGACGCAAACGGATTGCTCGTGTTCTCCTCGATCGGCGTCTGGTGCACGGTCGTGCTAAACATCATCATGGGGCGCTGGGTCGTGAAGAAGGGCGGCAAGATCCCGACGGTGGTCTTCCTGCTGCTGCTCGGCGTCTTCTTCATCTTCAACGGCTTCGCGAACCAGGTCGCGCTGTACGGGCTGGCGGTCGTGCTGCTCACGGCGGTGTCGGGCGGCGTGAACCTGATCAGCACGAACACCTATATGTCGAACTGGTTTCCGCGCAAGAAGGGCATCGCGCTCGGGTGGTCCTCGATGGGCATGTGCTTCTCGGGCGTCGTCTCGATACCGCTGTTCGCGGCGCTGCTCGCGCGCACGCAGTCCACGGTCGCGCCGTACCTGTTTTTCGGCGCCGCCGCGATCGTCATCGCGCTCATCACGCTCTTCGGCGTCAAGCAGCTGCCGGAGGAAATCGGCGCCTTCCCGGACAATGTCCCCGAGAACCCGGAGAAGCTCGCGCGCGACCGCGAGGAGATGGAGCGCTACGTGTCGGATTGGACGGTGGGGCGCCTGCTGAAAAACAAGCAGGTCTGGCTCGTCAGCGTCTCGTTCGGGCTGCTCTTCATCGCGCTGATGGCGACCATGACCCAGTACGTGCCGCGTTTCGTCGCGGCCGGGTTCGGGCAGGAAGAGAGTATCCTGTGGCTGTCCATCACGAGCGCGCTCGGCATCCCCGGGAGCTACCTGTGGGGCCTGCTCGACCAGAAGACGAACACGAAGCGGACGGTCGTCATCTATGCGGTCTACATGATGGCGATGCAGTTCCTCACGGCGGTGTTCTTCGATAACCGCACGGTGACGCTGGTGCTGGCCGTGCTGATCGGAATCCTGATCGGCGGCATCGGGAACCTGTTCCCGTCGATGGTCATCCAGATCTTCGGGCGCTACGATTTCCGCGCCGCCAATAGCGTCTGCGTGCCGATCCTGACGGCGATCCGCGCCTGCACGTTTGTCATCATCGCCGTCGTGCTCGGCGCGACGATGGGCAACTACCGGATCCTCTTCGTCATCCTCGGCGTACTGTCGGCGGTCGCGGTCGTGCTGGCCCTCGGCCTCTCCAACAAGGTCATCGGGAAGGTGGCCTGAGCCTGGGATGGGGAAAACGCGCACCCTCGTCGCGGGGGCGGTCATGATGATGCTCGTCGGGCTGATCTACGCCTGGTCCATTTTCCGGGCGCCGCTTGCGGGTGCCTACCCCGCCTGGAGCACAGCCCAGATGTCGCTGGCGTTCACGATCTCCATGTGCTGCTGGTGCGTGGGCGGTCTGACCAGCGGCAAGCTGCTGTCGCGGCTTGCGAACGGGCACGTCTGCCTCATCGCGGCCGCGCTGCTGTTTGCCGGTTTCCTCCTGCTTTCGTTCCTGCCGCCTGGGGACCCGGGCGGGAGTCTCGTGCGGCTCTATGTGTTCTACGGCGTGTTCTGCGGGCTCGGCGTGGGCCTGGTCTACAATTCCACCATGGCCGCCGTCCTGAGCTGGTTCCCGGGGAAGACCGGCACGATGTCAGGCATCCTTTTGATGTGCTACGGCTTCGGCGGCCTCGTGTTCGGCAGCGTCGTAAGCGCGCTCGTCGCCTCCGGGGGGCTTGCGCGGACGTTCTTCGTGCTTGCGATAGGGGTCGGTGCGATCGTCGCCGTAGGCGCGCTGGTGATCCGGCGCGCGCCGACTGCGGCCCCTTCGGGGTCGCCCGCGGATGGGGTTGAGGCCCGGCGGCAGATGCAGCCTTCCGGGATCCTGCGGACGGCCACGTTTTGGCTGTTCTTCGGCAACGTCGTCGCGCTCGCGTCGGCAGGCCTGCTCGTCATCAACAGCGCGGCTGTGGTCGCATCCGATTTCGGCGCGCCCGCCATACTCGGGCTGCTGACCACCGTGGCCGGCGGCGCGGGGCGGGTAGCGGCGGGGCTGCTCTTCGACATCATCGGGCGGAAGGCCACGATGACGGTGATCGGCGCTGTCATGGTCGGCGGCGGCGGCGTGCTCCTGCTCGGGGCTTCGGCTGCGTCGTCCCCGCTCATCATCGCGGGCCTGATCCTGGTTGGCATCAGCTTCGGCGGCAGCTCCCCGCTCACGTCCTCGTGCGTCAACCATTTTTTTGGCGCGAAGCACTACGCCGCCAATTACAGCACGATGACGCTGTCGATCATCCCCGCGTCTGTGCTGGGGCCAGCCGCGTCGAGCGCGCTGTATGAAAGCGGCGGTGAAGCGTGGGGCGGCGTCTTTGCCCTGATCGCGATCCTCGGCGCGGTGGACCTGGCGCTGGTCCTCGCGATCAACCGCAGCGCGCGCAGGGAGGCTTTGGAAGCGTAAGGGGAGTGCGCGCACAGCTGCGTATTTTGTGGTATAATAAACCCGTTTTCTAAAACCAATTGACGTAAACGGTGGATGCCATGGATAGCAGGGATATCAAAATCGACAACCGGCAGCGGATCTACCGCTACATCCGGAAGAAGAAAGTCGCGACGAAGAAGGACATCGCCACGGGCTTGGGCCTCAGCCTGCCGACGGTGACGCAAAACCTGAAGCGCTTCCTCGAGAACGGGCTGATCTCCGGCGAGGAGAAGCTGGAGATCAAATCCGACGGGCGGAACCCGGTCGCCTACCGCTACTTGAACGAGGCGAAAGTCGCTGTCGGCGTGAGCTCGACCAGGAACCATATCCGCCTCGCGCTCGTCGACATCGACGGCAACATCATGGCGAGCGTGGAGAAGAAGCATGTCTTCGAGCGCAGCGGCAAATACATGAAGCTCCTCGGCAGGCTGGTGCAGGACATGGTGGACGCGGCGGGCGTCGACGAGTCGAAGCTCCTCGGCGTCGGCATCGCCGTGACGGGCCTCGTCGACGAGGAGGCCGGCAAGGTCATCTACGGCAAGATCGTGGACAACGAGGGTTTGACGCGGGAGGATTATTCGAAATACATCCCTTACCCCACGAAGCTGATCCATGACACGAACGCATACGGGTTCTGCGAGGTATGGCTGTCCTCGGACATGGGCAGCATCACGGGCCTGCCGGACGCGTTCTATGTCAACATCAGCAATTCCGTCGGCGGCGCGATGCTGCGCGGCGAGGGCGTCTTCCTCGGCGACGGGCTGTACAGCGGGGAGATCGGGCATACGACGCTCGTGCCGGGGGGGCTTGTGTGCTACTGCGGCCACAAGGGCTGCGCCGACCCCTACTGCTCGGTGGAGCGGCTGTCGTCGCACACGGGCGGCGAGCTGGATGCGTTTTTCGAGCGGCTGGCGAAGGGCGACAAGAAGATGCGGAAGGTCTGGGACGAGTACCTGGACTACGTCGCGATGCTGCTTTGCAACGTGCGCATGATCTGGGGCGGCAGCGTCATCCTCGGCGGCTACCTGAGGGACTACATCGACGACTACGCCGAGGATCTCATGGACCGGATCGACCGCCGGAACCCCTTCGGCGAGAAGGCGTCCGGCTACCTCTATCTGTCCAACAACCGGAAACCTGTGGAGACGGGCGCGGCGCTCTATTACATCAAAGAGTTTCTGGATAAAATTTAGCAATTTATGGTATTTTTTGCGATTTTCTTCTCATATTTCAGTTGACATTTCCGGCAATACGTTGTATAATTTTATAAACAGGTATTGTAAAACACTTTTATAAAACTGCCCCTTATGATTTATAGGGAAAGGATGGTGCGGGCATGAAAAAGGATATTTTCTCGCTGCAAGGGAAGGTATGCGTGATCACCGGGGGGTATCAGGGAATCGGGGAGATCGTGACGGGTTTCATAGCGGACGCGGGGGCGGACGTCGCTATCTTCGACCTGAACGACGCCACGCACGTGGCGGAGAAGGTGAGCAAGGAGTACGGGGTCAAGGCGAAGGCCTACATCTGCGACGTGACGGACCCGCAGGCGGTCCAGGCCGCCATCGACGCGGCGGCGCAGGACTTCGGCACGCTCGACCTCTTGTTTGACAACGCGGGCATCTGTCTGCACAAGGCGGCGCTCGACTGCACGCCCGACGACTGGCGCAAGGTCATCGACGTCAACCTGAACGGCATCTACTACGTCGCGCAGATCTTCGGGAAATACCTCGCGGACCACGGCAAGGGCGGGAGCATCGTCATGACGGCGTCCATGTCGGCGACGATCGTGAACATCCCGCAGAAGCAGGCGTCCTACAACGCGTCCAAGGCGGCGGTGAAGCATCTGGCGAAGTCGCTGGCCGTGGAGTGGGTCGACAAGGGCATCCGCGTCAACTCGATCAGCCCGGGCTACATCCGGACGGCCATCACGGAGCTGTCCGACCCCGAGTACCAGAAGCTCTGGATCGCGTCGATCCCCTACGGGCGGATGGGCACGCCGGAGGAGCTCGCGGGCGCGGTCATCTACCTGCTCTCGGACGCGTCCACCTATACGTCGGGCGCGGACCTGATCATCGACGGCTGCTTCACGGTCGTCTGAGCGAAAACGTCAATCGCGGCATGAGCCGTTGTTGAATAAACCGTTATTGTGAAGAGTTTCATAAGGAGGAAAACTATGAAAAAGAGGATTGTAGGTTTGGTGCTGACGGCCGTGTTGGCGCTCGGCGTGCTCGCTGGCTGTTCGACGAACCAGCCGGCCACGGACGGCGGCAGCGCGGCGCCGGTGGACACGGGCTCGGCGGCAGAGCCGGCGGACAGCGAGACGTATTCGATCGGCATCACGATCCAGTCGCTGGAAAACGCGTACTGGGCAGGCGTGTTCACGGAGGTCGAGGCCATCCTGAAGGAAAAGGGTTGGAACTACACGATCGTCGCGTGCGACGACAACTCCGCGAAGCAGATCGAGCAGATCGAGGACTTCATCACGAAGCAAGTGGACCTGATCATGGTGCACCCGTCCGACCCGGCGGCGGTAGAGGACTACTGCGCGCAGGCGCGTGACGCGGGCATCCTCGTGATGTGCTGGGACGACCAGATGGAAAACACGGACCTCAACTGGGTCCTTGACAACACGCAGCTCGGCTACACGATCGGCAGCGCGGCGGCGGGATTCATCAACGAGCATTTCACGGCGGACGCACCGGCGGAGATCGCGATGATGAACTACCCGCAGACGCCGATCCTGCTGGAGCGCGAGAACGGCATCAAGTCGGCGCTTGAGGAGCAGGCGGCGGGCCTCTACGAGATCGTGGCGGAGCAGCCGGCCATCGACGCGGCTTCGGCGCAGACCAACATGGAGACGATCCTGCAGGCTTATCCTGACACGAAGATCGTGTGCTCCATCGGCGCGGGCGGCGACATCGGCGCAAACGAGGCGTTCCTCGTGAAGTACGACGGCGAGATCCCCGAGGATGTGGGCATCTTCTCCGCGGACGCGACGGAGCAGCAGCTCCAGGCGATCGTGGACAACCAGGCGAGCCGCGCGTCCGTCGGCTTCGAGGGGTCGAACCTGAAGACGGCCATCGCGGTCACGGATCTGTACGAGCGCCTCGTGAAGGGTGAGGAATTCCCCGAGCAGAACCTCTTCCGCCCGCTGCTGACGATCGACATCAGCAACGCGCAGGAGTATCTCGACGACTACAAGTAAAGACAATAGCCACTGGCAGAAAATCGTGATATGATGAATGGGCAGGGCTGTATGAAAAATACAGCTCTGCCTGTCAGAGAAGATGAGGGTATCGATCATGGAAGACGAGTACGTACTACAGCTACAGCACATCCGCAAGGAATACCCCGGCGTCGTCGCGCTGAAGGATGTCACCTTGGAGGTCAAGAAGGGCGAGGTGCTCGCCCTGGTCGGCGAGAACGGCGCGGGGAAGTCGACGCTGATCAAGACCTGCTCCGGCGCGGTCATACCGACTTCCGGCAAGATCATCGTGAACGGCAAGGAGTTCACGAGCATGACCCCCCAACGCGCCGCGGAAAACGGCATCGCAATCATTTACCAGGAATTCAATAATGTAAAAGGCCTGTCCGCTGCAGAAAACCTGTTTCTGGGCCGTCCGATCAAGAAGGGCTTCGTTGTCGACAAAGCCGCGATGGAGAGGGAGGCCGAGCGGGCCTTCGCGCAGCTCAACATCAAGATCAACCCGAAGACGCTCGTCGGGCGCCTGACGGTCGGGTACCAGCAGATGATCGAGATCGCGAAGGCGATCGAGCAGGACGCGAAGATCCTCATCATGGACGAGCCGTCGGCCCCGCTGACGAGCGCGGAGGTGGAGAGCATGTTCAAGGTCGTCGCGCTCCTCAAGGAAAAGGGCGTGTCGATCATCTACATCTCCCACCGGCTGGAGGAGATCTTCCGGCTGTCCGACCGCGTCGTAGTCCTGCGCGACGGCGAGTACATCAAGACGCTGAACACGAAGGACACGAACATCGACGAGCTGATCCACCTGATGGTGGGGCGCGAGCTGACGGAGTCCTACCCGCCGCGCCCAAACTGCACAACGGACGAGGTGGTGCTGGAGATGCAGGACGTATGCGGCAACGGCGACGAGGACATCAACCTGAAGATCCGCAAGGGCGAGGTGCTGGGCCTCGGCGGCCTCGTGGGGGCGGGGCGCACGGAGCTCGCGCAGATGATCTTCGGCGCGGCAAAGAAAACGAGCGGGAAAATCATCTACAAGGGCAAGGAGATCAACCCGCGCTCCCCGCGCGAGGCGATCGACCTCGGCATCGCGCTCGTGCCCGAGGACCGGAAGCGGCACGGCGTGCTGCTCGGCATCTCGGTCAAAAACAACATCAACATGCCGATCTACGGGCGGATATCCCGCCTGTCCGTGATCAACTCCAAGACCGAATCGAACACGGCCGTCAAATACAAGGACGAGTTGATGATCAAGACGCCGACGCTCCGGCAGGAGGTGAAAAACCTCTCCGGCGGCAACCAGCAGAAGGTCATCCTCGCCAAGTGGATCGCGGCCAACGCGGAGCTGATCATCTTCGACGAGCCCACGCGCGGCATCGACGTGGGCGCAAAATACGAGATCTACAAACTGATCAACGACCTCGCCATAGGGGGCAAGACCGTGCTGCTCATCTCCTCGGAGATGGAGGAGCTCATGGGCATGTCCGACCGGATCCTCGTTTTGGCCGAGGGCCGCATCACGGGCGAGCTGCAAAAGGAAGCATTCAACCAGGATACCATCATGCGCATGGCGTCTGCCGCCAAGGAGGCATCGTAAAATGAGAGAGTCTGAATTCAACCGCGACGCAGTTGTTGCAGTCCTGAAGGACCGGGCCATCTGGCTCGTGTTCATCGTGATGTTCATCGTTTTCACCGTCACGAGCGACAAATTCCTTTCGGCGAACAACATCTTCCTGATCTGCCGCCAGGTGTCGATGTTTGGCATCGCCTCGATCGGCATGACCTTCGTCATCCTGCTCGCGGGCATCGACCTTGCCACGGGTTCCATCATCACGTTCGTGAACGTGTTTTGTGCCTACCTGATGGTGAAGGCCGGGTTCGGCATGGTCTCGGCGGTGGTGCTCGCGCTCGCCATCTCCATCGCCATCGGCTTCTTCAACGGCTTCCTCGTGTCGACGATCGGCATCCCGGCCATTATTGCCACGTTCGCCACGCAGACGATCTTCGCCGGCGCCTCGTACCTGCTATGCAAGGGCGTGCCCATCAACGGGTTTGACCCGGCGTTCAAATTCATCGGCCAGGGCTACGTGGGCCCGGTGCCGGTGCCGGTCATCATCATGGCCGTCTGCTTCGCCGTCGGCAGCTTCATATTGAACAAGACGTATTTCGGGCGATATTTCTATGCGGTCGGCGGCAACGAGGAGGCGGCGAAGCTGTCCGGCATCCGCGTCGGCAACATCAAATACCTCGTCTACACGCTCTCCGGCTTCTTCGCGGGCCTGGCGGGCATCGTGATGCTGTCCCGCACGAACAGCGCGCAGCCGACGGCGGGCCTCGGCTACGAGTTCGACGTCATCACGTGCGTCGTGCTCGGCGGCGTGTCCATCATGGGCGGCTACGGGAAGATGTCCAACGTCATCGCGGGCGTGCTCATCATCGGCGTTTTGACCAACGGCATGATCCTGCTCGACGTCCACGACTACATGCAGATGGTCATCAAGGGCATCGTCCTGATCCTCGCGGTCGGCTTCGACAGCCTGCAAAACAAGACACGCATCGCGTGATGAGACCAAAGGCCCTATCCCAAAGGATCGCCTATCTGGCGGACCGCTTCGAGGAAGACTACAGGGCGCAGCGCGACCTGGATGAGAGGGGGCAGGTCTACCGGGAGGTGTTCCGCGCGCACGAAGGCGAAAGCGCGGCGCGGAAGACCGCGCTGGGGCTGTGCGCCTTCCTGGAGAAGAAGCGGATCCTCGTCCGGGAGTACGACCTTCTGGCGGGCAATGTGGAGTACTACGACTACACGGACACGCTGCCTTACCACAACCGCAAAGTGGACAAGCATCTGTACGGGGCCGGCAATGCCGACCCCTTTGCTACGGATATCGAGATCGAGCGTTGCATGGCGCTGAAGGCACTGGCGGCGGGCAGCCCGGAGGCGGCACTGCTCGGGCGTTTCCAGCACGCCTGCGACTGCCGGCTGTTTGTCCGGTGGGGGAGCGGGCATCTCGTCGCGGGCTACCGGAAATTGGTCGCGCATGGTCTGGCGGCCACGATCCGCGAAGGGGAGGCCTGCCTCGAGCGGCACGGCGCGGACCGGGAACGCCGGGAATGTGTCGAAAACATGCTCATGGTTTGCCGTGCGGCGCAAGGGTATTTCCTACGCTATGCCGACCAGGCTTTGGCCTTGGCGCACGAGACGCGGTCGCCCGATTGGCGGAAATCGCTGCTGCGCATTTCGAACGCGTGCCGCAACCTGACGGAGAAACCCGCCGCGGATTTTTTCGAGGCCGTGCAGATGGTCCTCCTCGTCCACGACGTCATCGTCTGCGAAAGCCAGTCCGGATCCCTGTCGCTCGGGCGGCTCGACCAGCTCCTCTACCCGTACTATGAGCGGGATTTGGGAAGCGGGCGGATCACGGAGGGGGAGGCGCAGGATCTGATCTGCGCCCTGTGGCTCAAGCTCTCCCGGATGCGGGAGGGGTTCCAGAACGTGACGCTGGGCGGTTGCGACCGCCTGGGCCGGTTTGCCGGCAACGCGGTCACGCTGTTTTGCCTCAAGGCGTCCTACGACATCCGCATGGACCAGCCGCTCGTGTCGCTCCGGTGCACGAAAGATATGCCGGATGCCTTCTGGGAGGAAGCGGTCGCGCTGATGCGCACGGGCACGGGCTTCCCCGCGCTGTTCAACGACGAC